>JBBSPY010000340.1:0-3655 GCA_038258415.1 Burkholderiales bacterium
CCTGCCGCGAACTCGCGGTGCTGGTCGCGCGCGAGCATGGCAACGTGCACCGCAGCGCCGAACTCGGCCCTGCCGCAACGGTGCGCCTGCTCGAGCGCGCCGACGCCCTGCGCAGGCCCGAACGGTTCGCCGACCTGCTGCTCGCGTGCGAGTGCGATGCCCGAGGCCGGCTCGGCCTCGACGACCAGCCGTACCCGCAGCGAGCACGCCTCCTCGACGCGATGGCGACGGTGCAGGGCGTCGATGCGACGGCGGTGGCCGCCGACGCGGTGGCCCGCGGCCTGAAGGGCCCGGCGATCGGCGCCGCCGTGCACGGCGCGCGGATCGCCGCGCTAGGGGCAGCCGCCGCCGTCTAGAGCCGGTGTCGACGGTCGCCGGAGGAAAAACCCAGCGGCTCGTAGGCGTCGTCGGTCGAGAACGCGATTGCCTTGAACAGCTCGCCCATCTCGTGCTCGTGCAGCAGCCGTTGCCCGGCGACACGCTCGACGAGCGTTGCTTCCGCGAGCATCTCGCCGAGGCCGCAGTTCAGCAGGAACCGCGCCTGCGACGCGTAGCCGACGACCGCGAGGCCGGCGTCCTGCGCGGCGAGCGCGATGCCGGTGAAGTCGACATGCGCGGTGATGTCCTTCTCGCCGGGCTCGCCGAGCGGCGCGTAGTCGACGCGATGGCCGCGGTGGCAGGCGAGCGTGCCGGCCGCGCGCTGAGGGTGATACAGCTCGTCGGCGGGGAAGCCGTAGTCGAGGAAGAAGGCCGCACCCTGCGAGAGACGCGCCGCGAGCGATGCGACGAAGGCCTCGGCCTGCGCATGCGTCTCGAGCGTGGCCCCGGCCGGAAACGCGGCCTCGGCTGGCGGCGGGGCCGCGAGGTCACCGTCTGACCAGGTGAAACGACCGGCGCCATCGCGGGCCACGCCGCGGTCGCGCCATGCCGTGCCGTCGAACGTCACGACATCGACCGGCATCGCGTCCAGCACCTCGTTGCCGACGACGACGCCGCGCATCGTGTCGGGCCACGCATCGAGCCAGCGCACGCGGTCGCCGAAGGCGGCGGTCGCCTCGCGCTGGCGCGGCCGCAAGGGCGCCGACAGCTCGACGATCGAGTAGCGGCGCACGGAAGGGCGGCCCGGATCGGACACATCGAGGGCACCGAGCAGCTGCGCCGCCAGCGCGCCCGAGCCGGCGCCGAACTCGAAGACCTCGTCGGTTCCGGTGCGTTCGAGCGCCTCGCGGACCTGCCGCGCGAGCGCGCGGCCGAACATCGTCGACAACTCCGGCGCGGTGACGAAGTCGCTTCCGGAGCCGGGCATCGCGCCGAACAGGCGCCGCCCGCTCGCGTAGTAGCCCAAGCCCGGCTCGTACAGCGCGATGGCCATGAAACGCGAGAACGGGATCCGGCCGCCGGCCGCGTCGATCGCGGCGCCGATGCGCTCGCTCAGGCGGTCGGCCGCGGTGGGCGGTCCCGCCGCCGATACACTGGACAGCCCCCCGGGTGCATCGTCGCCCGCATTCACCGCGCGACTGTAGCAACCGTGTCCACCACCCATCCGCCTTCACCGCGCCTCGACACGGAACACGCTCGACCCGCGCGGCCGCCGCGCGGCAGGCCGCCGGTCGAGATGGCCAAGCTCGGCAAGCGGATGCACCGGCTCGTCGGCCAGGCGATCGTCGACTTCGCGATGATCGACGCGGGCGACCGCGTGATGGTGTGCCTCTCCGGCGGGAAGGACAGCTACACCCTGCTCGACATCCTGGTCGAGCTCCGGCGTCGGGCACCGGTGCCGTTCGACATCGTCGCCGTCAACCTCGACCAGAAGCAGCCGGGCTTCCCGGAAGACGTGCTGCCGGCGTACCTCGACGCGCTCGGCATCGAATACCGCATCGTCGAGCAGGACACGTACTCCATCGTCAAGCGGCTGGTGCCCGAGGGGCAGACGATGTGCAGCCTCTGCTCGCGATTGCGCCGCGGCATCCTCTATCGCGTCGCCGACGAGATCGGTGCGACCAGGATCGCGCTCGGCCACCACCGCGACGACATGGTGCAGACGCTGTTCATGAACATGTTCTTCGGCGGTCGCCTCAAGGGCATGCCGCCCAAGCTCGTGAGCGACGACGGGAACCACGTCGTGATCCGGCCGTTGGCCTACTTGGCCGAGTCCGACATCGTGCGCTGGGCGCAATGGAAGGCTTATCCGATCATCCCGTGCAACCTGTGCGGCAGCCAGACCAACCTGCAGCGGGTGAAGATCGGCGACATGCTGCGCGGGTGGGAGCGCGAGCATCCGGGTCGCATCGACCGCATCTTCCACGCCATGGGGCACGTCGTTCCGTCGCACCTGATGGACCGGAACCTGCATCCGTTCCGCACGCTCCAACCGACCGGCGCAGCCGACCCGGCGGGCGATCGCGCCTTCGACGACGACGATTGCGGCACCGGACTTGCCGCCTTACCGATGCTGCACGCAAGCGTCGCGCCTGCCCTGGCGCGCCTGCAGCCAGGAGCTTCTCCATGGACATCGACCGCGACCTTCGACACCCCCGAGGACACGAGCGCACCATCGTCGCGTCGCGACGGCTGATCGTCGCGGTCGCCACGGCGGCGGCGCTGGCCGCGCTGGGCGGCTGCGCGTCGCTCGACAGCGTCGACAGCCAGGTCACGGCCTACTCCAAATGGCCGGCCGGCCGGAAGCCCGCGACCTACGCATTCGAGCGGCTGCCGTCGCAACAGTCGAAGCCGCAGCAGGCACAGGTGCTCGAAGACGCGGCGCGGCGCGCCGTCGAAGGCGCGGGCTTCGTGGCGACGACCGCTGACACGGCGCCGGATGTCACGGTTCAACTGGGCGCCCGCGTCGCCGAGTACGACCGTTCGCCTTTCGACGATCCGTTCTGGTACGGCGCCGGTGGCCCGTTCCACAGGCCCTTCTTCCACGGGCGCTACGGCGGGGCCTTCTGGGGCCCGGGCTGGCGGCGTGGGTACTGGGGTCCGGCGTGGGATTCCTCGTACTTCCAGCGTGAAGTCGCGATACTCATCCGCGACCGGAAGTCCGGCGAGCCGGTTTACGAGACCCGCGCCACGAGCGACGGCATCAGCTCCGACGTCGTGCGGATCTTGCCGGCCATGTACGCAGCGGCGATGAAGGGCTTCCCGCAGGCGGTCAGCAGTGCGTCGCATCGCGTGCCGATCGACGACACCGCGGCGGCGAACTGACCGGCCGCTCGCAGGTCCGCGCTACCCGGCGGCGTCGCCCGCCATCGAGCGCAGGTCCGCTTCGTAGCCCTCGAGCTTGCGAACCGCGTGGCGGCGCTGCTCCGGCGTCGTCGCGTTGTGCAGCCGAGCCGCCGCCGCGCAGTTGGCCGCGACGAGGCGCTTCGAGTAGGCGCGGTATTGATCGCGCGGAGAGCGGTCGATGCGGGCGAGGTAGGCAGCGAGCTCGGCCTCGACCTGCGCACGAGGCGGCGACGGGGACGTCGCGCTCAGCCGCCGCAGCGTCGTGATCGCGTCTTCCTGCCGGCGCAGCCGCTCGGCGTAGGCTGCCTCGGCGACGAACGGCGATTCGTCGACGCCGCGGGCGATCAACGCTCGCTGCGCCGCGTCGAGCGTGCCGTAGAAGCCCTCGGCGCGGTCGACCTCGCGCTCGATCGCCGCGTCGCGGCGCTTC
>JBBSPY010000341.1:0-3637 GCA_038258415.1 Burkholderiales bacterium
ACCTGCTGGCCGGCGCAGAGGCCGACGGACGGCTGGACGCGGCCGATGCCGCCTACCTGGCATCACGGCGAACCGGGCCCCTATAATCGAGGGTTTTTCGATCCTCTGCGGCGCCCAGCGACGGGCCGGGCGGCCACCGCCCCGGTTGCGCCAACAAGCTTTTTCACAACGAGCGCGCGCACGATCGAACGGAGCCCCGATGAACCTGATCGAAACCCTCGAGCACGAGGAAATCGCGCGTCTGAACAAGACGATTCCCGCTTTTGCGCCCGGTGACACCGTCATCGTCAGCGTCAGCGTCGTCGAAGGCACGCGCAAGCGCCTGCAGGCATTCGAAGGTGTGGTGATCGCCAAGCGCAACCGCAGTCTCAACTCCAGCTTCATCGTGCGCAAGATCTCGAACGGCGAGGGCGTCGAGCGCACCTTCCAGCTCTACAGCCCGCTGATCGCCTCGATCGAGGTCAAGCGGCGCGGCGATGTTCGCCGGGCCAAGCTCTACTACCTGCGCAGCCGCTCGGGCAAGTCGGCGCGCATCAAAGAGAAGCTTTCCTGACGCGTTTGGCTGCAAGCCTCGCGTTCGACCCCGAGGCGCTTCCGGTCCTCGGCACCGACGCTCACCTGCCCGCGGTCGGCACCGACCGCTACGCGCCCGACGCGTTTCGAACGCGCTTCGTCACGCCGCCAGCGTGGCAGCCGGAGATCAGCGTCGAGCGGGCGTTCGTCGAACGCGCGCCGGCCGCCGCGTCGGTGCTGATCCCGGTGGTTCTTCGCGAGCGGATGACCGTGCTGCTCACGCAGCGCACCGCGCACCTGCACGACCATCCGAGCCAGATCAGCTTTCCCGGCGGGCGTCAGGAGCCGGCCGACGCCAGCCCGGTCGCGACCGCACTGCGCGAGGCGCAGGAGGAGACCGGCCTCGAGCCTGCAGAGGTCGAGGTCCTCGGCAGCTTGCCCACCTACACCACCGGCACCGGCTTCGTCGTCACACCCGTGGTCGGTCTGGTGCGGCCCGGTTTCACGGTGCGGCCCGATCCGTTCGAGGTCGCCGAGGTGTTCGAGGTGCCCATCGACTGGCTGATGGACCCGGCGCATCACCAGCGGCACGCGGTCGACATCGGCGGCTCGCGACGCGAGTTCTTCTCGATCCCGTGGCAGGCGATCGGCGCCGACGGACAGCCGCACCGCTACTTCATCTGGGGCGCCACCGCAGCGATGCTGCGCAACCTCTACCGGTTCCTCGCAGCCTGAGCGCACGGAGCGCGCAAGCCCGTCGCTATCATCGTTCGCGATGAGCTTCTTTGCCGTCTTGTTCGCGCTCGTGCTCGAGCAAGTCAAGCCGCTGCCGCGTCGCAACGTCTTCCACGACGCGTTGACGGGATGGGCGAGCTGGACGGCGCGCAACTTCGATGCCGGCCGGGACACGCACGCCTGGGTCGTCTGGACGGTGACGGTCGTCGTGCCCGCAGTCGCCGTGTTCGCGGTCTTTTTCGCGCTGCAGCATGTGCACGCGCTGCTCGGCCTCGCGCTCGACGTCGCGGTGCTCTACCTGACGCTCGGCTTTCGCCAGTTCAGCCACTACTTCACCGACATCCGCGAGGCGCTCGAACGCGGCGACGACCTCGAGGCCAGGCGCCTGCTCGCCGAGTGGCGCCATCTCGACGCGAGCGAGCTGCCATCGTCCGAGCTGCTGCGCCATGTCATCGAGCATTCGCTGCTCGCCGCGCACCGCCACGTCTTCGGCGTGTTCTTCTGGTTCGTGCTGTTCTCGACGATCGGCCTCGGCCCGGCCGGCGCCGTGCTGTATCGGATGGCCGAGTTCGCCAGCCGCTTCTGGTTGTACCGGCCCGGCAGCTCCGCGCTCGCCGTCAACGAGCGGCTTTCCGCGCTGTCGCTGCGCCTGTTCCAGCTGCTCGACCACATTCCCTCCCGGATGACGGCGGCGGGCTTCGCCGTCGTCGGCAACTTCGAGGAAGCCGTGGGCTGCTGGCGTCGGGACGCCGGCCTCTGGAAGCACGACAACGAGGGCGTGATCCTCGCCGCTGCCGCGGGCGCTGTCGGCATCAGCCTGGGCGGCGGCTCGGCGCCGGGCATCACGCCCGACCGGGCCAAGACGTTTGACGCAGGCGCGATGCCGGGCGAAGCCGACGCGCAGGGCTCGACTCCTGGCGTCGAGCCGCAGCTCGGCCACCTGCGCAGCGTCGTCGCCCTGGTCTGGCGTTCGGTGGTGCTGTGGATGCTGCTGGTGGCACTGCTGTCGCTCGCCAACCTCATCGGCTGAGGCGTCAGCGCGAGCCGGCCAGCTCGTCGAGGATCTCGCGGTAGATGCGCAGCCGAGTCGGTGCAATCTCGCCTCGACCGGCCGCCGCGAGCACGCCGCAGCCCGGCTCTGCGACGTGCAGGCAGTTGTAGTAGCGGCACCCGCCGACGTGCGCGGCGAGGTCGGGCATGTGCGAGGCGAGCTCGTTCGGCGGGATCTGGAACAGTCCGAACGACTGGAACCCGGGCGAGTCGATCAGCGCGCCATGGCGGCCCGGCAACCAGTGCCAGCGCGTCGAGGTCGTCGTGTGCCGGCCCGATCGCAGGGCCTGCGACAGCTCGCCGACCTCGGCTCCGGCGTCCGGTGCCATTCGGTTGACGAGCGTGCTCTTGCCCGCGCCGCTCGGGCCGAGCACCAGCGTCTTCTGTCCGTCGAGGAGCGGCCCGAGGGTCGCCTGCGACGCCTCCGGCTCGCCCTTGAGCGACACCTCGATCACGTCGACGCCCATGGCGGCGTACGGGTCGAGCCTGGTGCGTGCCTCCGCGAACGCCGGCAGCTCGCGTTTGTTCAGGACGATGCGCGCACGCACCTTCGCCTCGCTCGCGGCGACCAGCGCCCGTGCCAGCTGCGCCTCGCTGAACACCGGCTCGACCGCGATCACGACGAGCAACTGGTCGATGTTCGCCGCGAACGCCTTGGTGCGCATCGCGTCCTGCCGGTAGAAGAGGCTGTCGCGCGGTTCGATGGCGTCGACCACGCCTTCGTCGCCGCTCGGCTGCCAGCGCACGCGGTCGCCGACGACGCAGTCGTTGCGCTTGCCGCGAACATGGCAGATGACGCGTCGGCCGCCCTCGGCTTCGACGACGACGTGCCGGCCGTGGCCGGCGACCACCAGGCCAGGATCGCCGGCCGCGGCCTTGGAGGCGCTACGCCGCGAAGGCGACAAGGCCATCGGCCTTGGCGGCGCAGATGAAGTCGTTGAGGGTGATGCCCTTGGCCGAGTGCGTCGAGAAGCGCACGGTGCACCGGTCGTAGCTCACCTGCAGATCGGGGTGGTGGTCCTCGATCTGGCAGACCCAGGCCAGCGCGTTGACGAAGGCGATCGTCTCGAGCCAGGCTTTGAAATCGAACGTCTTCTCGATCGCGCCGCGCTCGAGCCGCCAGCCGCTTGTCTGCGCGAGGTGGTCGCGAATCTCGACGGCGCCGAGCGCGGCCGACGATGCCTTGCAATGCTGCTTCTCGAGAAGGTTGGCCACGGCGTCTGTCCTGCTCACGGGTTCCGGGGCGCTTACGATAGCCCGATGCAGGATTCCCCGACGTCGGCAGCGGCCGATACACCCGCCGCCACGCTTGCGGCCGGCGACCTCAACCTGATCTGGA
>JBBSPY010000342.1:0-3581 GCA_038258415.1 Burkholderiales bacterium
ATGCGGCACGGAACGAGACTACCCGCAGGCGGAGCACGCGGCAAGCGGGCTCCGCCCTGGGATCAGCGATCCTTCGGCAACCCGGCCAGGTAGCCGACCGCGGCACCGTACCGGTCCTTGTAGTTGGCGCGGATCAGCGGGTCGAGGGTCGGCTTGACGACGTCGTGCAGCGGCGACTCCCAGTCGCCCACGTGCTGGAAATTGCTCATCACGTAGGTGTAGCCGTTGACCTCGTCGGCGGCATGCAGCCCCGTCGACTCGGCGCCCGCCGGGCACGACAGGATTCGACTCAGCACCTTCGTGTCGACGTTGTAGGCCCACAGGAAGTTGTTGACGTGGGTGTTGCTGTCCTCGCCGATGAACAGCGTGCGCAGCTTCTCGCTGAATTTCAGGTTGTCCGGCGTCGCGATCTTGTCCGGAGTCGCGAAGTTGCCAAGCGCGTCCTGCGCCTTGAACTTGCCGCCGCCCAGGTCTTCGCTGATCAGCGCCGGCACTGCGGCCATGTCGACTGGAACCCACGCGCTCGCGATCGCGGCACCGGTCGCGTCGACCTGGCCACCCTTGAGGTTTTGCGCGTAGACGGCACCCGAGTACGGCCCCTCGACCATCACGCCGCCCGAGCCGTTGAGCATGCTCGCCTCGATGCGCGACATGGCGATGTAGGCGACCTTGTCCTTGACGTTGACGGTCGTGCCTTCCCACTTGGTGAAGCCGAGGCTGCCGCCCTTGAGCGCGGCGTAGCGGTGCGTCTCGAGGAAACACGCCGCCTTGTCCATGCCGGGCATCACCTTGACCCAGTTGTAGCCGCCCGAGTACGGAATCTTCGTGAACGTCGTGTCCGCCGGATCGGTCTTGCGGACGTCCATGATGTCGGCGGCCTTGAGGCCGCTGTCGATCAGCGCCTTGATCTCTGCGCTGGTGGCGCTGCCGAGCCTGATCCACGTCAGCGTCGCCGAGCCCGGGCCGATGCCGGAGGTCTGCGTCCACTTGCCGACGTAGAGCGTGCCGCTCGAGAGGTCCTTCGCCTGATCGGCGATGAACATGAAGGCGCCGCCGTTGGTGGCGTCGTCGCCCATCAGCACCGTGCGCTCGTCGGGCATCACCGCGACCAGCTCGTGCGAAAGGCGGCCGACGCCGTAGTGCTTCTTGATGGTGCCGGTGCCGTCGGGCAGCACCGTCACTTCGGGCAGGTGACCGTAGTGATAGGGGTTGGCGGTCGCCGGGTTGCCGTAGAGGCTCTGGCTGAAGCCCGCGAGCTGGACGTTGGTCGCTAGCGTCGCATCGGGCTCGTATTCCTCGCTCGAGAGGTGCGTGTTCCAAGGCGAGAGGCTGGCGCCGCAGGTGATCCACAGGCCGTTGACGCCGCTGGTGTCGACGTTGGCGTACTTCACCAGCGTCAGCTTGCCCGTCGACTTGTTCTGGTCGAGCGTGAGCACGGCGATCGGCGATGGCAGCTGGCCGTAGGTCGACGCACCGGCGACGTTGCGCGTCGTGTACTCGAACTGCACGACCGCGAACACGGTGTTGCCGGTGACGCCCGCCACGGTCGGCTTGTCCAGCGTCAGCAGCGACATGCCGTCGGGCGCGTCGGAGAAGAACTGGCGGTTGCCGGGGTCGGTGGCATCCGTGATCGGCTGGTTGCGGATGTCCCAGTAGCCGCCGGCGACGAGCGTGCCGCCCTTGCCGTCGGGCACCGCGCTGCCGGTGACGAAGAACGGCTCGTACGACAGCGCATAGGTCTGCGTCGAACCGTCTTCGTAGGTGGCGGTGAGCGACGATGCGACCGAGGTCGTCGCCATCGCAGCCGGCGTCGCGAGCGTCGGCGCGGCCATGGCGTTGAAGGTCGCCGACTTCAGCTTCGTCGACGAATCGCTGTCGTCGTCGCCGCCGCCGCAGGCCGCGAGCGCGATCGCCAGGGGCGAAGAGGCGAGCGGCAGGAGCG
The DNA here is from genome assembly GCA_038258415.1 of Burkholderiales bacterium. Taxonomy (GTDB): domain Bacteria; phylum Pseudomonadota; class Gammaproteobacteria; order Burkholderiales; family Burkholderiaceae_C; genus Schlegelella_A. The sequence continues at coordinate 1,943 of JBBSPY010000342.1, forward strand.
GCGCGTGGCCGAAGAACCTGAGAGCAGAACGGCGGGAGAAGACAGTGGTGTCAGAGGAGGTCGACATGAGGCAGGCGTGTGCGATGGAGGAGACAGCCGCGCACGCTAGCCATCCATCGTGACCCGAAGATGACATGGAGACCACGCGTCGCATCGCGACAGGATCGGTCACCTCAAGGCCGTGCTCCCGGTTGATGCTTGGCCAGGAACTCGAGTGTCCGCCTCCACGCGTCGTCGGCGTCCACTTGCCTGTAGGCCAACGGTGACGGGACCCTCTTCAGATTGAAGGCATGACCGGCTTGCGGATACACGACGAGTTCAAACGGAACCGACTTGGGCGCCGCCTCGAACGCCTTCATCGTTTCGATCCAGCAGCAGCCCGAGAAGGTATCCCTTTCGCCCGCGAAGACGAGAGCCGGAACCTGCATGGCCGCTGACAGTGGCATCAGAGCGGAACCGACAAACGTGAGTGCCGGATAGAACAGGACGATCCCTGAGACCTGCTCCTTGAGCGGCGCCCCATAGGCGAGAACGCCGATGCCGCCGATCGACAGCCCAATCAGCGCCACCTTTCCAGGTGCCGCTCGCGGCGAAGCTGTGGCGTCGCGAATGACGCTTCGCATGTTCGCTGTTCCGTCCCGGCTTCGATCGGTCGGCCGCACCGTCACGTCCTTGCCGTCCACGAGGACGACGTAATAGCCCTCGGCGGCCAGATTGGCACTGAATTCGCGATAGAGCTCCGTACCGGAATTGCCCGAGACCACGATGACGACCGGGCCGCGCTCGGTCGGCGGTGCAAATGTCTCCTGGACAATCGCGGGCGTTTGCGCGAGAGCCGCGCCGTTGGCACGAACAAGAAGAGCACACGCGAAGGTGCTCACCAAGTTGCCTCGCGCGCCGTTTCTCCAAGCCGACGTCATGGCAATTCCCTCGGATGACGGTGCGCCGCAGTCTACGTCCACCGTCGTCGCAAAGGCGCCACCCGCCGCGCACGTCACGCGGTGTCGACGCTGGTCAGGGCACGACTCGCAGCCCGGCCCCTTCGTGCACGACGCCGATCGGCGCCGCCGCCTCGAAACCCTCCCTGCGAAAGACCGCGACCACGTCCTCGACGCTCTCTGGCGCGCAGCTGATCAGCAGCCCTCCCGACGTCTGCGGATCACTGAGAAGGTCGCGCGCGATCGGCGGCAGGGTGGGGTCGAGCGTGACCTCGGCGCCGTAGCCGGCCCAGTTGCGCCCGGAAGCACCGGTGACGAAGCCGTCGCCGGCCATCGCCGCCACACCGTCGAGCAGCGGCACCTTCGGCCAGTCGATCGTCACGCCCAGGCCCGCACCGCGTGCGAGCTCGAGCGCATGGCCGGCGAGGCCGAAGCCGGTGACGTCGGTGATGGCATGCACGCCGGCCATCTCGGCCAGCGCGATGCCGGGGGTGTTCAGTCGCGTCGTGGTGTCGATCAGGCGGGCGTAGCCGGCGGCGTCGAGCTTGCCCTTCTTCAAGGCCGCCGACAGCACGCCAACGCCGATCGGCTTGCCGAGCACGAGCACGTCGCCGGCCTTCGCGTCGGCGTTGCGGCGCACCTTGTCCGGGTGCACGAGGCCCATGACGACGAGGCCGTAGATCGGCTCGACGGAATCGATC
>JBBSPY010000343.1:0-3573 GCA_038258415.1 Burkholderiales bacterium
GAGATCCGCGACCTGCAGACCGCCGACATGGCGATCCAGGCGTCGCTCACCGGCCACCTCGTCTTCTCGACGCTGCACACCAACGACTCCGCGTCGGCGATCACGCGGTTGAACGACCTCGGCGTCGCTCCGTACCTGATCGGCTCGACGCTGATCGGCGTGCTCGCGCAACGGCTCGTGCGCACGCTGTGCGTCGCGTGCAAGGTGCCCGACGAGTCGGTGACGCGCGAGACCCTGCACGACGTGGTGAAGCCGTGGCGCCTCAACGGTGGCGTGCGCCCGTACAAGGCGGTCGGTTGCCTCGAGTGCCGGATGACCGGGTTCCGCGGGCGGGCCGGCCTGTTCGAGCTGCTGACGGTGAGCGACGCGGCGCGGAGCACGATCCAGCCGCAGTGCGACGAGGCGCGCCTGCGCCAGCAGGCGCTGCAGGACGGCCTGCGGCCCCTGCGTCTCGCCGGCGCGATGAAGGTCGCCGAGGGACAGACGACCCTCGACGAGGTGCTGCGCGCCACGCCTGCCTGGGAGCAGTGAGCGGAGCGACGGGGCAGCGCATCAGGGCGGCACGGTGAAGGTCAAGAGCGAACGGGACTTCTGGTCCGGCGTCGCCTTCGCCGTCATGGGCACGGGATGTGCGATCGCTGCATCGGCCTACGGCATGGGGCCGGCCTGCCAGGCGGGCGATCCTTGCGCCGCCAGTTTGCAGGCCCGCTTCGCGCAGCTGTCGATGCATCCGGGGCCGGGTTTCGTCCCGCTCGGCCTGTCGATCCTGCTGGCCGTCCTCGGCATCGTCGTCGTCTTCAAGTCGTTGACCATCGAGAGTCCGGGCGGCGACCGACTCGGTCTCGTCGCATGGCGGCCCCTCGCCGTTCTGGCGGCGGCGGTCGCGTTCTTCGGTCTGGCGATCGAACCCCTGGGCCTGTTGCTGACGATCCCGTCGTTCATCGCGATGCTGTGCCTCGCCGGCGGCGGGCCGTCGTCGTGGCGGGCGGTCGTCGTCGTGACCGTCTTGCTGAGCGCCGCGGCGTGGGCGGTGCTCGCGAGCGGGTTCGGGGCGGCGGTGCCGCTGTTGCCCTGGTTCGCGCGTTAGCCGCGGCAGGAACGCGCGCGACATGGAACTTCTGGACAACCTCGCGCTCGGCTTCGCCGCCGCCTTCACGGTCCAGAACCTGCTCGTCGCGCTGCTTGGCTGCGTCGTCGGCACGCTGATCGCCGTGCTGCCAGGGATCGGCCCGGTCGCCACCGTCGCCATGCTGCTGCCGGCGACCGGCGCCCTCGACGCGACCCCGGCGTTGATCATGCTCGCCGGTGTTTGCTACGGGGCGCAGTACGGCAGCACGTCGACGGCGATCCTGGCCGACGTCGCCGGCGGGTCGGCGACGGCCATCGACGGCCGGCAGATGGCGCGTCAGGGTCGTGGCCGCGCGGCGCTCTCGGTCGCCGTTCTCGGCGCCTTCTTCGCCGGCTGCGTCGGCACGTTCGCGATGGCGGTGCTTGCTGCGCCGCTGACCGAGCTCGCGTTCAGGTTCGGCCCGGCGGAGTACTTCTCGCTGCTGCTGCTCGGCCTGATCGGCGCGGCAGGCGCCACGCCGGGTTCGCTGTTCAAGGCGACCGCGATGGTGGTCGTCGGCTTGATGCTGGCGCAGGTCGGCACCGATCCGGGCTCGGGCATCGCGCGACACGGCTTCGGCATCGCGCAGCTCGATGGTGGCATCGGCATCGTCGTCGTCGCGATGGGCGTGGTCGTCATCGCCGACGTCGTCACCAACCTGGGTCGCCCCGACGCGGACCGAGAGTCGCTGTCGCGGCCACTCGATCGCTCCTGGCCGACGCGCGACGACATCGCGCAGGCGTGGCCCGCCGTCGTGCGCGGAACGTCGCTCGGCGCGGTCATCGGCGCCGTGCCCGGCGGTGGCGCGCTGCTCTCGTCGCTCGCCGCGTACGCGGTGGAACGGCAACTCGCCGGCGCCGGCGGTCGATTCGGCAAGGGCGACGTCCGCGGCGTCGCCGCCCCGGCGAGCGCCGGCAGCGCCGGTGCGCACACGTCGTTCGTGCCGATGCTCGCCTTCGGTGTTCCCGTTCACGCGGCGACGGCGCTGCTCGTCGGCGCGATGCTGATCAGGGGCATCGAACCCGGCCCGCAGGCGATGACGTCGAACCCGCAGCTCTTCTGGGGACTGATCGCATCGATGTGGGTCGGCAACGTGCTGCTCGTGGTCCTCGAACTGCCGCTGGTCGGCGTCCGGCTGCGACTCCTGGCGGTGCCGTACCGTGTGCTCGCGCCGGCGGTCGCGCTGATCGCGTGCATCGGCGTCTACTCGCTGCGCGGCAGCGCGGTCGACGTCTGCATGACGGCGCTCTTCGCGCTCGTCGGCTACGCGATGCACAAGCTGAGCTGCGAGCCTGCGCCGTTGCTGATCGGCTTCGTCCTCGGGCCGGCGACGGAGGACAACCTTCGACAGGCGCTGCTGCTGTCGCACGGCGATTGGGGCACCTTCATCAACCGGCCGTTGTCGGCGGCACTCCTCGCGGCCTGTGCGCTGATGCTCGGCGTCGCGTCGCTGCCAACGACCCGCAAGCGACGCGAAGACGCGTTCGTCGAGGACTAGCACCGCGCGGCTCGTCACTCCGGCGACGGCGCTATCGTGGCGGCATGAACCCTTCCTCCTCCTTTTCCTGGTCGTCCCCTTACGCGTCGAGGCGCCTTCCGGTCTTCGCCCGCAACATCGTCTCGACTTCGCACCCGCTCGCCGCGCAGGCCGGGCTGCGCATGCTGCAGCAGGGCGGCAACGCGGTCGACGCGGCGATCGCCGCGGCCGCGGCGATGACGATCGTCGAGCCGTGCAGCAACGGGCTCGGCTCGGACGCCTACTGCATCCTGTGGGACGGCGAGCGCCTGCACGGCCTCAACGCCTCCGGCCCTGCCCCTGCCGCGTGGTCGTGCGACTATTTCCGCACGCGGCACGCAGCCGATGCGCAGCGGCCGCCGATGCGCGGCTGGGACTCGGTGACGGTTCCCGGTGCGGTCGCCGCCTGGGTCGCCCTCTCCGAGCGCTTCGGCAAGCTTCCCTTCGCCGACCTGCTCGAGCCTGCCGCCGACATCGCCGAGCGCGGCTACGCTGTTCCGGTGGTGGTGCAGGAAAAGTGGGTGGCGGCCGTGCCGATCATGGCCGGCCAGCCGGGCTGGGCCGACGCCTTCATGCCCCGGGGTCGTGCCCCCGAGGTCGGCGAGCGTTTCGAGTTTCCGGCAGCGGCGCGCGCGCTGCGCGCCATCGCGCGAACGCGCGGCACCGCGCTCTACGGCGGCGAGATCGCCGAGGCCGTAGCCGCGCACGCGGCGAGCAACGGTGGCTCGATGACCGTCGCCGACCTCGCCGGCTACGAGCCGGAGTGGGTCGAGCCGATCGGCATGGACGCATGGGGCCATCGGCTGCACGAGATCCCGCCCAACGGCCAAGGCATCGCCGCGCTGATCGCACTCGGCATCGCCCGCCACCTCGACATCGGCTCGCATGCGGTCGACAGCGCACGTGGCCAGCACCTGCAGATCGAGGCGATGAAGCTCGCCTTCGCCGA
>JBBSPY010000344.1:0-3568 GCA_038258415.1 Burkholderiales bacterium
ATCGATCGCGGAGCGGTGCCCACTGTTTCGGCGTGCGGCCGGCGAGCGTCGCCGCGTAGAAGTCGCAGAACGCCTGCGCCGCGATGGCGCCTTCGGCGTAGCGAGCTGCGACGTCGCGGTTGGCGAGCTCGAAGGTGGCACGATCTAGATCGCCTTCGTCGATGAGGAAAGCGCACCAGTGAACATCGGTGTCGCCATCGAGCAGCGTGCCGTCGAGGTCGAACAACGCGAGGCGGGTCGCGCCGCGAGGCACGGTCGTCAAGGCGACCGCAGGTGCCAGGCTTTCAGCCGGGTGAAGGCCTCGATGCCGTAGGTCGACAGCGTGACGCCGACGCCGGAATCGCCGACACCCGTCCACGGCAGGCGCGGGCTCACCCGGTCGCAGCAGTTCCAGTACACGGTGCCGGCCCGAACACGGGAAAGCACGGCCTCGGCGCGTGCCGCGTCGCGCGTGTACATGCTCGCAGTGAGGCCATAGCGCGTGTCGTTCATCAGCGCCAGGGCCTCGTCGTCGCCGCTGACCTTTTGGATGCCGACCACGGGACCGAAAGTCTCGTCGCGCATCACCGTCATCGTGTGGTCGACGTCGGTGAGCACGGTCGGCTCGAACCAGTGGCCGGGCCGGTCGATGCGCCTGCCGCCCGTGCGCACGGTCGCGCCCTTGGCGATCGCGTCGGCCAACTGTGCCTCGATCACGCCGACCTGCGGCGAGCGGGTGATCGGGCCGATGTAGGTGCCCTCGGCCATCGGATCGCCGACGGCGAATCCGGCGACCGACTTCAGCAGCGCGTCGACGAAGGCATCGTGCACGGCCTCGTGCACGTAGATGCGCTCGATCGAGCTGCAGGCCTGTCCGGTGTTGTACATGGCGCCGTCGGCGAGCGATTCAGCGGCGGCCTGCACATCGGCATCGTCGGCCACGTAGCCGGGGTCCTTGCCACCGAGCTCGAGCTGCAGCCTCACCATGCGCGGCCCGACGATCGCCGCGATGCGCTTGCCGGTGGCCACCGAGCCGGTGAAGAACACGCCGTCGACGTCCTGCTCGACGAGCGCCGCCCCGACGTCACCGCCGCCGACGACGAGGATGAACACGTCGTCGGGCACGCCGGACGAGTGCAACAGCCGCGCCATGTGATGGCCGGTCAGCAGCGCGAACTCCGACGGCTTGTAGAGCACCGCATTGCCGGCCATGAGTGCCGGAACGAAGACGTTGCCGCCGACGAACCACGGGTAGTTCCAGGCCGACACGTTGGCGACGACACCGAGCGGCTCGTGGCCGATCGCCTCGCGCATCGTGGCGTCGGCGTGCAGCTCGGTGCGCGACGTGCTGCGCTCAATCTCGGCGACGAAGAAGTCGATGCGTCCGAGGAAGCCGTTGAGCTCGTTCCTCGACTGCTGCAGCGGCTTGCCGACCTCGAGCGTGAGCGTCGCCGCGAGCGCGTCGAGCTCGGCTGCGACCGAGGCGCGGAAGCGGCCGATGCAGGCGATCCGCTCGGCGAGCGGGCGTGCCGCCCACGCCGGTTGCGCGGCCCGGGCCCGGGCCGCCTTGGCGGCGACGCCGGCGGCATCGTCGGCGTCGACCTCGGCGACACGCGTGCCGTCGGCTGGATTGGTGATCTCGAGCTTGGCAGTCATGTCGGTCCGGCCGCGACCCGCGCGGCATCGAGGAAGTCTTCAAGCAGTGGCCGGTCGTCGAGCGTGCCGTTGTCGCCGCGGTGGAATTCGGGGTGCCACTGCACCGCCGCCATGTAGCTGCCGTCGGTGCGCCGGATGGCTTCGATGCCGCCGTCGTCGGGGCATGTGGCCTCGACGACGAAGCCTTCGGCGAGGTGCTTGACTCCCTGGTGATGGATGCTGTTGACCACCGGTGCCTCGATGCCCGCGAACAGATGGGCGAGGCGCGTCCCGGGAACCAGCGAGAGCCCGTGCAGGTTGTCGTCGTAGGTCTCGGCGTTGCGGTGCCCGATCGGCCCTGGGCGGTGCGTCGGCAGGTCCTGCCACAGCGTGCCACCGTGCGCCACGTTGATCACCTGCAGGCCGCGGCAGATGCCCAGCACCGGCTTGCCGTGCTGCTCGAAGGCGCGCAACAGCGCGATCTCGTATTCATCGCGGATGCGGTCGCCATGCCACTTCTCGTGCTGCGGCTCCTCGCCGTAGGTGCCGGGCCAGACGTCGACGCCGCCTTCGAGGACCAGGCCGTCGAGCCAGCCTGCGTAGTCGGCCAGCGTCGCATCGCCTCGCCAGGTGAGTCCGGCCGGGCTCGGGACCATGACCGCCAGCGCGCCCGTCGACATCACCCAGTGCGCCACCGACTGCTCGACGTATTGCAGCGTCTTGCCCCTGAAGATGTCGCGGTTCGGGTCGGCGTGCATGAAGCAGGCCGAGACGCCGATCTTCAGCCGTTCGCGCCGGTCGGTCATCGGCATCACAGCGCTTCTTCGAAGAGCCGTTTGAAGTCGGCGGCGCCGACCGGACGAGGGTTGGTCTGGTGGCAGATGTCGGCGCACGCCACTTCGACCAGCCGGCCGATCGAGTCGCGCGAGATGCCTGCCGCGCGCAGCCCGGGCGCGATGCCGATCTCGGCCTTCAGGCGCTTGAGCCAGTCGATGAATCCTGTGGCGCCGCCCGTGGCGCCCACCGCGTGCGCGAGCTCGTCGAACTTCGCCGGCACGGACTCCGCATTCCAGGCCAGCACCGTGTCGATCATCAGCGCGTTGGCCAGCCCATGGTGAAGGTCGCAGACGGTGCCCAGCGCATGGGCGCAGGAGTGGACGGCGCCGAGGTCTTTCTGGAACGCGATGGCACCCATCATCGACGCCATCATCATGTCGGCGCGCGCGGCGAGGTTGCCCGGCTCGCGCACCGCGACGGCGAGTGCGCGCGCCGCAGTCTTCACCCCTTCGAGGGCGATGCCGTCGCACAAGGGGTGGTAGGCCGGCGACAGGTAGCTCTCGACGTTGTGCGTGAGCGCGTCCATGCCGGTCGCCGCGGTGATCGCGGGCGGCAGGCCGAGCGTGAGCTCCGGGTCGGCGAAGACGGCCCTGGCGAGGATGTGCGGCGAGAAGACGATGCGCTTGAGATGGGTGTCGTCCTCGCTGATGACGGCGCTGCGGCCGACCTCGCTGCCAGTGCCGGACGTGGTCGGCAGGGCCACGAAGTACGGGACGTCGGCGTCGATCGACCGCACCCGCGGATGGTCGTATGCGTACTCGAGCGCGTCGCCGCCGCGCGTGGCGATCACGCCGACGATCTTGGCGACGTCGAGCGCCGCACCGCCGCCGATGCCGATCACCGCATCGGCGCGGTGCCCGTTGAACGCCGCCGCGCCCGCCATCGCCTGGCTCGCCGTCGGGTTGCCATGCACGCCGGAGAACACGGCCGGCGCAAGGCCGGCACGCTCGAGGTCGCGGACCAGCTCCGGAACGAGGGGAAGCGCCGCGAGCCCGCGATCGGTGACGATCAGCGGCCGGGCAAGGCCCCGCTCGGCGAGATGCGACCCGGTGCTCCTGCGGGCGCCCGGTCCGAAGTGGATCGCGGTAGGAAACGAGAACCGGGTGATCGTCATGTG
>JBBSPY010000345.1:0-3524 GCA_038258415.1 Burkholderiales bacterium
CGGTCGAGCTTGAGTTCGGCTGCCTTCTGCAGCACCAGTTCCTGGTCGACCAGCCGTTCGAGCACCTGGCGCGCCGACGACGCGACCTGATCCGGCGGCAGCGCCCGCTGCTGGCCGAGGAAGTAGTTGATCTGGTGGATCGTGATCTCTTCCTTGTTGACCTTGGCGGCGGTCTGGGTGGCGCCCTTGTCGCGGTTGCGGTCGCCGCAGCCGGCAAGCAAGACGATCGCGACGCCGATCGTGGCTGCGATGACCGTCGAACGGGCAACGGAAGGGACTGCTTGCTGCTGCATGAAAGACGGGGCCGGTTGCGCCGGTTGCGAGCCAGCTCGCGGCGGGGTCGAACGGGCGGCTAGTGTAGGTGGCTGACTCGTCGCCGCGCCCGACGTTCCGTGCAATCTGCCCGGGCGTGGCGGAGGCGTCTCCAACCGGTCGTGACCCCCCGCGAACGCGGGGTCATGAGCCGGGAACGACAAGGCCCTCGCATGGAGGGCCTTGGCTCGGCCGGTCACCGACCGGCACTGATTTCCTTGGTTGCGAGGGCAGGATTTGAACCTGCGACCTTTGGGTTATGAGCCCAACGAGCTACCAGACTGCTCCACCTCGCGACTGAGCCGAAGAGTATAGCAGCGCACTCGCGCCAAAGCCGCTCAGAGACCCGCGCGCTGCAGGGTGTCGAGGAAGCGCGAGGCGTTCTGGAAGCCGATGACGCGCGCCAGCGCGACCTCGCGGCCGCCGGCGTCGAAGAAGATCGTGCCGGGCGGTCCGAACAGACGGAAGCGGCGCAGAAGCTCGCGGTCCTGCGCGTCGTTGGCGGTGACGTCGGCGCGCAGCAGGAGGGCGCTCCCGAGACGTCGCTGCACGGCAGCATCGGCGAAGGTGTAGCGGTCCATTTCCTTGCACGACACGCACCAGTCGGCGTAGAAGTCGAGCATCACCGGGCGGCCGGCGGAAGCGATCGCGGCGTCGAGGTCGGCACTCGACTTGATGGTCCTGAACGCGGGGCCGTCGAGCGCGGCCACGGAACCTCCGGAGCGCCCGCCCAGCCTGGCGAGCGGGCTGAGCGGATCGGTTCCGCCCGCCGCCGCGCCGACGACCTCGATCACGCCCAGCAAGGCGAGCAGCGCCGCCGCTGCATGGCGCCAGACGAGGCCGGTCGGCGACCGCGTCGACGGCGCGGCGGCACCGCCGAGCGCGCCACGGCTGCGCGCGTAGATCGCCGCGGCGGTCCCGAGCGCGAGCAACCCCCAGCAGAAAACCGCGAACGACGCGTGCAGAAGCGGCTGCACCGTCCACAGGGCGACGCCGAGGAGCAGCATGCCGAACACGACCCTCACCTCGACCATCCACGGGCCGGCACGCGGCAGCAGCGCACCGGCCGAGGCGCCGACGAGCAACAGGGGCACGCTCATGCCGGCGGCAAGCGAGAACAGTGCCGAACCGCCGAGCCAGACGTCACGCGTCTGGCTCAGGTAGAGCATCGCGCCGGCGAGCGGCGCGGCCACGCAGGGGCTGACGATGAGCGCCGAGACGCCGCCCATCGCGCAGACGCCGGCGACCTTGCCGCCGGGTAGGCGCTGGGACGCCTCGGTCATCCGGCAGGCCACGCTGCTCGGCAGCCGGAACTCGTAGACGCCGAACATCGACAGCGAGAGCACGACCAGGGCGAGTGCGAAGGCGCCGAGCACCCACGGGTTCTGCAATGCCGCCGCGAGCCCTTCGCCGGCGAGTCCGGCCGCGACGCCGAGCGCCGTGTAGACGATCGCCATGCCCAACGAGTACGACGCGGCGAGCGCGAGCCCGCGCGAGCGCGAGACGCCGACGCGCCGCCCGCCGGCGGAAGCGCCCGCCGCCGACCCGTAGCCACCCTGGCCGACGATGATCGACGAGACGATCGGCAGCATCGGCAGCACGCACGGGGTGAGCGACAGCAGCAGCCCGGCGACGAAGAAGGCGCCGACGACGGCCCAGAACGAACCGCTGCGCAGCACCGAATCGATGAGACCCGACTCGCCGGCGTCGGCGGCCGCGGGCGGCGTGGTCATCACCGCAGGCGACGTCGCGGTCGGCGCCGCGATGGTCGAGGCGGTGACGGTCGCATCGGCGCTGCTGGCAACCGGCGTCACGGCGCCGTTGCCGCCGAATCCGGTGAGGCTGACCTTGGCGGCCATCTGCTGCGGCGGATAGCACAGGCCCGCGTCGGCGCAACCCTGGCTGGTTGTCGTGAGCGTGAAAGGACCGCTGGCCGCGAGCACCGGCAGCGCGATGCGGACCGAGTTGCGGTAGGTCTCGACGTCCTTGCGGAAGGTCTCGTCGAACTTGATCTTGCCGGGCGGGATCGACGGCGAGCCGAGCGTGGCGCCGGCCGCTTCGAAGCGGAACTGCTCGCGATACAGGTAGTAGCCGGGCGCGATGTCGAAAACGACCTCGATCGAGCGCTCACCGAGGGGACGCGCGGAGAAGACGAAGGCCTTGTCGGGCTCGAGGAAGTCTTCGGCGGCTTCTGCGCGCTGCAGCACTCCGACGGAGACAGCCACGAGCAACAGCGCCGCCAGGGCTGCGGTCAGCCAGGCCGGGAGGCGAAGGGCGGAGCGATCAGGCATCGACGGAAGTTCGGTCGAATGCAAGCCAATTCGGCTTACATGACGCCGCGCATCGTAGTCGCTGGCCAGGCCGCCGCCGGACCGACGGTCAGCTCACGTCGGCGTCGATCGCTTCGTCGGCTTCCACGGGCTCGGGTCGGTCGACAAGCTCGACGAACGCCATCGGCGCGTTGTCGCCGACACGAAAGCCCATCTTCAGGATCCGCGTGTAGCCGCCGGGGCGAGCCTGGTAACGCGGACCGAGTTCGCCGAACAGCTTGGTGACGATCGCGCGGTCACGCAGTCGGTCGAATGCCAGGCGCCGGTTGGCGAGCGTGGGTTGCTTGCCGAGCGTGATGAGCGGCTCGACCACGCGGCGCAGCTCCTTGGCTTTGGGCAACGTCGTGCGGATCGCCTCGTGGCGGAGCAGCGAGACGCACATGTTGCGGAACATCGCGAGCCGGTGCTCGGAGGTGCGATTGAGCTTGCGAAGCCCGTGGCCGTGACGCATGGTGAAGTCCTTTCGGTCTTTCTTCGAGTGCCGCCGGCCGTCTCAGGTACCGGCGGTTTGCCTTGCGTGCGGCGAGCACGCAGGCGGTGCTGTCTTGCGATCAGCGCTTGTCCAGCCCCTGTGGCGGCCAGTTCTCCAGCCGCGTGCCGAGCGTGAGACCGCGCGAAGCGAGCACTTCCTTGATCTCGTTGAGAGACTTGCGGCCGAGGTTCGGTGTTTTCAGCAGTTCGGTCTCGGTGCGCTGGATCAGGTCGCCGATGTAGTAGATGTTCTCGGCTTTCAGGCAGTTCGCCGAGCGAACCGTGAGTTCGAGCTCGTCGACCGGCCGCAGCAGGATCGGATCGACCGGCGAGGCGCGGTCGCTGCCGCTGCTCTTGAGGTCGAACATGTCGCCGACCTGACCCTCGAGCTGAGCGAAGACAGCGAGCTGC
>JBBSPY010000346.1:0-3520 GCA_038258415.1 Burkholderiales bacterium
GCCGACATTTCCGGCATGCAACCCACCAGACAAAACGACCCGATGGTGAATGCCGCCGCGGGGAACGAGCGACCAATCGAAGACCTTTCCACCGCCGCCGTAGCCGTCGACGGGAGCGTCGAGGAGGAGCGCCGACGCGCTCCTGAAGCGGCGTGAGCAGTCTAGCAAATCGACATCCGGCGAGACCGCGAGCGCCTTCAGGTACGGCCGCGCAAACGAGGCGCAGGTCTCGGCGTCTTCGCCGCCGTGGAACTGGAGCACCAGGTTCGGGATGGCAGCGATGGCGGCCTCGATGTCGGCGCGTGCGGCGTCGACGAAGAGGCCCACCGGCGACACGAACGGAGACAGCGCGGCAGCGAGCTTCGCCGCCTGCTCGACCGAGACGGCTCGCGGGCTGGGCGGATAGAACACGAAGCCGATGGCGTCTGCACCCGACTCGATCGCCACGGCGATGTCCTCGGGCCGCGAGAGCCCGCAGATCTTGATCCGCGTCCGCACGTCCATCAGCGTCGTGCCGCGCCGGCACGGCGGTTCGGCGACGCCTCAGAACAGCAAGTCCATCGCCGCCGTGTGCTCGGGGATCGCATGCACGGCATCGTAGTACGGGCCGGCGAAGTAGAGGCCATCGGGCGAGAAGGTCGGCGCGGCGCGCTTTCGGCTGCGGCCCGCGAGCACGTCGGCCAGCCAGTCCGGGTCGCGGGCGCCGGTGCCGACGGCAACCAGCGAGCCGACGACGTTGCGGATCATGTGATGGAGGAAGGCATCGCCATCGAAGTCGAGATGCCAGTAGGCACCGCGCCGGTCGACGTCGATGGCGCGCAGCGTCTTCACTGGCGTCGGCGACTGGCACTCGGCCGAGCGGAAGGCGCTGAAGTCGTGGGTACCGAGCAGGACGCGCGACGCGGCGCGCATCGCGTCGCCGTCGAGCGGGCGGAACACCCAGCCGGCCAGTCCGGCTTCCAGCGCCGGCCGCGTCGGCGACTCGAGCAGCAGGTAGCGATAGCGCCTGCCGCGCGCTGCGTTGCGGGCATGGAAGTCGTCGCCGACCGCCTGCGCCCACTGCACCGCGATGTCGGCCGGCAGGTGGCGGTTGGTGCCGCGCAGCCACGATTGCGGTTCGCGGTCGACGTCGGTGTCGACGTGGACGACCTGGTTCAGCGCATGGACTCCGGCGTCGGTCCGGCCCGCGCAGACCGAACGCAGCGGGCGTGCGGCGAACGCGGAAAGCGCCGCGTCGACGTGATCCTGGACGGTCGCGCCACCGCGCTGGCTCTGCCAGCCGCGGTAGGCGGTGCCTCGGTAGGAGACGCCGAGCGCGATCCTCAGCCGAGGTCCTCGAGCATCGCCTGCGCCTTGGTCTTGGTCGCACCGCTCGCGGTGGCGAGCACCTCGCGCAGCAGGTCGCGAGCGCCGTCCTTGTCGCCGATGCGCTGGAATTCCTCGGCCAGCTCGAGCTTGCGCGCGAGCGGATCCTGATCGGCAGCGTCGTCGTGGAACGGCGTGTCGATCGCGTCGCCCGAGCCCGATTTGGTGTCGGCCTGGTCGAGGTCGAGGCTGATGCCCGAGAGGTCGAACGCGAGCGGTTCGTCGCGGGCGTCGGGGCCCTGGACGCCGGGCTCATTCGACGTCGTCAACGGCATCTTGTGCGTCGAGTCGTAGCTCACGGCGGTGCCGGTGTTGGGCGGGATCGCCTCGGTGGCGTCGAACGGCATCGGCTCGGACGGCGAGCCGACGTCGGGGTTGTCGAGGTCGAGGTCGAGATCGACCTCGGCGAACTGGCTGTCGCCGCGCAGCTGCGAATCGCCGCTCACCGACGCGCCGTACTGCGACTGAACCGGAACGATCGACGCCGGCAGGGTGCTGGCACCGAGCGGTTCCGGAGCGACTGGTTCTTCGCCCGGTCGCTGCGGCGTTCCACCGGCGCGGTAGAGCGGGTTGTCGGGGTCGATCTGGGCGCCGAGCTCCTGCGTCTTGGTCCAGTCCTCACCCTCGCCGCGGGTCAGCGCGAACAGCTGGGTCGCGAGCAGTTCGAAGCCCTTGATGTCGCGGCGCTTCGCATACACCTCGAGCAGCTTGGCGCGGATCGCCAGGCGTTCGGGGTTGCTGCGCATCGCCTCCTTGAGGATCTCCTCGGCCTGCAGGTCACGACCATAGGCGAGGTAGACGTCGGCCTCGGCGACCGGGTCGACGTCGCCGATCGCGTCGAGCTGCGACAGCGAGTACGTCATCGACGATGACGAGCTCGCGGCGTCGCGCGTGTCGATGCGCTGGCCGCCGGATGCGCCGAAGAACGAGTCGGGTTGCAGGCGGCTTTCGAGGAACGACGTCTCGCCGCTGTCCTTCTTCGAGCGCTGCAGGAAGCGATAGACACCGAACAGCGCGAGCAGCAGCAACAGCACGCCAGCGCCGAGATAGAGCGGGTTCTCCAGCAACGTGTCGATGAGGCTCGGCTCCGACACGGGCGCCGGGCGCCCGGCAGGCCGGGTCGCCGGGCGCGCGGCGACCGGTGCGCTCGTCGGCGGACGCGCCGCGACCGCGACGGCAGCGCCGCTCGCAGCGGAGGCCGACGCCGTGACGGGCGGAACGATCGTCGTCGCGGGAACCGAGGCGGCGGCCGACGGCACCGAGGCTGCAGGCGTCGCAACGGGCGCCACGACCACCGGAGCCGGGGCCGGCACGGGGATCGCCGGCGGCGCAACGACGGCTGGCGCCGGGGCGGGCGCCGGAGCGGTCCTGACAGCCGGAGGCGTCGTCGCCGCGACCGGCGGCGACGTGGTCGTCGCCGACGGCGTGGACGCCGCGCCTTGCATCCGCCGCAGGTCCTGGAGATTGCGGTTCAGTTCGGCAACGCGCGTATCGGCGGCCTGCTTCTCGCGCTCGCGGGCGAGGCGATCGTCGGCCGCGCTCGCGGCGGCACCCTTGCTGAGGGTGAGGCGGTCGGGGGTGGTCGGCGCGCCTGGCTTGCGGTCCTCGACGGAGGCCTGGACACGGCCTGCCGACGATCGCGCGTTCGGTGTTTCGCGTGGCGTCGTCGTGGCACCGGCGAGCCGCTGGCGATAGGCGCCGAAGTCGGCGCTCTGCGCGACGATCGTGCGCCGCGCTTCGGCGGCCGGCGTGGCCTGCGCCGCTTCGGCCGTCGGCACCGACAGGACGACCCCGGCCTTCAGGCGGTTCATGTTCTCGCCCATGAACGCGCTCGGGTTGGCGCGGAACAGGGCGACCAGCATCTGGTCGAGTGAAACACCGGAGCGCTGCACGCGGTCGGCGATTCTCGACAGCGTGTCGCCCGACTCGACGCGGTATTCGTCGACTCCGGCGCCGCCGCCTGTTCCCGATGTGCGGGCGGTCGAGCCGGTGGCCGGTGCGGGCTTTTCGCGCGATGCAACGGCCGCAGCGCGGGCTGCTTCGCGACGCTCGCGTGCAGCCTGACGGTCGGCCTCACGGGCGGCGGCACGCGCCTGGCGCGCCGTCTGAGCGGCAGGCGGCAGCGGCGTCGGCGCAGGCGGCGCAGCCGACATGA
>JBBSPY010000347.1:0-3520 GCA_038258415.1 Burkholderiales bacterium
GTGGCTGCAGCGCTACGGTGGCCGGCGCAGGCATCGGGGCTTTTTTTGGCGCCGGCGGTAGGCCGATCAAGTTCGACAGTCGAATGCCGTTGAAGGTCGCATGTCGCTGCGCCAGCTCTTCTGCGTCAGCCGTGCCGTGGCACCCTGCGACGCAGGGATCCATCCTGAACCAATCGCGCCGCAACACTGGCGCGAGGGCGTCACCGGCTGCCTCCGGTCGCTGCTACGCTCAGTTGCTCGAGGGCGACCCACGGCACGTCGGCGTCCGGCTCCTCGCGCGCCACCCTGTCGACGGGCGCGCGTACGCCGACTGGTCGATGGCCTACGTTCACGACCTCGAGCGGCTGATCGCCGACGACCGGACCGAATACCCGTCGATCGCGGCCGTGATGCGGCGGATGCAGCCCGACACGATGATGGGACCGCTCACCTGAGACGACGACGGCTGGGCGAGCCGGCGCCGACCGCCGGAGTTCTTCAGAACGCTTCAGTCGCTTTTCAGGCCGGTTCAAGACTGAAGCGGGGTCCGGCGACGACAGTTCACTCCGTCGATTCCGCCCGCCCACACCCCGAGGGAAACACCATGAACAGCCTGCCGATCTCCGCTCGCGTCGCCTTCGCCGCCATCGCCGCCGCCACCATGCTGACTTTGCTCAACGCCACCCTGACGATCGCCGAGCCGCAGCACAGCCGGCTGATGGCCAAGGCGCAGCTACGGCACGGCACGCAGCCATCGGCCAACGCCGCCATCGCGGTGGCCCTGAACAACGCGCGCTGAAGGCGGTCGTCAGCAATCGATCTCGCCGGCTACCGCGGCCCGCGTCTCCGGGAAAAGCATCGAAGCGCCAATCTGATTCGTTGATGTCAACATGTGGCGGTGCGCACCACTCTTTCCCTCGACGACGACGTCTACGCCTACGCCCGCGCGCACGCGCAGCGGGAACGCATCTCCATCGGCGAGGCGATGTCGGGACTGGCACGCGACGGCATTGCGGCCCAATCCAGCCCGCGAATCACGCGCGCAGCCACGAAGTCGAAGTACGCGTTGCTGCCGGCACGCGACGAAGTCATCACCAACGAGCACGTGCGCTCGCTGATGGACCAGGAAGGCATCTAGCCGGCGCGTCATCTGCTGGACGTCAACGTCTCGGTCGCGTTGCTCGACGAGGCCCACGCGTCGCATGCGCAGGCGCTGGCGTTCTGGTCCAGCAGCGTCTCGCTGCGAACGCCCGGGGTCGTGAACTGGCCGCGCGTGCTCGGGCACAACCAGTTCACCGATGTGTACCTGCTGGCGCTGGCGGTCGTCAACGACGGCTGCCTGGTGACGCCGGACCATCGGGTCGCCCTGAGCACCGTGCCGCACGCCACGGCAGGCAACCTCCTGTTGTTGTAGCGTGGCGCTCAGCGGACCGTGACGCCGGCGGCCTGCGCCATCAGCTGGCTGGCAACCGGCGGCTTGGCGTAGGAAGCGACACCCGACAGAACCGCGAAGGTGATGGCGACCGAGGCGACGGAGGCGGCGAGGCGTTGGGCGATGGTGGCGTGGGTCATGTCAGGCTCCTGGGGTTCGTTGGGGTACGGAATCGACGGAGTGAACTGTCGCGCCCGCACCCCCTTTCAGTCCTTCAGCCGCCTGAAACCGCCTTGAAGGCTTCTTAAACCCAACCTCCGCACGGCCTCGCCATGTCTCAGCCCGCGTTGATGTCGATCAGCTCCCCGAAATTCTCCCAGAGCTTGCCGGTGAAGCGCGCCAGCTGCCCCTGCTGGATCGGGAAGTAGTCGGTGGCCGACGTGCTGATGCTCATGCCGGGGAGCAGCAGCGGCATCTTGAAGTTGCGCAGGTTGGCGGCCTGGTGCATGACGTTCTCGCGACTCAGGTCGTTGCCGCACTGCTTGAGGATCTGCACCATCAGCGTCGCCGTGATGTAGGCATAGAGGTTGGACGCATCCTTGGGGTCGCCGTCGCGGTAGTAGCGGCCCATGAAGCCTCGCCACGTGAGCATGGCGGGGTCGTCCTTCCACTGCGGGTCGTTGGGATCCTTGTAGTACTGCATCGTCAGCAGGCCGACCGACTTCTCGAGGCCGGCCGGAATCAGGACCGACCCGACCGACGCGCCGACGTTGTTGACGATGTGCAGCGGCTTCCACCCTGAGTCGTAGGCCTTCCTGATCGCCTGCGCGGCGAACTTCGGCGTCGTGATGTTGATGAACGTGTCGGCACCCGAGTTCTGCAGCGTCAGGATCTGCGAGTCGATCGTCGGATCGGTGACCTCGTAGCTCGCCTCGGCCACCACCATCTTCGCGTGGGCGGCGCCGAACCCGTCCTTGACACCCTTCAGCACGTCCTTCCCGAAGTCGTCGTTCTGGAACAGGATGGCGACCTTCGCGCTCGGCTTGCTCTTGAGCAGGTACTTTGCGTAGAGCGTGCCTTCGGACTGGTAGCTCGGGTTGAAGCCCATCGTCCACGGGAAGTCCTTCGGGTCGCCCCACTTGGTGGCGCCGGTGGCGAGCAGCAGGTGCGGAACCTTCTTCGCGTTGACGTACTTGTGGATCGCCGAGTTGCTCGGCGTGCCGAGCGTCTGGAACAGCGCCAGCACCTGGTCCTGCTCGACCAGGCGGCGCACCTGCTCGACGGTCTTCGCCGGGTTGTAGCCGTCGTCGAGGCTGATCAGGTTGATCTTGCGGCCGTTGACGCCGCCCTGCTCGTTGATCATCCCGAAGAACGCCGTGTGCAGCTTGCCGATCGTGCCGTAGGCCGAAGCCGGGCCGCTGTAGGGCATCGTCTGGCCGAGCTTGATCTCGGTCGCCGAGGCGCCGGGGCCGTATTTGGCGGCCTGCGCGAACACGCGGGTGCCGGACAGGCCGAGGGTGGACGCCGAGGCGGCCCCGATGAGTAGGGTGCGGCGGTTGCGTGAGGTCATGAATCGCTCCTTGGAGTTGCGGGGTCGTTGAGAACGGGTCGAGGCGCCCGTGGCCTGGAAAGTTTCAGCATCGCCAGATCGATGGCTCCGGCAACGCCCGCGGGCATCGCGTACATGAAGGCGATCAGGATGACGCCGTAGATCGCCCACGGCGCCGCCCTCGAGATCTGGTCGGCGACGTTGGGGATGAACTGGATGAACAGCGCTCCCCAGATCGCACCCGATATCGAGGCGATGCCGCCGACGACCATGCCGACGACGAAGCTGATCGAGAGGAAGACCGTGAACGAGTCGGGGGCGACGAACTGGACCGCGATCGCCCCGAGCGCGCCGGCGACGCCGGTGTACAGCGCCGAGACGCCGAACGTCAGAGACTTCACCATCGCCGTGTCGACGCCCATCGCTGCGGCCGCGATCGGCTGGTCGCGGATCGCGATCATGGCGCGGCCGATGCGCCCGCGCAGCAGGTTCCAGGCGACGGCGAACAGCAGCGCCAGCCAGCCGAGCACGAAGAAATAGAGCCACTGGTCCTGCGACAGCGGCGCCCAAGACGGCGGATCGGGCTTGATGATGACGACGCCTTGAGAGCCGCCGAACCA
>JBBSPY010000348.1:0-3516 GCA_038258415.1 Burkholderiales bacterium
CGGCAAGCCCGGCCATCGGCTCCGATCCGCTCGCCGGCCTCGGCGCCGACCGTGGCGTGCGCGTCACCGCCGACCTGCAGACCGGCCTGCAAGGCGCCGAGGTGCTCATCGACTTCACCCGCCCCGAAGGCACGCTCGCCCATCTCGCCGCATGCCGCGACGCCAAGGTCGCGGCAGTGGTCGGAACGACCGGGTTCACGCCGGCGGACAAGGCTGAGATCGCCGCGATCGCCCGCCGCATCGGCGTCGTGCTGGCGCCGAACATGAGCGTCGGCGTCAACGTCGCGCTGCGCCTGATCGAGCAGGCCGCGCGCGCCCTCGACGAGCGCTACGACATCGAGGTCGTCGAGATGCACCACCGCATGAAGGTCGACGCCCCGAGCGGAACGGCGCTGCAGATGGGAGAGGTCGCGGCGCGCGGCCGCGGCACCACGCTCGAGGCGGTGGCCGAGCATGCCCGGCACGGCGAGACGGGCGCACGCAGGAGCGGCACGATCGGCTTCGCATCGCTGCGTGGTGGCGACGTCGTCGGCGACCACACCGTCGTCTTCGCCGGTCCCGGCGAGCGCATCGAGATCACCCACCGCTCGTCCAGCCGCTCCACCTACGCACAAGGCAGCCTGCAGGCAGCACGATTCGTCGTCGACCGGCCGCCCGGCCTCTACGACATGGCCGACGTGCTCGGGTTCGCAACGCCAGCATGAACGGTCTCGGCGCGTTCTGGGAACAGGGCGACGCGATCACGCGCGCCGTCGCGGTGCTGCTGCTGGCGATGTCGATCAGCGCCTGGGTCGTCATCTTCTGGAAGGCGTGGCTGCTTCGGCGGGTGCAGGTCGACCTGCGCCGCGCCATCCCGGCGTTCTGGGCCGCGCCGACCCTGGCGTCGGGTCGCGACCAGCTCGCCGCGTTCGACCGCGAGGCGGTGTTGCGGCCGATGCTCGACGCCGCACTCGTCGCGCCGGCTCCGGGCACCCTCGAAGCCGAAGGCCGCGCCGAGTCGCAGCTCACCAGGCGCCTGCGCGACGCGCTCCACGCCACGCTCGGTCAGCTGCAGTTCGGCCAGGTCCTGCTCGCCTCGATCGGCAGCACGGCGCCGTTCATCGGCCTGTTCGGAACGGTCTGGGGCATCTACCACGCGCTCGTCAGCATCTCGGCGGCCGGGACGATCACGATCGAGAAGGTGGCCGGCCCGGTCGGCGAGGCGCTGGTGATGACCGCGGCCGGGCTCGCCGTTGCCATTCCCGCGGTGCTCGCCTACAACGTGTTCGGCAAGCGCGTCGCCGAGAGTGAAGCCGAGCTCGAAGGCTTCGCGCACGACCTGCGCGAGATGATCATCGAGCGGCCGGGCTCGGGAGCGGCCCAGCGCCCGGCCGAGGACATGGGCTGACGCATGGCCTTCGGACGCCTCGAGCGCACGCCGCGCGCAGCCCCGATGAGCGACATCAACATGACGCCGCTGATCGACGTGATGCTGGTCCTGCTCGTCATCTTCATGATCACCGCGCCGCTGATGACGTCGAGCCTCAAGCTCGACCTGCCCAAAAGCGACGCGGCGCAGCCGAACGACGTGCCGCAGTTCATCTCGGTCGCGCTCGACCGCGATGGCCGCACGTTTGTCGGCGACGAGTCGGTCGACGCGGCTCAACTCGCCGGTCGCGTGGCCGCGGCGGCGCGACAGAACCCGCAGACCGAGGTGCAACTGCGCGCCGATCGCAGCGTGCCCTACGGTCGTGTCGCCGAGCTGATCGGCATGGTGCAGAAGGCAGGGCTGACGCGGATCGGCTTCGTCACCCAACCACCGGCGGCGGCGAGCAGCCCGTGATCCGAGCCGCCGACTCGACGCTCAGTTCTTCGGCTTGTCGCTCGCGCTGCTGTTCTGAATGCGGCGGATTTCGTCCTGCTGTCGCCGCCGCTCCTCATCGGTCAAAGGCGGCGCCGGATCCTTGACCGGGATGTTTGACCCCGTGCGGTACTCGCGGGCGGGTCGCTGGGAAGGCGGCGTCGACTCGTCTGCGGCGGCGCAGGCGCCGAGCACGGCGATGCAGGCGAGCGGGGCGAGAAGCGCGATGGCACGGCGTGGGGCGGTCATGCTGGCTTGGCGTGAGTGGAAAAGCAGAATCATAGGCAAGGCTTCAGAGATCGTCGCGCCGCCGCAAGTAGGTCGCGAAGCGTGGCAAGCCTGCAGGCGTGCGGTCGCGGAATCGGTACGTGATCCGGCTGCCAACCGGCGGGGCGTGGCGGCGCAGCGCGTCGTCGAGACCGCTGCCGACGAAGAATTGCCGGCCGGCGTCGTCGCGAACCGCAAGCGACCCGACCGCGCCGGCCAGGCGTCCGGTGCCCGCCCGATGGCCGACGACGACGGCTTCGTCGTCCTGCACCGGCTTGAGCTTGCGCAGCGCGCCGGTGCGGCCGGAGACAAAGGGGGCCGAGGCGTCGTGCAGCATCAGCCCCTCGCCTCCCGCGGCGACGACGGCGTCGAGCCGGATCCCCAGCTCGCGACGATCGGCGACCACCGTCTGCGCGACCGCCACGAGCGTCGGGTGGCGCGACATGGCGACGGTCGCATCGATCCGCCGCGCCCGCTCGGCGAAGGTGCCGGCGCCGCCCGGCAGCTCGAACACGAGGTAGCGGACGTGGCGCCACGCGTCGGCGTCGGGCTCGCCGCGTCGGACGAGCGCCGACAGCGCGTCGAAACGACGACGACCGAGCCAGAGCTCGCCATCGAGCGGCGTCGACGGCAGTGCGTCGACCCAGGCGCGCGGCGCCGACACGAGGCGGCCGCTGCGATGGCGCAAGGACCGCCCGTCCCACACGGCGCGCACGCCGTCGTACTTCTCGCTCACGAGCCAGCCGGCAGGATCGGACCGGCCGTCGTCGAGTTCGGCGAGCATGGCCGCGGGCGCTTCGCCTCGCCGGTCGCGTGAGGCAGCGCAAGCCAGCGGCGCGGCGAACGCGGCAAAGGCGCCGCTCACCAGGAGGCGGCGGCGGCGGGAGGCAAGGTCGTGCATCGAAGGCTTTCCAGTCGAATCGGGAGGCCATCGTCGGAAATCGCGACCGGACTGTCGATTCCCATGTCGAGGGCCACCGATCGGGCGGCGGTGTCGCCGAATCGAGACGCCCGTCGGAGGGTTTCGCGGTGCCGATTTCTATAATCGATCGATGGTGACGCGCCGATGAACGCCGACTTCGACCCTCGCGAGATCGAGTCGCACGCCCAGGCGGCGTGGATCGCGGGCGACGTCTATCGGGTCGGTCTCGACGGCACCCGGCCCAAGTACTACGCCTGCTCGATGCTGCCCTACCCGAGCGGCCGGCTGCACATGGGCCATGTGCGCAACTACACCATCAACGACATGCTGGCCCGCCACCTGCGCATGACCGGCATGAACGTGCTGATGCCGATGGGCTGGGACGCGTTCGGCCTGCCCGCGGAGAACGCGGCGATGAAGAACCGCGTGCCGCCGGCGAAGTGGACACGCGACAACATCGCCGCGATGAAGGCGCAGATGCAGGCGA
>JBBSPY010000349.1:0-3484 GCA_038258415.1 Burkholderiales bacterium
CACCGTGCGCTCGCTGGTGCAGCGAGGCCACGAAGTCGTGTGCGTCGCACGGTCGAACGGCACGACGAGCGCAGTGGAACCCGCGGCAATGCGGGCACTCACCGGCGCCGATGTCCGCTTCGCCGACGTCCTCGACCGCGCCTCGCTCGTGCGCGACGGCCTGCGCGGCGAGCGCTTCGACGCGCTCGTGTCCTGCCTGGCGTCGCGCACCGGTGTTTCGGCCGATGCCTGGGCGGTCGACCACCGGGCGACCGTGCAGGCGTTCGAAGCCGCGGCCGACGCCGGCGTGTCGCACGTCGTGCTGCTGTCGGCCATCTGCGTCCAGAAGCCCCGCCTCGCGTTCCAGCACGCCAAGCTCGCGGCCGAGGCGGCACTCGCGGCGTCGGGCCTCGCGCATTCGATCGTGCGGCCGACGGCGTTCTTCAAGTCGCTCTCGGGGCAGATCGAGCGCGTGCGCCGCGACAAGCCGTACCTCGTCTTCGGCGACGGCCAGCTCACCTCGTGCAAGCCGATATCCGACGACGATCTCGCCGACTTCATCGCCGGTTGCCTCGACGACCCGGCCAGGCGCAACCGCGTGCTGCCGATCGGCGGGCCGGGCGAGGCGATCACGCCGCTGGCCCAGGCGCACCATCTGTTCGCGCTGCTCGGCCGTGCGCCGCGCGTGCGCCGCGTGCCGGTAGCGCTGCTCGATGGCATCGCTGGCGCACTGGGCGCTGCGGCCTCCACACTGCCCGCACTGCCGGCGCTCGCGCGCAAGGCCGAACTCGCGCGCATCGGCCGCTACTACGCCACCGAGTCGATGCTCGTGCTCGATCCCACCACCGGCCGCTACGAAGCCGCGGCTACTCCGTCGACCGGAAAGCAGACGCTGTTCGACCACTATGCGCAGCTGGTGCGCGGCGACGCGACGGCCGAGCGAGGCCCGCACGCCGTGTTCTGACCTGCGGCCCGTTGAACCGGGCCTGCAACCGAATCAGCTGCCGGCCTCGTTCTCGGGTTCGGCCGCCTCGTCGGCAGGCTTGTCGTCCGACGCGTGATGCTCCATGTGCGGCTTCTTGCCTGGCTGCGGCGTTTCGTCCGCACCGGGCGCGATCTCCTCGTGGTGCTTCTTCTTCTCCTGCTGGACCTTCTTGTCGTGGGCGACGTTGCGCGGGTCGGTCATGTGGTGGGACTCGTGGTGTGCAAGCGACGCATCGTCCCCGCGCGGCGGCGCACTCGACGCAGGACAACGTCGCAACATCGGCTCGGTCTACGCCTGCTGCGCACCTGCCATCAGACGGCCGGCCACAGCCAAGCGGCGCCGCGCACGCCTGACGAATCGCCGTGGCGGTTGCACACGACGGGTGTGTCGACGCGGTCGGAGAACACGTGTGCCGGCAGCCGCGCCGCGACGGCCTCGGCGAGCCCATCGATCGAGGAGAGCCCGCCGCCGAGGACGACGATGTCGGGGTCGACGATGTCGAGCACGATCGAGAGGCCGCCCGCGACCCGGTTGGCGTGTCGCGCCATGGTCGCCACGGCGTCGGCATCGCCCGACGCGGCGAGCGCCGCGACCGCCCGCGCGTCGCGCGCCGGGCTGCCGGGTGCGCGTCGCGCGTGGTCGGCGGCGAGCGCCGGGCCCGACACGTAGGCCTCGATGCAGCGGCGGCGCCCGCAGTAGCACGCGAGATCCGGCAATTCGTGTTCGATGCGCGACGGCATCTCGGCGTGGCCCCACTCGCCGGCGATCGCATTCGGCCCGACCCAGGGTGAGCGGTCGATGACCAGCCCGCCACCGACGCCGGTGCCGAGGATCGCGCCGAAGACGGCGCGATGTCCGGCCGCCGCGCCGTCGACGGCTTCCGAGAGCGCGAAGCAGTTGGCGTCGTTGGCAACGCGCACCTCACGGCCGAGTGCCTGCGAGAGGTCGTGGACGATCGCGCAACCGTTCAGGCGCGTCGAGTTGGCGTTCTTGACGAGGCCGGTTGCCGGCGACACCGCGCCCGGCGTGCCGACGCCGACGCGCGCCTTGCCGCCGAGCCGCGATTCCATGCCGACGACGAGTGCGCGGATCGCCTCGATCGTCTCGGCATACGGGCCCGGCGGTGTCGGCACGCGGTGGCGCGAGAGCTCGGCGCCGCGCGCGTCGATGGCCAGGGCCTCGATCTTGGTGCCGCCGAGGTCGACGCCGATGCGCATGGCGCGAGGTTAGCGGGGCGTTGCCACGTGCCGCCACGCTTGCGGCGTCGCGACCAGCACGCCGAAGCGACTCGCCCGCGATGCGAGCCGCAGCACGGCGCGGTCTCGCGTCAGCAGGGCATGCGCGCGGTGCGCGATCGCGAGGTCGACAAAGGGCTGGTCGTCGGGATCGGTGCAACGCAGGTGTTCGCTTTCGCCGAGTGGCCCGGGCAACTCGACGTCGACGGCATGGGCGTCGAAAACGGCGAGAACAGCGTCGGCGTCGATCGCCCAGCGCCCGAGCGCGTCGCGCGCGATCACGCGAACGAACTCGTCGCGCATCGCTCCGGTGCACAACCACCGGCATCGCCCCGAGGCCAGCGCCTCGCCCACGACCGCCGCGTCCGGATGACGGAAGACGAGCCAGTCGAGGACGACGTTGGTGTCGATCACCAGGTCCAGCGTCATTCCCGTCTCGCCGTCCGCGATGCCTCTAGGCCTCGCCGAGAAGATGCAACGCGACCTCCCGCCGGTGCGGACCCAGCCGGTGTTCCCACAGGTGAACACCCTGCCACGTTCCGAGCACGAGACGCCCTCGCTGCAGCGGCACCGACAGCTGCGTCGCCGTGAGCGCCGCGCGCACGTGCGCCGGCATGTCGTCGGGACCTTCGTCGCGATGTTGGAACAGCGCGTCGCCGTCCGGCACGAGGCGGGCGAAGAAGCGGTCCAGATCGGCGCGCACGTCGGGGTCGGCGTTCTCCTGGATCACGAGGCTCGCGGACGTGTGACGGATGAAGAGGGTCAGCAGGCCGTTCTCGAAGCCGCTTTCGGCCACCCAATCGACCACCGGCTGCGTGATCTCGACGAGACCGCGACCGCGGGTGTCGAAGGCGAGCGTGTCGGAAAGCTGGCGCAGCATCTCAAGCCGGAAGCAGGCGGATGCGCGCCGGGTCGAGCGCGAGGCTGACGGCATCGCCCGGCAAGAACACCGGCAGCGCCGGCAGGTGGGGCTGGTCGACGGTGAACGCGTTCGCTCCAGCGCGCACGCGGTAGCGGGTGAAGTCGCCGAGGAACTCGGTCGCTTCGACGGTGCCGGCGATCCAGGAGCCGGGTGCGTTGCTCGCGGCGTCGACGGCGGCGATGCGCAGCGCGTGCGGCCGGAAGCTTGCCAGCGCGGTCGACGCGGTCGTCATCGGCGCTTGACACGCATCGTCGAGCGTGACCGCACCCACGCCATCGATCTGCGCGACGACCTTGCCCGAGTCACGCGACACGACCGTCGCCGGCAGCACGTTCATCGTCCCCACGAAGCCCGCCACGAAGG
>JBBSPY010000350.1:0-3451 GCA_038258415.1 Burkholderiales bacterium
AGGCGGCCGTGCCGGTGTTTCCTGCGTTCGGCGGGAAGTTGAAGATCACCGCCGCGACCTTGCGATCGGCGCGCTCCGAGCGGCGCAGGTCGACCAGCCGGCCGACTCGTGCGGCGAGCGCGTCGGCGCGCTCGATGCAGCTGTGCATGTCGTGCGTGCCGGCGACGTTCTCGAAACGGCAGCCGTGCGAGCAGCCGGTGCAGGCGATCTGCGTCGCGCTGCCACGGCCGCCGAACACCATCGAGCCCGTGGCGCCGTCGAGTTCGGGGATCGCGACCATCATGGTCGACTCGACCGGCATCAGGCCGCGGTCGGAGGCGCCCCACTGGTCGAGCGTCTGGAACTCGACCGGGGTGACGCCGAGATAGGGGACGTCGAGCTTCGCGAGGATGTCTTCGGCGGCCTTCGCGTCGTTGTAGGCCGGGCCGCCGACCAGCGAGAAGCCGGTCAGCGACACCAGCGCATCGATCGTCGGCACGCCGTTGTCGATGAAGTGGGCCTCGATCGCGGGTCGCGCATCGAGCCCGGTCGCGAAGGCGGGCACCACGCGCAGGCCGCGCGCTTCCATCGCGGTGATGATCCCGTCGTAGTGGCCGGTGTTGCCCGCGAGCAGGTACGAGCGCATCAGCAGCAGTCCGACCGTGCCGCGCTTGCCGGAGGTGGCGACGGTCGGCAGTGCGTCGCGTGTCAGCGACAGGCGACCGACCGCGCGCCGATGCCTCATGCGCGGGTGGTAGACGCCGACCTCGGGATACTCCACCGGCTCGGGCGCCTTGGCGAGACCACGCAGGCCCTGACGCGCGCCGGCAGCGAATCGGTCGACCAGGAAATGCACCATCGCGCCGACGTTCTGCTCGGAGCCCGCGAGCCAGTACTGCAGCGTCAGGAAATAGGCGCGCACGTCCTGGGCGGTGCCGGGGATGAAGCGGAGGATCTTCGGCAGGCGCCGCAGCATCCGCATCTGCTTCGCGCCGGCTTCCGCGCGTGCGCCGGATGCCTCGCTCCTGGCCTCCGGCTTGCCGCGCAGGCGCTTCAGGAGCGCGAGCGGCCCGCTCGGCGCCGCGGACATGTCGAACTTGCCCATTCGCGTGAGCTTCATCACCTCGGCGGCCGACATGGCGCAGACCATCGCGTCGCAGTGGTCGCGGCGTGCCTCGAGCGCAGGCAGAACCGGGAGGAAGTGATCCTCCATGAACAGCATCGTGGCGATGACGATGTCGGCCGAAGCGATGTCGGCCAGGCAGCGTTCGAGGGCGACGTCGCTCTGGTTCCATTCCGTCGCCGC
Organism: Burkholderiales bacterium; assembly: GCA_038258415.1. Lineage (GTDB taxonomy): Bacteria > Pseudomonadota > Gammaproteobacteria > Burkholderiales > Burkholderiaceae_C > Schlegelella_A. The sequence continues at coordinate 1,286 of JBBSPY010000350.1, forward strand.
GTGCACGGCGAGCGAGAGGCCCGGCAGCGTGCTCGCGAGCGATCGGTTCGCACGCATGGCCGCGCCGGCCAGATGGCTGTCCATGGTCACGATCACGACGCGCATCGACGCGGCGGCCGGCGCCGCCCGTCGCGAGCGCGGGGACTCAACGGCTGAAGTGCGCCTTGGCGTCATACAGGGTCTCGACGGTGATCGTCGGCACGCCGCGGTCGGTCGCGAACCGCTCGGTGTTGCGCTTTGCCTTGCCGCGCACGAAAAAAGGGATCTTGCCGAGTTCGCGTTCGGCGTCGACAGACCAGTGAACGACGATGGGATCGGCGCTCGGCGTGCGGACGGGCTCCTCGGCAGCCTTCGCGCTTCCACCCAGATGCGACGGCGCCGCATCCGCGTGGAACTCGAAGTCGTCGCGGAACATGCCGATGAGGTGCTCCTCGAGGCCCATCATCAGCGGGTGGATCCAGGTGTCGAAGAGCACGTTGGCCCCTTCGAACCCCATCTGCGGCGAGTGCCGCGCCGGGAAGTCCTGAACGTGGACCGGCCCCGAGATCACCGCGCAAGGCACCCGCAGCCGCTTGGCGATGTGCCGCTCCATCTGCGTGCCGAGCACGAGGTCGGGTTGCAGCGCCTCGACAGCCGCCTCGACGTCTAGGTAGTCGTCGGTGACGAGCGGCTCGACGCCGTGGCGCTTCGCCTCCTCGCGCACCTCGCGCGCGAACTCGCGCCCGTAGGTGCCGATCCCGCAGACGGTGAAGCCGAACTCGTCGGCAGCGACACGCGCGGCGGCGACGGCATGGGTGGCGTCACCGAACACGAAGACCCGCTTGCCATGCAGGTAGGTTGCGTCGACGGAGCGCGCGTACCAGCCGGAGCGCGAATCCGCCGGCGCGAGCGCGGCGGCCGGATCGACGCCGGCGAGCGCCGCGACCTCCTCGATGAAGGCGCGCGTCGCGGCGACGCCGATCGGGATCGTCTTCGTCGCCGGCATGCCGCAGCTGCGGGTCAGCCACTGCGACGCGATGCCCGCGATCTCGGGGTAGAGGACCACGTTGAAGTCGGCCTCGGCGAGTCGTGCGATGTCGGCCGCCGAGGCACCGAGCGGTGCAGTGACGTGGACGTCGACGCCGAGCGTGGCGAGCAGCGAGCTGATCTCGCGCAGGTCGTCGCGGTGTCGAAAGCCGAGCGCGGCCGGCCCGAGGATGTTGCAGCGTGGGCGCCGGGTCGCATCGCGCGGCGGCCGCGCGGTGCCCGGCGGCAGCGCCGACGCAGCCGCCAGCGTGCGCACGATCTGGTAGAACGTCTCGGCTGCGCCCCAGTTTTCCTTGCGCTGATACGAGGGCAGCTCCAGGGGCACGACGGGCACGGGCAGCGCCAGCGCCCGGGCGAGTCCGCCCGGATCGTCCTGGATCAGCTCGGCGGTGCACGAGGCGCCCACCAGCATCGCCTTCGGCTGGAACCTCGCGTAGGCGTCGCGGGCGGCGGTCTTGAACAGCTCGGCGGTGTCGCCGCCGAGGTCGCGCGCCTGGAAGGTCGTGTACGTCACGGGTGGCCTGCGCGGCAGGCGCTCGATCATCGTGAAGAGCAGGTCGGCGTAGGTGTCGCCCTGCGGGGCGTGCAGGACGTAATGCAGGCCCTTCATTCCGGTGGCGACGCGCATCGCGCCGACGTGCGGCGGGCCCTCGTAGGTCCACAGGGTCAGCTGCATCGTGTCGCGTCCGGCGGCTTCAGGCGACCAGCGCTTCTGCGCGCAGCAGCGGTCGGGTGAAGAGCGCGGCGAGGTCGGCGGCTTGGTCGAAGCCGTGGATCGGCGTGAACACGAGCTCGATCGCCCATTTCGTGCGCAGCCCTTCGGCTTCGAGCGGGTTGGCGAGGCCGAGGCCGCATACCGTGAGATCGGGAGCTGCCGCCCGACAGCGGTCGAGCTGGCGTTCGACGTCCTGGCCCTCGGACAGCAGTGTTCCTTCGGGCAGCAGCGCCAGTTCTTCCGCGAGGTGCTGGCGGTGCAGGTAGGGTGTGCCGACCTCGACGAGCGCCATCCCGAGTTCGCGGGACAGAAAGCGGGCGAGCGGGATCTCGAGCTGGGAATCGGGGAAGAAGAAGATGCGCTTGCCGGACAGCCGGTGGCGGTGCACGCCGAGCGCCCGCGTGGCGCGCTCTCGGCGCGGCGCG
>JBBSPY010000351.1:0-3440 GCA_038258415.1 Burkholderiales bacterium
TCGCGGCTGACCGCGGAGTCGCCGTCGCTTTCGGCCCGGACGAAAACCGAAGGCAAGGGCTTCCACGAGAACATCGTCGGCAGCGGGTCGGACAACGCCGTCGACGCGCTCGACCGACGAGTCGAGTTCCGCATCATGCCGTGCGGCTGACGGTTGCAGCCCGATCGCGCACCAACCGCTCCAGGCATTGCTCGCGTACGCCCCAGTAGGTCTTCACCACCTCGATTTCGTCACGGGCCCGCGCCTCGGCCGGTGACGCACCAGCGCGGCGTGTCGCCAGGATCATCTTGTTCTTGCCAGTGTGCTCGGGCGAGACGAACTCGAACACCTTCGCGTCGTAGCCGGTCGACTCCAGTGCGAGGACGCGCAACGAGTCGGTCAGCATCTCGGCCTGCTGGCCAAGGTGGACGCCGTGGCGAAGCAGCGGCGCCAGCGGCGCGCCGGCAGCGTGTGCCGACAGCTGCGGCCGCAGCTCCTTGTGGCAGCACGGCGAGGCGATGAGGATGGCCGCGCCGGCACGGATTCCGAGGTCGAGCGCGTGGTCGGTCGCGGTGTCGCAGGCGTGCAGCGCGATCGTGACGTCCATCGACGACGCGACGTGGCTGCGCAGGTCTCCGGCGACGAACGAGAGCCCTTCGGCGCCGACCCGCGCCACGATGCGGTTGGCCTCGTCGACGAGCTCCGCGCGCCGCTCGACGCCGACGACGGTCGCCGCGACGCGATGGCGCCTGAGGTGGTCGTGCACGGCGAAGGTGAGCGCACCCTTGCCGCAGCCGAAGTCGACGACCGTCATGGCGCGGGCGGCGGCCAGCGGTGATGACCGCCACGCGTGGTCGAACACCTCGACGAACTTGTCGATCTGGCGCCACTTGCGCGCCATCGCCGGAACCACGCGGTGCTGTCCGTCGGTGATGCCGAGTTCGGCCAGGAAGCGCGCCTCGACCGGAACGAGGCGGTGTCTGGCGCGGTCGTGCGCCGGCGCAGCGGCTTCGTTGGCCGGTGGCGGTGGCGCCGCGCCACGGGAACGGACGAGCGTGCGCCGGCCCTTGCGGCTCGTCAACAGCTGCAGCTCGGCGTCGTCGAGCCGGAGCGTCGCGTGACCGAAGCGGTCGCGCAGTTCGTCGCGCACGACCTGCGCGGCGTCCGCGCGGGCGACGTGGCGGGTCAGGTCGCGTGTGGCATGCCGATGCACGACCGTGACGCGCGCCTCGCCGCGGATCGTCGCAGGGCGCAAGGTCACGCGCTGCAGGTCGCCCGACGGGGCGCGATGCTTCGAGAGCACGAGCTGCCGCCAGGCACCCGACGCCGCGGCCGACGCGAACGCGTCGACGAAGTCGTCGAGCGCGTCGCGCATGGGCGTCGCGTCCGCCTGAGTCACGCGCCGTCGCCTCGTGCCGGCGTCGGCCTCAGGCCAGCGCGGTCCCGCCGAACGCGGGCACAGCGTCCTCGAGCGGAATCGACGCATCCGGCCGCTCGTAGGTGCCGATGAGGCAGCCGCTGGCGATGCCGCGCGCCTCGATCGCCTCCAGCACCGACTCACGGCCGGGCGTTGCACCGAAGTCAGCGCCCGCTGTCAGCGCAAACACCTGGAACGCGTAGCGATGCACCCCGTGGCCGGGTGGCGGATCGGGCGGCAGCCAGCCGCTCCCGAGGAAGGAGTTGCGGCCGAGGTGGGTCGCCTTGCTGGACGCGTCGTCGCTGCCGAGTGCGCCCTCGACGAGCGCACCGTCGCCGGACGGCAGGTCGACAGCGATGGCGTGGACGAGTGGATGCGGCGTCGGCGAGTCGGCGTCCTCGACGAGGAGGAGCACCGTCGCCGCGGCTTCGGGCACGCCACTCCAGGCGAGCGGAGGCGAGCGTCCGTCCCCGTCGGCGGTGTAGAGCGCGGGGATCGGCCCGTGGTCGACAAAGGCAAGGCTCGTCACGTGGATGGCGGCGAGGCCGCCGCGCAGGTCGTAACGACGAAAGGCGGTCTGGTCGAGACCGGCGCGCTGGTCGCGCAGGGCATGGCCGATCGCGTCTGGAAGTTTCTCGAGCATCGCGTGTCCTTTAGGGCAGGTCGTCCGTCGCGGCCGACAATGGCAACGTCGCCATCGCCGCCATCGCCGCCATCGTCGCCTTCCGCCGCATCGTCGCATGCCCGCCGCCGCCGACAACCCCACGATCGAATCGGTCTACCGCCGCGACGCCCGCAAGGTGTTCGCGACCCTCGTGCGCCTGCTCGGTGACTTCGACCTCGCCGAAGAAGCCCTGCACGACGCCTTCCGGGCCGCACTCGAGCAGTGGCCGGCCGACGGCGTCCCGGCCAACCCGTCGGCCTGGCTCGTCTCCGCAGGGCGCTTCAAGGCGATCGACGCGATCCGCCGCAACGCCCGCTTCACCCGGTTCGACGATCTCGGCGAAGGCGCCGAAGAGCGGTTTGCCGACCCGGCGCCGCGCTGGGACGAACGCGAGCCGATCGAGGACGACCGACTGCGCCTCGTCTTCACCTGTTGCCACCCCGCACTGGCCGCCGAGGCGCAGGTCGCACTCACCCTTCGCGAGGTCTGCGGCCTGACGACCGAGGAGATCGCCCATGCCTTCCTCCTGCCGACGCCGACGCTCGCGCAACGCATCGTCCGCGCCAAGGCCAAGATCCGCGACGCGCGCATTCCCTACGAGGTGCCGGGACGCACCGAGCTGCCGGCACGCCTCGACTCGGTGCTGCGCGTCGTCTACCTCGTGTTCAACGAGGGCTACTCGGCGTCGTCGGGCGATGCGGTCACGCGTCACGACCTGTCGGCCGAGGCGATCCGGCTCGGCCGCCTCGTTCTCGAGTGGCTGGCCGAGCCCGAGGTGATGGGCCTGCTCGCGCTGATGCTGCTCGGCGAGTCGCGCCGCGCCGCCCGAACCGCTGCCGACGGCGGCATCGTGCTGCTCGAAGAGCAGGACCGCGGCCGCTGGGACCGCGCAGCCATCGACGAAGGCACCGCCCTCGTCCACCGGGCGCTGACCGCCGGTCCCGCCGGGCCGTATTCGGTCCAGGCGGCGATCTCGGCGCTGCACGCCAACGCGCGTTCGACCGACGAGACCGACTGGACCGAGATCGTCGGCCTGTACGACGTCCTGTCGCAACTCACGCCGTCGCCCGTCGTCGAGCTGAACCGCGCCGTCGCGCTGGCCATGCGCGACGGCGCCGAAGCGGGCCTCGCTGCCGTCGACGCGATCCTCGCCCGCGGCGACCTCGCCGACTACCACCTCGCGCACGCCGCGCGTGCCGACCTCGCGCGTCGGCTCGGCCGCACCGCCGATGCGCGAGCCGCATACGAGCGCGCCCTCGCCCTCGCGAGACAGGCGCCGGAACGCCGGTTTCTGGCCGCCCGCCTGGCCGCCCTGCCATCGAACGCCCCATGAGCGTCGAATCGGCCTTCCTCCGTTCGACCATTCAGGTCACCACCACA
>JBBSPY010000352.1:0-3440 GCA_038258415.1 Burkholderiales bacterium
ACGCGGAGGGCGAGCAGCGCGAGCAGCGCGGTGCCCGAAGCACCGACGCCAATGCCGATCAGCGCGAAAGCCAGCACCGCGAGCGCGATGCCCGCGAGCGGCGCGCTTGCCATCCATGCCGTCGCGATCGCAGCGCCGATGCCGCCCGTCGCCAGCACGGAAACGCCGCCGAGCATCCATGCCGCGTGGCGCCCGCTCACGTCGGCGCCGTGACCGAGCCGCGGCCGCACGACCTGGACGAGGTAGTGGAAGGCGACGAGCAGGCCGGGCAGCAGCGCCGGCAACGCGAGCTCGACGACCATGACGCGGTTCAGGGTCGATGTCGTCATCACCACCACGGCGCCGATCGACGCCTGGACGAAGCCAAGCCGGACCACTGGCCACCACCCGAACGAACCCGACCCGGTCTCTCGAGACATCAGCGCAGCGCGAACGCGCTCACCAGCATGCCGCTCACGTACAGCGGAACGCCGAAGCCGCTGTACCAGAGTGCCCGGTCAACCGGACGGGCGAGAAAGCGGCGCATCATCAGCAGCTGCACCCCGAGCAGGGTCGCCACCGCGACCGCGTGCCAGGGGGCCCCCCAAGCCGCCAGACAAGCGACGACGATCGCCTGCGGGACGGCCATGATCGCGCAGGCCGCCCGCGCCGCGTTGTCGGCGCCGAGCCGCACGGGGAGCGAGCCGATGCCCATCTGCCGATCGCCGGTCATCGACTTGAAGTCGTTGAGGGTCATGATCCCGTGCGCACCTGCGCTGTAGAGGCCGGCCAGGGCCAGGCTGTGCGCGCCGGGGAGCTCGCCGCCCGCCATGACGGCCGCCCCGGTCGCCCAGGCCAGGCCTTCGTAGCACAGGGCGCAGGCCGCGTTCCCCCACCAGCCGTTGAGCTTGAGGCGCAACGGCGGCGCGCTGTAGGCCCAGGCCAGTGCGAGCCCGATCGCCGCCGCCGCGAACCCCCACACGCCCAGCAGCGTGGCGACCGCCAGCGACAGCACCGTCCAGCCGCAGGCGATGCGGATGCCCCACCGACCGGGAATGCGCCCTGACGGGATCGGCCGCTGCGGCTCGTTGATGGCGTCGACGTCGCGGTCGTACCAGTCGTTGACGGCCTGGCTCGTGGCACACACGAGCGGCCCGGCCAGCAGCAGCCCGGCCACGACCAGCGGCCAGCGATCACCGACCGCCACACCCGACGCGACGACGCCGCAGCCGAACGCCCACATCGGGGGAAACCAGGTGATCGGCTTGAGCAGCTCGGCGACTGCCGAAATACGCGGGCGAGGCATCGTGCATTGTAGTTTCCCACTTGACATTGCGCTCCGTCAATGTAGATTGACACTCACGCGCATGAGCAACCTGTCCGCGATCGTCTACCGGAGTCGCGCGGTGGTTCCGCTGACCGACGTTGACCTGTTCTACCTCCTGGCGCACGCCAGGGAGCGCAACGAGACGAGCGATCTCACGGGACTCCTGCTGTACGACCGCGGCTACTTCTTCCAGTGGGTCGAGGGCGCCGAGGATTCGCTCGCCCACACGTGGTCTTCGATCCGCCACGATGCGCGCCACGCGGATATCACCATCCTGGCGGACCAGCAGATACCGGTGCGGCTGTTCCGCCACTGGCACATGCGCTTCGCGCACCGCAACCGCCAGCACGAGGACATCGTCGACGGCTTCACGGTGGTCGACTCGACGGTCCTCGATGACCTGCACCTGAACCCAGAGAAGACGCCGAACATCCTCGCCGCATTCAGCAGCCTCGGACCGCGCGCCTGGCCCCCTTCCGGCGACCGCTGACGCGCGTGCGCCGACCTCACGGCGAGTCGGCCTCCTCGACCACCTCGGCGCTCCCGAGATCGCCCATGTCGTAGCGACGAAGCTTGACGTAGAGACTTTGCCTGGACAGGCCGAGCAGTTCGGCGGCCGCCGCGCGGTTGTCGCGCGTGAGCTGGAGCGCGGCCTCGATGCACATCCTCTCGATCAGGTCAGAGGTGTTGCCGACGATCTCCCGAAGCGGCACGCGACCGACGAGCTCCGTCAGCTTCCCCACCGACTTCGACAGGTCGTCGCGCACATGGGTATCGCCTGCGAGGCGGCGGGCGACATCGCGAATCGTGAACCCCAGGACGGCGCTGTCATCCGCGGTCACCTGTGCGGCGGAAATCTCGACCTCGGTGACGGTTCCGTACTCGCCGCGCAGGCTCGTCGAGAACAGCTTGAGTGTTCCGCGCTGGCGCAGGTTGGTGAGCAGGACGCCGAGATCGACGCTCGTGCGGCCGAGCCAGCGCCCGAGCGATTCGCCGCGGACCTGGCTTTCGGTCGCGAGCTGCACCAACTCCACGAAGGCCGAGTTGGCCTGCAGGATGCGTCCTGACGGGTCGGTCAGGACGACGCCGTCCGGCGCGCCGGAGGCGTAGCTCGCCAGTTCCCGTCGGGCGCGGGCATGCGCGTCCCGCTCGGTCGACGCGTCGCGCTCGCCGCGTGTCGACCGCGCGTCGCCGGTCTCCAGACGCAGCAGCAGCACGACGTTTCCGTCTTGCCGGAAAGGTCGGCCCGAAACGCTCAGCCGCGGCCGCTGACCGCTGGCGGCGATGCGGGCCGGGTCGGCCCTCCCGCCCCGCAGGACGGCCGCCCGCAGCCGCCTGATGGCCTCCACCGCCTCTGCATTGAACAAGGCCGACAGCAGCGAGCCCGCGAGTCGGGCCGGCTCCACTCCGAGCAGCGTGCCGGCAGCGGCGTTCGCGTCGACCACGCCGAGACCGGTCGCCTCGACGATGAGGATGGGCTCTGCGCTGTCGAAGAGATGTCGGTGGCGGGCCTCGAGTTCGAGCAGCCGCGTGTAATCGCGGGCAATCGTCGCCTGCGCATCGACCAGTCTCTGCTGCAACGTGTCGGACTCACCCATTGACGCCGCATCGGCGACGCCTGCGGCGCGTCGTTGCCTCGTTTTCAGGCCACGAGGGTTCGCGGTGACCTTGAGGTTCTTGCTCATCCCGCTCCGGGACTCCTTCGACGATGGTCAGGTTCTGCCCGCTGCGAGCCGGCCGCCCCGTCCATCGACGACGACCCCGGATTCAACGGCTGCCGGACGCCCTCAGCGGCAGGCTGTGCGCTGGCCGGTATTCGGACACCAGTCGGGGCAGCAGCTCCGTCTCTATCACCTGCAAGAGACAGGCCAGGTCGGCCGGAGCCAGCGAGCTGACCCAGAGGTCGGCCTCGCGGCCGGCGCGAGGCGGCCGGGGCGCCGTCGTCGCCGGTGAGCGGGCCGACGTGCGGCGCGCAACAGCCGGACGCTGCCGAACATCTCCGTGGATCGTCTCTTCCATGCGTCGTCCCCTATGGTTGGGGCGATCGGCATCGGCGGTTTCCGCAAGACGGACGGTCATCTCGGGAAACCGTGGGTGTCGTTCGCTCGGTCTTGTCTCTCCTGACCGATGCGGA
>JBBSPY010000353.1:0-3405 GCA_038258415.1 Burkholderiales bacterium
AAGCCGATGCTCGTGGCGTGCTGGTTCGCGGTGATGAAGGCGGGCGGCGTGGCGGTGGCGACGATGCCGCTGCTGCGCGCCAAGGAGCTCGGCCAGATCGTCGAGAAGGCGGAGGTGGCCTTCGCGCTCTGCGACCACGCGTTGCGCGTCGAGATGGAGGCCACCGCCGCCGCGCACCCGATGCTGCGCCACACCGTCTACTTCGGCAGTCAAACGCCCGACTCGCTCGAAGCCCGCATGGCCGCGTACGCCGATCCATTCGCCACCGTCGACACGTCGATCGACGACATCTGCCTCCTCGCCTTCACCTCCGGCACCACCGGCCAGCCGAAGGCGACCATGCACGCGCACCGCGACGTGGTCGCGTCGTGCCTGTGCTTCCCGGCGCACGTGCTCCGCGCCACGCCTGAAGACACCTTCCTCGGCAGCCCGCCGCTCGCCTTCACCTTCGGCCTCGGCGGCCTCACGCTGTTCCCGATGCACATCGGCGCGCAGGCCGTGCTGCTCGAGAAGGCCGGCCCCAACGAGCTGCTCGACGCCATCGCCGCCGAGCGCGCCACGGTGCTGTTCACCGCGCCCACGTCGTATCGCGCGATGGCCGCGCAAGCCGGCGAACGCAAGATCGCCGTGCGCGACGGCGGGCCGCTGCGCAAATGCGTGGCCGCCGGCGAGGCGTTGCCTGCCGCCACCCGCGCCCTGTGGAAGGAGTCGACCGGTATCGAGATCATCGACGGCATCGGCGCCACCGAGATGTTCCACATCTTCATCTCGGCCGACGAGGCCCACGCGCGACCCGGCGCCACCGGCATCGCCGTGCCCGGCTACCGCGCCCGCGTGGTCGACGCCGAAGGCCGCGAAGCCCCGCGCGGCACCATCGGCCGGCTCGCGGTGCAGGGCCCCACCGGCTGCCGCTACCTGAGCGACCCGCGCCAGGCCGACTATGCCGTGGGCGGCTGGAACTACACCGGCGACGCCTACCTGCAGGACGACGACGACTACTTCCACTACCAGAGCCGAACCGACGACATGATCATCTCGGCCGGCTACAACATCGCCGCTGTCGAGGTCGAAGATGCGCTCCTCACGCACGCCGCCGTGGCCGAATGCGCCGTCATCGGCATTCCCGATTCAGAGCGCGGCCAGATCGTGAAAGCCTGCGTCGTGCTGCGCTCGGGACACGCGGCCGACGCTGCGATGGTGAAGGCGTTGCAGGATTTCGTGAAAGCGACCGTGGCGCCGTACAAGTACCCGCGGGCGATGGAGTTTCGGGAGGCGCTGCCGCGGACGGAGACGGGAAAACTGCAGAGGTTCAGATTGCGCGAGTAGGTGTCACGGAATCTCAACCTCGAGAGCGAGACCGCCAATCGAAATTCGCGGCAGCTGCGTCGTGTTGAGAACGATGATTGCGAGGCGTCTCTGAGACAGGTTCTGCTGATATCGCAATGGGCGGTCGGTGGTGAGCAGGATGTCGAACCCGGCCGCTTCGGCCGCGAGTGCGGAGATCGATGTTCTCCGGCGCCGTCGGCCGCCTCGCCTTTTCATTGCCCTTCCGAACCAGCTCAGAAGCTGCCTTCCAGCTCCTCGATCATCCGCCCCACATAAGCCACCGCATCCCGAATCGGCTGCGCCGACGACAGATCGATCCCCACCTGCCGCATCAGCTCCAGCGGCGGCAACGTCCCACCTGCCCGCAGCACATCGAGCCACTGCGCCAACACCCCATCACCCTCCCGATTCGACTTCTCCGCCAGCGCCGTGGCCGCGACCAGCCCGACCGAATAGGTGTACGGGTACAGGCCGAGGTAGTAGTGCGGCTGGCGCATCCAGGTCATCGCGGCGCCGTCGTCGATCTCGACGGTGTCGCCCCAGAAGCCCTGCAGGATGGCGCGCTTGCGCTCGTTGAGGAGCGCCGCGGTGACGGGCTGGCCACCTTCGGCGAGCCGGTAGACCTGGCGCTGCAGCTCGGCCTCGAGCAGGTGGGTGACGAAGTTGTGGTGGTAGGTGCCGAGCACCTGCGCGAGCACCCAGCGGCGCTTGCGCGGGTCGGTGGTGCGGGCCAGGATGTGGCGGGCCAGCAGCACCTCGTTCATGATCGACGGCGCCTCCACGAAGGGCATCGCCACGTCGGTGTTGGCGCGGCGCTGGTGCTTCCCTGCGAGCATGAAGTGACCGGCGTGGCCGAGCTCGTGGGCGAGGGTGAACGCGTCGCGCATCGAGTTCGCCCACGTCATCAGGATGAAGGAGTGCACGCCGTAGGGCGTGGCGCAGAACGCGCCCGACGCCTTGCCGGCGTTGTCGGCGCGGTCGATCCAGCGGCGCTGGAAGGCGCTGCGCACCAAGGCTACGTACTCGGCGCCGAGGGGCGCGAGCGCTTCCTCGAGCAGCGTGGCGGTGTCGTCGAACGTCATCGCCGGCTCGTAGCCGGGGTCGAGCGGCGCCTTGACGTCGCAGTACAGCAGCTTGTCGAGCCCGAGCACGCGCTGGCGCAGCCGCGCGTAGCGCTGCATGTGCGGCGCGAGCTCGGCCTGGATGGTGTCGAGCACGTTGGTGTAGAGCTCGAAGGGCACCTGGTGCTCGTGCAGCAGGTAGCGCTCGGCGCTCTCGTAGCCGCGCGCCCTGGCGAGCACGATGTTCTTCGCGATCTCGGTGGCCAAGGTGCCGCCCATCGTGTGCTGGTAGGGCGCGAGCCCGGCGTTGAACGACGCCCAGGCGGCGCGGCGCACGCTGGTATCGGCGGCGGTCTCGTAGGTCGACTGGTAGAGGTTGAAGGAGTTCGGGTGCGAGGTGCCGGCGGCGTCGGTGAACGGCGCGAACATCATGTCGCCGGTCTTCGTGCGGTTGTAGATCGTGTAGGGCGCGTCGAACACCTCGCCGAGGCTCGCCAGCATCCGCTCGGTTTCGGCGGGGAGCATGTGGGGCTTGAGGGCCGCGAGCTTGTCGAGGGTCGGGCGGTAGACGGTGAGTGAAGGCTCATCGCGCAGCCAGGCGGCGAGCGTGCCGTCGGGAAAGGCCAGAATCTCGGTGTCGACGAAGGCGATGGTCGCGTCCACGCGCGCACAGAGCGCGGCGGCGATTGACTGGTCGGCCTGGTGGGCGGGGTTGCCGCCGTCCTCGGCCGCGCGCAGGCCGGCGAACGTGGCAGCGCGGTCGAGCCGGGCCTGCAGGTCGTCGCGCGCCTCGAGGCAGGCGAGCAGCACGGTGGGGCTGGCCGCGAGCTTGCCGTGGTGCTGCACGACGCTGTCCACCGATCGCTCCACGGCGGCGAGCTCAGCGAGCCACGCGTCTCGCGTCGCGAACAGATCGGCCAGGTCCCACGTGGTCTCGGGGGCGACTTCGGCGCGGGTGAGGGGCTTGTTCATGACGTGTGGGGTTTCGGTTGCGCGAAATGACGCGGGCGCTCCCACC
>JBBSPY010000354.1:0-3403 GCA_038258415.1 Burkholderiales bacterium
CTACGACCCGGCGCGCAACGACCTGTTCTACGCGTCGCGCGGGCGCGGCGCGTTCCTCAACGATCGCCGCTTGCGCGTCTCGAAGCGAAACCGCATGGCCGAGTCGCTGATCGGCACCGGCTTTCCTTTCCGGCAGGGCGATGACTTCGCCGGCTACATGAAGATCCTCGAGACGGTGATGCGGTCGAGCGCGGGGATGCGGCGGCCCGGCGCCGCGGCGCTGGACCTCTGCTATGTCGCAGCGGGCTGGTACGACGGCTTCTTCGAGACCGGCCTTTCGCCGTGGGACGTCGCCGCCGGGTCGCTGCTCGTGAGCGAGGCCGGCGGGCTGGTCGGCAACTTCACAGGCGAGGCCGATTTCCTGCACCGCCGCGAGGTCATCGCCGGCAATCCGAAGATCTACGGGCAACTCGTGACGATGCTGGCGCCGCACACCTCGGTCGGCGCGACCGCCTGACGGAATCGCGATGACGAGGACGCGAAGCGGCGGGTCAGGCCGTGTGCGTCCGGGGCGCGGCCCCGTGGTCGTCTGCGGCCACGAGCGGCATCGCCATGCTCTCGCCGGCGGCGCGGAGCTGCTCGCTGCGCCGACCGCGATTCGGGCTCGGCAGCTTCGGCAGGCCAAGCAGCGGATCGGTGAGTCGGGCGTTGGCATCGGAGGCCAGGTGCGCCGTGACGGCGCGGCGCAGCAGCCAGTCGATCGGGCCGGGGCCACGCGATGGAACGACGCGAACCGGGATGCGGCCGGTCGGCGCGACCGTGTAGTAGGCGCAGCGCCGCTTCCAGATGTCCTCGACGACGTGGCGCGCCGGCATCATCCCGCCGGCCGTCCACACGTGCGTGATGTGCTCGACGCCCTGGCCGCCAAGCAGGGAGACGGCGATGATGCGAACTTCCGTCATGCGGACTCCGGCGCACTCGATGCAGGAGCGCGAGTCTGGCATCCGGAGCGCACTCGACGCGAGCGACGCGAGCGACGCGATCCGACAAAAGTCACACCTCGTTACGCGAGCCGACTGACGGTGCGGCGGAAGCGGCTGCCGTGAGCGATTCGGCGCACACGCCCATGATGCAGCAGTACCTGCGCATCAAGGCCGACCATCCGGAGACGCTGCTGTTCTACCGGATGGGCGACTTCTACGAGCTCTTCCTCGACGACGCGAAGAAGGCGGCTCGGCTGCTCGGCATCACGCTGACGGCGCGCGGCGCGAGTGCCGGCGAGCCGATCGCGATGGCCGGCGTGCCGGTGCACGCGGCCGACGGCTACCTCGCCAGGCTGGTGAAGCTGGGCGAGTCGGTCGCGATCTGCGAGCAGGTCGGCGAAGTCGGCGCCGGCAAGGGGCCGGTCGATCGCAAGGTGGTGCGCGTCGTCACGCCTGGCACCCTCACCGAGGGCCACCTGCTGGCCGACCGCAGCGACTCGCCGCTCGTTGCGGTGGCGACCGGCAAGGCGGGCTGCGGCATTGCCTGGCTGGTGCTCGCCAGCGGCGAGATCGGCCTCACGGAATGCGGCACCGGCGAGCTTTCGAGCTGGCTCTCCCGACTGGCGCCCGCCGAGGTGCTGGTCGCCTCGGGCGACGGGGGTCTCGTCGACGAACTGCCCGGCACGGCGCTGACCCGGCGGCCTCCCTGGCAGTTCGACGCCGCGCTCGGCGCGCGCAAGCTCATGGCGCAGCTCGGCGTCGCGACGCTCGCCGGCCATGGCGCCGACGCGATGCCGCTGGCCCACGCCGCCGCCGGTGCGCTCATCTCGTATGCCGAGCACGCGCAGGGTCGCTCGCTCGCACACGCGACGACGCTCGTCGTGCAGAAGGCGGACGAGCTCGTCGACCTGCCGGCTGCCACCGTGCGCAACCTCGAGCTCGTGCGCACCCTGCGCGGGCACGATGCGCCGACGCTCCTGTCGACGATCGACGCCTGCGTCACCGGCATGGGCAGCCGTGCCCTGCGTGCGTGGCTGGCGAGGCCGCTGCGCGACCGGGCCGTCGCCGGGCATCGTCTCGACGCCGTCGACGCGTTCCTGTCGAACGGATTCGAGACGACGCGGACGGCACTGCGCTCGCTGGCCGACGTCGAGCGCATCGCGACGCGCGTCGCCCTGCGACAGGCCCGCCCGCGCGAGCTGTCCGGGCTCAGGACGACGCTCGCGGCGTTGCCGGCCGTGGCCAGCGCGGTGCCGGCCGCTGCCGCGACGTTGCTCGGCCGTCTCGTGGCGCACCTCGCAGTGCCGCCTGAGGTCGCCTCGCTGCTGACGGCGACACTGGCCGACGAGCCGGCGGCGATGGTGCGCGACGGCGGCGTCATCGCCGACGGGCACGACGCCGAGCTCGACGATCTGCGCGCCATCGGTGCTGGCGGCGGCGCCTTTCTCGTCGAGCTCGAAGCGCGCGAGCGAAGTCGCAGCGGCATCGCCACGCTGCGGGTGCAGTTCAACCGCCTGCACGGCTACTTCATCGAAATACCGCAGTCGCAGTCCAATCGGGTGCCGGCCGACTACCGCAGGCGCCAGACGATGAAGAACGCCGAGCGCTACACGACGCCCGAGCTGAAGGCGTTCGAGGACAAGGCGCTTTCGGCCGGCGACCGGGCGCTGGCCCGCGAGCGACTGCTCTACGACGCGCTGCTCGACGCGCTGGCGCCGCACGTCGCCGCGCTCGCCGAGGCGGCGCGTTCGCTGGCCGCGCTCGATGCGCTGGCGGCGCTGGCGGAGGTCGCCCGTCGATGCGACTGGTGCCGGCCGAGCTTCGTCCGGGAGGCGCGCATCGACATCGAGCGCGGACGGCATCCGGTGGTCGAGGCGCGCCTGGCCGAGCGCGGCGGCAGCTTCATCGGCAACGACTGCCGGCTCGACGCGAATCACCGCATGCTGATCGTCACCGGTCCGAACATGGGCGGCAAGAGCACCTACATGCGCCAGGTCGCGCTGATCGCGCTGCTCGCCGCGATCGGCTCGTTCGTTCCGGCGAAGGCCTGCCACCTGGGGCCCATCGATGGCATCTACACCCGCATCGGCGCCGCAGACGACCTCGCCAACGCGCAGTCGACGTTCATGGTCGAGATGACCGAGGCGGCGGCGATCCTCAACGCGGCGACCGAACACTCGCTGGTGCTGATGGACGAAGTCGGACGCGGCACCTCGACCTTCGATGGCCTCGCCCTCGCCGGCGCGATCGCCCACCACCTGCACGAGAAGAACCGGGCGTTCACGCTGTTCGCCACGCATTACTTCGAGCTCACCGACTTTCCGGCGGAGCACGCTCGTTCACGCAATGTCCATGTCGGCGCGGTCGAGAGCGGCGATCAGATCGCCTTCCTGCACGAGATCGAGGCCGGGCCGGCGAGCCGCAGCTTCGGCGTGCAGGTCGCCAGGCTCGCCGGGGTTCCGGCGCCGGTGCTGCGACAG
>JBBSPY010000355.1:0-3398 GCA_038258415.1 Burkholderiales bacterium
CGCCGTTCCACGGCCGCTGCCCCGCGATCATCGCGCCGTAGCCGGCGGCCTCGATCGCGTCGCGCGGGAAAGCGGCGTCGGTCGCCTTCGTCTCCTGCAGCGCGACGACGTCGGGCTCGGCTTCGTCCAGCCAGTCGAGCAGCAGCGGCAGGCGCTTGACGATGTCGTTGACGTTCCAGGTGGCGATCTTCACGGGCGAGGCAGGGGAGTCGATGCGACGGCATGATGATGCGCTGGCGATGTCGAATCGTCGTGCTGCCGTTCGACCAGCATCGGAACGCCGTCGGCGTGCCACGACACTCATCCCGGAGACTCACATGCTGAAGATCACGCCGTTCCTCTGGTATGCCAAGGAGGCCGAAGAGGCTGCCGCCTTCTACGTCTCGATCTTTCCCGGCTCGCGCATCGTCCGCACGGCGACGCTGCAGAGCGACTCGCCGAGCGGCCCTCCAGGGTCGGTCAAGGTCGTCGACTTCGAGCTCTCGGGACAGCCGTTCACGGCGATGACGGCTGGCCCGCTCGACCCGTTCAACCACGCCATCTCGTTTGTCGTCGACTGTGCCGACCAGGCCGAGCTCGACCGCACGTGGGATGCGCTGCTGCAGGGCGGCGGGTCGCCCGAGCAGTGCGGGTGGCTGCGTGACCGCTATGGCGTCTGCTGGCAGGTCGTGCCGACGCTCCTCGCCGACCTCATGGCCGAATCCGATCCGGCGACGTCGAAGCGCGTCAGCGACGCGATGATGACGATGGTGAAGATCGACATCGCCGCGCTGGAAGCCGCTCGCGACGCCGCTTGAAGCGAGCCCCGACGTGAGCGCCGCGGATCCGGCGCCGCGGCTGCGCTGGGGTTGGAGCGTGCTCGTCGCGTGGGCCCTCGGCGCGCTGCTGGTCTGGGCGCTTGCCAGCGGCATCGTCGTCTGGCCCGACCGCTGGAATCCGTGGGCACCGTTGCGCCCACTCGAAGCGCCGAATGTGCTGACGCGGTGGAAGCTCGCCCGGCTCGAGGGCGACCCTGCCGCGTGCATCGTCGCGCTCGGCGCCACCGCGCTCGCCTGGACGACGACGCCGGACCGTGCGCTCGTTCGCGGTTGCGGCTGGAGCGGCGCGGTGCGCGTCTCGGCCTTCCCGGCCGCGCTCGACCCGCCGGTGGTGCTGACCTGCATGGCAGCCGTGTCGCTGGCGATGTGGGAGCACCACATCGTGCAGCCGATCGCGCTCGCCGAGCTCGGCCGCCGCGTCGTGGCGGTGCGCGACTTCGGCAGCTACGCCTGCCGCGACATCGGCGGTCGGGTCGACGGCGGTGCCGACGGCTCGCCCGGCCGGCGCAGCGAGCACGCCCATGCCAACGCCATCGACATCGCCGGCTTCGCCCTCGAAGGCGGCGGCCGCGTCGACGTCCTGGGCGACTGGCCGCGAGGCGTCGACGATGCGAAAGGTCGCTTCCTTCGCCGCCTGCGCGACGGCGCCTGCGACACCTGGTCGGTCGTGCTCTCGCCCGACTTCAACGAAGCGCATCGCGACCACCTCCACCTCGACCTGGGCCCGAGCAGGGGATGCCGCTGATACGAGCCGTCACGTCGAACGGCGATTTGTCGCACGTTGTCTCAGACGCAGGCCATGGCGGCCCGCACAATCACCCCATGAGTCTTCCCCTCGAAACGCCCCAGCCGCCGCGACGCTCGAAGCGGCTCAAGCGCTCCCGGCGTGTCCGTCCGCCATTCAGCGACCGCGCCGCGATGGCGGTCGCCGCGGTGCTGCGGCTCGGCCGGCTGCTGGTGCGGCGCGAGCTGCGCTGGGCCGACTTCCGCATCGCAGGCCGCGCTCTGGTCGGCCGCACGGTCGCGACCACGCGACCGTCGCGCGCGGTCGCGCAGCGCAGCGACTTCGCGGCGACGCGCATCGTGGCGCGGCCGGGCGAGGAGCCCGATTCCGACTGGATCCCGCCATCGCACGCCACCCGCGCGATCGACGTCACCGAAGAACCGATGCACACGCTGCCCGCCGAGCTCCAGGACATCTTCGCCCGTCGGCCCGCGCCGCGGTCGGCCCCGACGCTCGTCGCCGAGCCCGAGGCGACGATCCCGGGCGTCTGAGCGAACGGCACGGCGGGCGGCACCGCTGCTCAACCCGACACGGCTCCAGGCCAATCTGGCCGCCGGTCTCGCCGACTGATGTCGAGTCACGCGGAGAACCACGCGGTCGAGGTGGACGGCGCAGGAGCCGTCTCGGCGCTGTCGATCGTTCCGTCGGATGCGGTCGCGCTCTACGTCTTCGGCCACGGCGCCGGTGCCGGCATGCGCCACGCCTTCATGACGGCGTTCGCCGAAGGACTCGCGGCACGACGCATCGCCACGCTGCGCTACCAGTTCCCCTTCATGGAGCGCGGTTCGCGTCGCGCCGATCCTCCTGCCGTGGCCCATGCCGCCGTTCGTGCCGCTGTCGCGGCGGCCGCCAAGGTGGCGCCGTCGCTGCCGTTGGTCGCCGGAGGCAAGTCGTTCGGCGGGCGGATGACGTCGCAGGCCCAAGCCGCGTCGCCACTGCCGGGCGTTCGCGGGCTCGCCTTCGTCGGGTTTCCGCTGCACCCGGCGGGCAAGCCCGGCGTCGAGCGGGCTGCCCACCTCGGCGAGGTCGCGTGCCCGATGCTGTTCCTGCAGGGAACGCGCGACGACCTCGCCGATGCGTCGCTGGTCGCGAGCGTGTGCGCATCGCTCGGCCCGCGCGCCACGCTCGCCTGGTTCGACGACGCCGACCACGCCTTTCATGTCCGCACGAAGAGCGGTCGCACCGACGACGAGGTGCGCGAGGCGATGCTCGATGCGTTTGCTGCGTGGGCGAAAGGCCTTTGATCCGCGTGCACTGACGGGCTCGGCGCCCCGCTCGGCGCAGCCGCGACAATCGACACCCTGCCGCCCGCGTGCCCCCGCGGCGGCGCTGTCCATCCCGGGGCCATGTCGAGGTCAACCATGACAAAAAACCTCACCCGCCGCGGCGCCTGCGCGTCGCTGGCGGCGCTGGCGTTGGGCGCTTCGCCACCACGCTCGCGCGCTGCGCCGCCGCCGCTCGACGTCGCCTTCGTCTACGTCTCGCCGATCGGCGACGCCGGCTGGACCTTCCAGCACGAGCTCGGCCGGCGCGAGATGCAGCGCGCACTCGGCGAGGCAGTGACGACGGTCGCCGTCGAGTCGGTGGCCGAGGGGCCGGACGCCGAGCGCGTGATGCGCGACCTCGCGTCGCAAGGCGCAAAGCTCGTCTTCGCCACCAGCTTCGGTTACGGCGAGTCGGCACTGCGCGTGGCCGCCGAATTCCCGGCGACGGTGTTCGAGCACGCCGGTGGCTACCGGACGGCAACGAATGTCGGCACCTATGACGCGCGCTACTACGAAGCACGATGGCTCGCC
>JBBSPY010000356.1:0-3397 GCA_038258415.1 Burkholderiales bacterium
CGCCAGCAGCGCACCGGGGGGTCGTGGCGCCGAACCCCAGGTCTCGATGACGGTGACCAGCCAGACCGCGCGCCCTTCGACCCGCCAACGGCGGGCCTGGGCGAGCACCTGAAGGTCGAGACTGTCCATGGAGTGACGATGTTAGTGCCGCGGTTCGGAATCGGCATCCGGATGTGAAGAAGCCCGCCGAGGCGGGCTTCTTCCATCAGCGAGTCCGAAGACTAGATCTTTCCAAGCAGCAGCAGCACGACGATGATCAGCACGATCAGCCCGAGTCCGCCGCTCGGGCCGTAGCCCCAAGACCGGCTGTACCCCCAGCTCGGCAGGGCTCCGACGAGCAACAAAATGAGCACGATCAGCAGGATGGTTCCTAGCGTCATCGCTTTTCTCCTTGTAGGCCGCCCTCTCGCGGCGATGAAGCTAGCGTAGGGCCCGGGGCGGCCGCCTCGGGCGAGCCTTTCAGACACCGATGTGTCGTCTTTCGACGGATCGGGCGACGCCCGGTGTCCTACAGGCCCTATTCCATCGACCAGCCGTGGCTCACCACGAGCGACTGCCCTGTCAGCGCATTCGTCGGAAACGCCGCGAACATGAGCGCGACCGCGGCGACGTCGGCGAGCGTCGTGAACTCGCCATCGACGGTGTCCTTCAGCATCACCTTGCGGATCACGTCGTCCTCGCTGATGCCCAGCGCCTTCGCCTGCTCGGGAATCTGCCTGTCGACGAGCGGCGTGCGAACGAAGCCGGGGCAGATGACGTTGGCTCGGACCTTGTGCGGCGCGCCCTCCTTGGCGATCGTCCTGGCCAGGCCGATGAGGCCGTGCTTGGCGGTCACGTACGGCGCCTTCAGCACCGATGCCAGCTTCGAGTGCACCGACCCCATGTAGATCACCGAGCCGCCGCGGCCCGATGCATACATGTGCGGCAGGCACGCCTTGGTGGTCAGGAAGGCGCCGTCGAGATGGATCGCGAGCATCTTCTTCCACTCGGCGTAGGGGAAGTCCTCGAGCGCATGAACGATCTGGATCCCGGCGTTGCTGACGAGGATGTCGACCCCGCCCCACGCCTTCACGACCGCGGCGACGCCGTCGCCGACCTGCTGCTCGTCGGTCACGTCGACCTCGAGCGCCATCGCGTCGGCACCGCCCGCCTTCAGCTCGGCCGCGGCGGCTTCCGCTGCCGCCAGGTTCAGGTCGGCGATGGCGACCTTGGCGCCTTCCCGTGCGTAGATCGCGGCGATGGCCTTGCCGATGCCGCTCGCCGCTCCGGTGACGAACGCGACGCGGCCGGAGAGCTTGCCTTCGGCCATCAGTGCCGCCAACTGTCGTCGGCGCGGTCGAGGCGGCGCAGCAGGCCCGGCCAGACCAGCGACGAACCGGCACCCTGGGTCACCGCTTTCGCCGCCTGCTCGGCGCCGGCGATGATGCGCGGGTCGACTTCCATCAGGTCGCCCGAAGCGAGCGTTCCGCCCGCCTGGGCGCGGATCTGGATCGCGCACGCCGCCTCGAAGAAGTACATCGCTTCGAACGCCGCCGCGACGCTCGGCCCGACGGTCAGCAGGCCGTGGCTGCGCAGCATGAGGAAACGCTTGTCGCCGAGGTTCGCGACGAGCCGCGGCTTCTCCTCGTCGCGCAGCGCGACGCCCTCGTAGTCGTGGTACGCGAGGCTGGACAGCACGAAGATCGAGTGCTGCGAGATCGGCAGCAGGCCGCGCTTTTGCGCCGCCACCGCCACGCCGTTGAGCGTGTGCGTGTGCATCACGCACTGCACGTCGTGGCGCGCCGAGTGCACGGCGCTGTGGATGACGAAGCCCGCCGGGTTGATCGGGAACGGCGTTTCCTGCAGCACGTTGCCATCGATGTCGATCTTGACCAGGCTCGACGCCGTGATCTCGTCGAACATCAGGCCGTACGGGTTGATGAGGTAGTGCTCGGTACCCGGGATCCTGGCCGTGATGTGGGTGTAGACCAGGTCGTCCCAGCGGAAGAGGGCGACGAGACGGTAGGCGGCGGCAAGGTCGAGGCGCGTCTGCCACTCCTCGTCGGGCACGCGGCCCTCCAGGCTCGTGACCATGCGCGTGAGTTCGGCTGGTGCGTTCATCGTGATGTCTCCTCGGGGGTGCGGCGGGCGAGCAGGTCGGCACGGCGCCGGAGGGCGTCGGCCGGCCAGACCGCGTCGCGATCGTAGTACTCGGCGAAGGCGGGAGTGCCCTGAGGCAGCACAACCCAAGGCTGCTTCGACGCGGTGAAGATGTGGAGGTCGGGCGGCAGACGATCGGGATCGTCGAGCGTGCCGACGCGGATGAACGAGATCGCGCGACCCCCGCTTGCGTAGTGGCTCCACAGCGCGACGCGGCACGTGGGGCAGCGCGCGACGAGCTGGCCGCGGCCGCTCGCCGACGGCGTGTCGACGAGCTCGGGCTCGTCGCCGAGCCGCTCGACCCGGTCGCCTTCGATCATCGCGTTCAGCGCGAACGACGCGCCGCTCTCGCGCTGGCACCAGCGGCAATGGCAGCAGTGCACGATGAGCGGCGCGGAGGAGAGCCGGTAGCGGATGCGCCGGCAGTCGCAGCCGCCTTCGAGGGAATCGTTCGCAGCGTCGGTGGGCATGGCGCGAGGATAGCGACCCATCCCGTGGGTGTTTCGTGCACCGGATATCGTCGCGGTTTCGCCCGTTCGCTGTCGCGACTGGACCCTCCTGCATGAACCTCTCCATGGCCTTCACCACCACGTTCTGCGCCGCGGCCATCGCCACGGCCGCCCCGGCGCTCGCAGCCAAGCCGACGACGCGGATCCGCGCCGAGATCCCCGCTGACTTCCGCTGGGATTTCGCGGCCATCTACCCCGACTGGGCGGCTTGGGAAGAGGGGATGAAGGAACTCGACGCGAAGATGGACGCGTTCGTGACGCTCAAGGGCACGCTGGCGGAGGGACCCGGGCAGTTGCTGAAGGCCTACCAGGCCTACGACGACATCGGCAAGCTTCAGTACCGCATCTACCGCTACCCGCAGCTGCAGCGCGACGTCGACACGCGCGACCAGGCGATCGCCGGTCGCTTCCAGCGCGTTGGCGCGGCGTTCGCGAAGTTCGCCACGGCGACGGCCTGGTTCACACCCGAGCTGCTGGCCATTGCCGAGGCCACGGTGACGGGCTGGATCGAGCAGACGCCGGCGCTCGCGCCGTATCGCTTCACCATCCTCGACCACTACCGGCAGAAAGCGCACGTGCTCGACCAGAAGGGCGAGCACCTGCTGTCGCTCGCGTCGCGCTTCAGCAGCGCACCCGGCTCGATCTACTCGGAGCTGTCGACGTCCGACATCAAGTTTCCGACGCTTCGGCTCGCCGACGGCAAGGACGTCGTGCTGAGCCCGGCCAACTACTCGGCGCTGCTCCAGACC
>JBBSPY010000357.1:0-3396 GCA_038258415.1 Burkholderiales bacterium
GCGAACTGCGCCCAGACCAGGTTGTCGAGCAGGTGGAAGCGCGCCGGGTCGCGCGGGCTCAGGCGCAACGCCTGCAGGCAGTGGCTCACGCCGGCCGGGTCGCCGGCGAGAGACATGCTCATGCCCAGCCGAACCATCGTGAAAGCGTCGTTCGGGTTGAGTTCGAGCGAGCGATGGAAGTCGGCCGTGGCTTCGGGCAGCTTGCCGCTCACGAACATCAGCCAGCCGCGTCCGCAGTAGGCGAGCGCGTCGGCGCTGTCGATCTCGAGTGCACGAGCCACCGCGTCCAGCGCATCCTGCCAGGTCGACGGCCCGGCGGTGTCGAAGAACAGCTGCCAGGAGAGCGCGTCGACGATCGCGTTGTGCGCCGCGCTGCAGCGGGGGTCGATGGCCAGCGCCTGGCGCGCCAGCGCGACGGCGGCGTCGCGCGCAGCGACGTTCGAGCGCGACATCCCCTCGCGGGTTTGAGCCCACGCGCGCTGCGCCAGCGCGTAGGCCGTCGGGTTGCCCGGCGTCGGGGCGCGCGCACGCTCGAGCTCGGAGCGATCGAGGTGCGGCGCCATCGCGACGACGATGTCGCGGGCCGCGTCGTCCTGCAGCGCGAACCCGGCGTCGAGCGGGCGGTCGTAGCGCTCGCTCCAGATCTGCTGGCCGCTGACGGCGTCGACCAGCGCGGCGGCGATGCGCAGTTGCCCGGCCGACCGGCGCACGCTGCCCTCCAGCACGTAGCGCACGCCCAGCTCGCGCGCCACCGTGCGCGGATGCAGCGTGCGACCGCGGTACGCCTGCACGCTCTGGCGCGAGATCACGAACAGCGAGCGCACGCGCGACAGCGCCGCGATGAGCTCGTCGCCGATGCCGTCGACCAGCGCCGCGTCGTCGGGCTCGCCGTCTGCGTCTATGAAGGGCAGCACGGCGATCGATGGCTTGTCGGGAAGGCCGAGCACCACGCCCTCGGCAGAGGCGGGCGTCGCCGGCGCCGACACGGGCAGCGTGAAGCGGTAGCCCTGGCCCGACACCGTGCGCAGGGCGTCCGCGCCGAGCACCTTGCGCAGGGTCGACACCTGCACGCTCAGGTTGTTCTCCTCGACCACCGCGTCGTGCCATACCAGCCGCAGCAGCTCGTCCTTGGAGACGACGCGGTCGCGGTGCTGAACCAGCGCGGCCAGCAGATCGAACGCCCGTGCGCCGACGCTCACCGGCGCCCCCCGCTCGAGAAGCCGGCGCTGGTCGAGCTGCAGTTCGAAACGGCCGAAGACCAGCGGGTCGAGCATGGAGCCTTTCGTCCGGTGCGTGCCCGCAATCTAACCGCGTCGACGGCGGGTTAGCAATTTTTCGGATCGATAAAGGACGAGGGCACCGCCGCGAGCCGAACATCCAGGCGGTGCGAAGAGCTTGCCGCTGCGCACAGGCACCGGCGGGCCCATCGCCGCAGCACGTTCCCGGGAGATGGCACATGAGCACGCTTCAACCGGCTTCTTCGGCCGGCTACCCCGCCCCGACGAAGCTACTGCGGACTGCGGCCGGCTGGTTGGCGCGACACATCCGTTCCCATCTGGCAGATCCCGTGCTGCGACTGGAGCGAGGCGCCGTGCACCGCATTCGCCGGCCGCTCGGCCGCACGATCACATGCGAATCGGGGGCTCTCTGGCTGACCTTCGATCACCACCCCATCGACGTCGTGCTGCAGGCGGGCGAGTCGCACCGCTGCACCCGGACGACCCTGCTGCTGATCCAGGCACTCGAGACCGCGAGGCTGCGGCCGCACTGACCTGGGCGCGAACCGCGCGGGCCTGCGTCGCCGGGGTCTTGCGGATCATCCAACCACGGCGGCAGGAGACTTACATGATCGCGTTCGTTCGAGTGGCCAGCATCCGGCCCGGCAAGCAGATGGAGGCCACCGCCTTCGCCAAGGACATCGTTGCCTACCTGAAGGGCACCCACGATCTCGACACGGAACTGCTGCGGCCCGTCGGCGGCAACCCGCAGCGCATCGCCTGGTCGACGCGCTACGCCGACATGGCGGCGTTCGAGGCGACCAGCACCAAGATGCTCGCCGATGCGAACTACTGGGAAAAAATCAACAGCGCCGCCGACTGCTTCATCGCCGGCTCGATGCACGACGGGATGTGGAAGACGCTCTGATCGGGCACGTCCTGCGGGCCTCCCCGGGCGCTGGCGGGATAGGCGAGACGGGCGTGGCGAACGACTGCGGTGTGCTCGACGAGGAATGCCCGGGCAGACGCAATGCGAACCGCGTCAGGTCGCGCCGGCCGGCGCCTCTGGAACGTTCTGCGACACGCGACGCTGGCCCGCCGTCGAGCGCATGCCGCCCGACAGGCGCGCCAGCGCCTCGCGGTCGATCGTGCCGCCGCGCACGCCGGCCCGCGTGCCTTCCGCCCGCGCACCGGCGCCGGCATCGCTGCTGCCCCTGGCGACGGCGAGCTGCGAAGGGCTGCGGCGGACCGCCGTGATCTCGACGACGGCGCGCGCGCCGTTGCGGCGGTTCACCGATGCGCTCACCTCGAGCGCTTCCTGCGGAGCCGAGTGGCCGACCAGGCGGCGCAGCCAGCCTTCGCGAGCGCTTGCCATCGATCGGCTGTGAAAGGACTCGGCACCGTTCGAGTCGACCAGCACATGGAATTCGTAACTCAAGCGGCCCGACGCTGCATTGCGCAACATCATCCGTTGGAGGTCCGGCCCGGCGCGCGTGCGGATGGCCCGCCATGCACGATCCTTCAGCGGCCCGCTGCACGCACGTTGAAAGACGACCTTGATCGTGTCCATCAGGCCCTCGAACGTCATGGCTCCTCCCGGCGCGCGCCGCGCTCGGCGACTCTAACGCTTCATGGCGGTCGCGTCAGCGCGGTGCACTGGCGCTGTAGCACTGGCCGTTGCCGCGTCGCGCCTCGATCGTGCCGCGGGCACGCTTGCGAACCGTGCTCCCGTTGACGACCTGTGTCGCGATGACGTCCAGGTTCAGTGTCTTGTAGCGATGGTCGGCGCCGCCGAACGAAAGGCGCAGGGTGCAGCTCTGGCTGCCCGGATTCCACGTGCCGCTGGTCCGCCGCTGGAGCTCGATCTTCTCCCAGTTGCCTTCGCTGCACGAGTCGTTGTCACACCGGTAACCCCAGGCGACGGCAGCGATCCGGGCGCTCGCGCACGCCGCGGCCGAGGTGATCGGCACGTCGCCCCACTCCGCCCTCAGTGAAACGCTCTTCATGTTCAGCTTCAGATCACCCATCGGTCCGAGCACGACCGTATAGCCGCCGCAGGTGGCTCCGCCGTAGCTCGGGCCGACCGAGCGCGCGCTGAAGGTCTGCGTGTACTCGCAGCGCGTTTCCACTTGCGGCACCGGCGTCGACGCGAAGTCGTCGGCGTTCTGCGGCGCCGTAC
>JBBSPY010000358.1:0-3392 GCA_038258415.1 Burkholderiales bacterium
CGGCGGCTATCGCGCGCCGGTGTCGCGCCGCGCGGTCGCCGAGACGATCGCCGCACTGCGGCCTGATCTCGTCGAGGCCGGTGACCCGTATCGCGTCGCCTGGGGCGTACTCGACGCGGCGCGGGCCTGCGGCGCCGCGGCGGTCGCGTACTGCCACTCCGACATCGAGGCGATGGCGCGACTCGTCGCGGGGCGTGCCGGTGCCGCCGCGGCGCGACGCTACGCGCGCCATCTCTACCGCCGGTTCGACCTCGTGCTCGCGCCGAGCGCCTCGATGCAGCGACGGATCGCCGGCTTGGGCGTCGACGGTGCCGTCGTCCAGCCGCTGGGCGTCGATACACGCGTGTTCCGTCCGGAGCGCGCATCGCCCCGCTGGAAGGTTGCGCTCGGCCTCGCAGGCGATGCGCGTGTGCTCGTCTACGCCGGCCGCTTCGCCGCCGAGAAACACCTGCCGGTGCTCGTCGACGCGGTGAAGCGGCTCGGCGCGCCGTACGTGCTGGTGGCGATCGGTGCCGGCCCGCTGCCGCCGCCGGAGGGGCCGCGCGTCCGGGTGCTTCCCTTCGTGTCCGGGACCGTCGCGCTCGCCGAAGCGCTGGCCAGCGCCGACGCGTTCGTCCACGCGGGGGACCAGGAGACGTTCGGCCTGTCGGCACTGGAGGCCATGGCCTGCGGCACGCCGGTCGTCGTTCGCGACTGCGCCGGGCTCGGCGAGCTGGTGGCGGCCGCGGCAATGGCAGACGGGACGTCGCCCGGCGCGATCGGCGTCTCGCGCGGCGATGGCGCGGCGTACGCCGAGGCGATCGCCTCGCTGTTCGAGAACCAGACCGGCGTGGCGACGGCGGCGCGAACCGCGGCCCGGCGCCACGCCGAACGTTGCGACTGGGACGTCGTGCTGCCGCTGCTCGCATCGCACTACCGGGGGCTGCGCGGCGGCCCGCGGACCGACGACGTTTCCATCGCACCGGTGGACATGACCGCGTCGCGCACGGTGGCGACGCGATGAGCGGCACCGCGACCCCTGACCGCCACGTCTGCGTCGTCCTGCACGACGTGGCCGATGCGACGCTGGCGGCGTGCGAGCGGACGATGCGGGCCGTTGCCGACGTCGCGCTGGTGCCGTTCACGCTGCTCGCGGTGCCGCGCTTCCACGGCGAGCCGGCGACCGACGCCCTCGCCGACTGGCTCACCTCAAGCAGTCTGGCCGGCGACGAGATCGCGCTGCACGGACTCACGCACCGCGACGACGCACCCACACGCGGCCTTGTCGACACGCTGCGCCGCCGCCACTACACGCGCGGCGAAGGCGAGTTCTGGTCGCTCGACGCCGCCGAGGCCGCTCGCCGCATCGACGTCGGCGTCGCCTGGTTCGCGACACACGGCTGGACGCTGCACGGCTTCGTCGCGCCTGCGTGGCTGCTCGGCGATGGCGCCCGAATCGCGCTCGCGGCTGCACAGCGCTTCGAATGGACGGCGACGCTGCGCGAACTCGTGCTGCTGCCCGAGGAGCGGGTGGTGCAGAGCCGGAGCGTCGTCTACAGCACGTCGAGCGGCTGGCGACGGCAGATGTCGCTCGCCTGGAACGCCGGCGTGGCGAGAGCCGAACGCGACAACCGCCTGCTGCGCATCGAGCTGCACCCGCGCGACGCCGACTTCCCCGCCGTTCGCCGATCGTGGCAGCGCATCCTCGAGCGCGCGCTGCGCGACCGCACGGCGACGACCGTCTCGGCGTTCATGCGTGCCGAAGGCCGATCGGCACCGACGCGCGCGCCGGCGCCTACAGCAGGTTGAAGCTGACGAGGGCGGTGAGCAGGCCGATCAGGCCGCCGACGATCACGTCGCTCGGGTAGTGCAGCCCGAGCACGACGCGCGACGTGGCCACGAGGATCGTGAAGGGCCAGACGACGAACGCGCTCATCGGGTAGTACGCCGTCATGATCACGCTGAAGGCGACCGAGTGCAGCGTGTGCCCGCTCGGGAAGCTGAACTCGTCGAGCGAGCGCGCGCACTCGCGGATGCCCGGGCAGGTGTGGAACGGCCGCGGCCGCGCGATCCAGCGCTTGATGATCCAGTAGATCGCGAGGTCGGCTGCCGCGACGCAGAACATGCGGATCGCCGCCGAACTGCCGCGGTCGCCGCCACCGATCCAGAGGCCGGCAATGACCGCGTACCAGATCCATCCATCGCCGATGCGACTGACGATGGCCAGCCAGCGGACGACCCAGGCGCGGGCCGTCGCCCGGTGCATCCACAGCGCGACGGAGCGCTCGCGCTCGAGCCACGCGTGATGGCGCTCAGGCCAGGACGCCGACAGCGGCAGTCTGCGCTTGGGCTGCATCGACGGACTCGACGAGGCGGGCTTCGAGACGGACGAGGACGTCGCTCCACGACGCGCAACGGGCCGCCGCGACGGCGGCGGCGCGCATCGGCGCGTCCTGCGCGGCGACGTGGGATGCGGCGAGGTCGCGGGCCGCGGCGATGAAGGCGGCACGGTCGCCCGGCGCGGCGAGGCGGCCGCTGACGCCGTCGGCGATGTGCTCGGCGGCGGCCGCACAGTCGAACGAGGCGACCGCAACGCCGGAGGCCATCGCCTCGAGCACGACGTTGCCGAACGTGTCCGACAGGCTGGGGAAGACGAACACGTCGGCCGACGCGTAGTGCTCCGCGAGGGCGTCGCCGCGCAGCGCGCCGACGAAATGCACATCGGGATGCGCGGCCTGGAGGCGCGCGCGCGCCGGCCCGTCGCCGACGACGACCATCGCCGCGTCGGGATGATCGCGCTTCGCCGCCGTCCAGGCGGCGATGCCGAGCTCGATGTTCGTCTCGGCGGCGACCCGGCCGACGGCGAGGAAGACCGGGGTCCGGGGAGCGGCGCCCCATTCGGCGCGCAGCGCGTCGCTCCGCCTGGCCGGCGAGAAGCGAGCCGTGTCGACACCGCGGCCGACGACCGACAGGTTGCGGAAGCCCGCTGCCGCGAGCTCGCCCTCGGCGGCGCGCGTCGGCACGAAGGTGCGGGCGGTCAGGTTGTGGAAGCGGCGCAGGAGGGCGAGCGCCGTGTTGCTCAGGAAGCCGAGCCGGTAGTAGCGGCTGTAGGTGTGGAAATTGGTGCGGAAGTCCGACGTGACCGGGATCCCCGCGGAGCGCGCGGCGGCGACCGCCGCCCAGGCCAGCGGGCCGGGCGTGGCGACGTGGACGAGATCGGGCCGGCGCTGCGCGAACCGGCGCGACAACGTGGCGGGCAAGGCGAATCCGACGCGGACGTCGGGGTACATCGGCAACGCCGCGCCGGCGGTGCGCAACTCGTCGCTGGCGTCGAGCTTGGCCTCGCCGGGCTGGCAGGGCCGGATCAGCTCGACCAGATGGCCACGCGCACGCAGGTACCGGACCGCGCGCTC
>JBBSPY010000359.1:0-3372 GCA_038258415.1 Burkholderiales bacterium
GCCTCTCGGACGAGGGCGTCGACGAGGCCCGGAGCGAGCACCGCGTCGGTCGCGACGAAGCCGAGCATCGTCGCCATGTTGGGCCGGATCATGCCGGCGCCCTTCGAGATGCCGGTGACCGCGATGGTCGTGTCGCCGACCTTCACCGTCACCGACGCCAGCTTGGGCACCGTGTCGGTCGTCATGATCGCCTCGGCGGCGAGCGCCCAGCCGTCGGCAGTCGCAGCGGAGATCGCCGCCGGCAGCGCCGCCTCGATGCGATCGTTCGGCAGCGTCTCCATGATGACGCCGGTCGAAAACGGCAGCACCTGCTCGGGCGTGCATCCGAGCTGCGATGCGAGGGCCACGCAGGTCGACCGTGCGCGGGCGAGTCCGTCGTCGCCGGTGCCGGCATTCGCGTTGCCGGTGTTGACAAGAAGCGCACGCACGCCGCTTCCGCCTTCGAGATGCATGCGGCAGAGCTGCACCGGCGCGGCGCAGAAGCGGTTTTGCGTGAACACGCCGGCGACCTGGGCGCCCGGCTCGAGCAGGACGACGGTCACGTCGCGGCGACCGGCCTTGCGGACACCGGCCATCGTGGTGCCGATCGAAACGCCGCGGACCGCGGATGTTGAATTCATGCGCCGTGGAAGGTGGTACTGGGAGAGCCGCAGCATACTAGTCCGCTGAAACAGATGAACCGCACCGCCGTCGGCCACGAGTTCGCGCCCGGGAGCGCCGATCGGGACGATCTGCGCGAGCAGCAGCTCGATGCGATCCTCTCGCACGTCGTGCCTGCGAGCGTCATCGCGACGTCTTTCGCGCTCGTGCTGGCCTTGTACCTCGCGCCATTCGTCGACCCGCCGATCGCCTATGCGTGGTTCGCGCTCAAGCTCGCCGCAGCGATGCCGCGATTCGCGGTCGGCCTGATGTGGCGACGGGGCATCGGCCGGCGACGCCATGAGCGGGTCCAGCGATGGCTGATGATCTCGCTCGGCGTCGATGGTGCGGTATGGGGCCTGACCGGCGTGTGGGCCTCGACCGAATCGACCGAGACGGCGATCCTGGTCCTGGCGTGCCTGGCCGGCGTCTCCGCCGTCGCGGCACTCGGGCTGCAGGTCCGGGTACGGGCGACTGCGGCGTTCGTCTGTCCCATCCTCGTTCCGCTGTCGGTCGCGTTCCTCCTGCGCACCGATTCCCTCGGCGTCTTCGGCGCCTCCGCGGCGCTGACCGTGCTCGTGCAGACGCTGATCGCTGCGTCCAACTTCGAGATGCGGATGCACCGTGAGTTCGCGGCGCAGCGACAGCTGGCGAAGGCCGTCGCCGACCGGTCCGAGGTCGCGGAGGAGCGCGCCCGGGTCGCGGCGTTGCGCGAGGTCGTGCTCGCGCGCTCGACCTTTCTCGCCAAGGTCAGCCATGAGCTTCGCTCACCGATCCAGGGCATCGTCTCGGCGCTCGACGTCCTCGACATGCGCCGCGACCAGCCGATCGCAGACAACGACGAGCTGGTGAGCCGGATCCGACGCTCGTCGGTGCTGCTGAACACCCAGGTGCGCGACCTGCTCACGCTGGCCAAGGGAGAGGCCGGTCAGCTTTCGGTCTATCCGGAGGCGTTCGATGCCGCCGCGCTGGTTCTGGCACTCGGCGACGCGGCCGTCGATCTCGCGTCGGCAAAGGGGCTGTCGGTGCGGATCGAGGTTCCGCCACACCCGGTCTTCGTCGTCGCCGACGGGCCGCGCATCGACCAGATCCTCACCAATCTCGTCGTCAACTCCGTCCGCTCGACCGACCGCGGCGAGGTGCGGGTCATCCTGCGCCCGTTCGTCGACCGCATGCTCGTGTTCGAAGTCGCCGACACCGGCCCCGGCATGCCGGCGGAGGTCATCCCGACGCTGACCGGATCGGACCCGCCGGCGTCGCTCGTCGGCCATCGCGGCGAGGGTTCGGGGCTCGGCCTCGCGATCGTGCGCACGCTCGTCGATCTCCTGGGCGGATCGATTTCCATTCCGGCGCCCCGCGAGCGCGGCAGCACCGTGGTGCTGAACATACCGGCCGAGCCCGCCGCCACCGATGCGCATGCGAGTCGTGGTGCGGACGAAACAGGGCGCATGCTCATCGTCGACGATCGGGAAGACGTGTGCGACGCGCTGTCGAGCGTGGGCAGCGAGCTCGGCTACGAATGCGACACGGCGTCCTCAGCGGCCGTGGCGGCCAACCTGCTCGCGGCGCGACGCTACGACGCCGTGCTGCTCGACATCGAAATGCCGATCCGCAGCGGCGCCGAGACCGCCGCCGAAGCGCGGCGCGCCGGTGCCTTGAACGAGGGGGCCCGCTTCATCGGCATGAGCGCGGGCGAGGTCCCGGATGCGGTGCGGAGAACGTTCGACGCCTGGCTCACCAAGCCGATCAGCCGCGGCGCGCTGCGCCAGGCGCTCGGCATGGTCGACAGCGGCTTTCGACCGAGCCAGCCGGGCCTATGGGCAGACTGACGTCGCCGGGGCCCGTGCAGCGCGCGGCATCGCCTCGAACGAAACAGCTGGCTCGCCGCTCCGTCCGCCCTGCCGCTGCATCCGGCGCGTGACTTCGACGACCGCCTGCGTCCGCGAACGGACATTGAGCGAGCGCATGACCGACGTGACGTGATCCTTGACCGTCTCGACCGACAGGCTCATCTCCCGGGCGATCACCTTGTTCGAGTGCCCGTCGAGCAGCAGCGAGAGCACCTCGGTCTGGCGCCGGGTCAGCCCGAGCAGGCCGAGCGACGCATGCGCCGTCCTGCGGAAGCGCCAGTCGATCTCTTCGAGCGCGAGCGGCACCTTCGCGGCCGCGACCCCCTGTCGGTCCGTCGACAGGACGACGAAGGGCAACGAAGACCTCGTCGTCTGCAGTTCCGCTATCGACCCGAGCGCACCGGCGGGGTCGCCGCCCAGATCGACCAGAACGACGTCGATCGGCACCTCGCTCGACAGAATTTGTCGCGCCGCAGCGAGGCTGCCCGCATAGACCAGCTGAAGGTCGGGCCCGAACCCCGACGCCACAGCGCGAAGGTCCGAAAGCACCGGTGGCCGGCTGTCGATCAGCAGCGCTCTCATGGTCCTATCCTTCACGTCCGATCAGGTCCCGTACCGGAAAGCGCATCATCCGTGCGAATGTAGGCGTGGTCGCGCTCAAGATCAATCATCAAATGACAATCGGTTCGATGCAAGACGTCTAGAAATGACAAATGATGGAAATCAGGACGTCGAGCGCTCCGTGGACGAACTCGTCAACGCCGGCGGGGACGATGCCGCTTCACCCATGGCGGCGACGTGTGTTCGTGCGTTGCTGGAACGCCACGGACTGCCGAAGTACCGGCATTCGGCCTGGCTGGCCGAAGCACTCGGGCTGTCTTAC
>JBBSPY010000360.1:0-3364 GCA_038258415.1 Burkholderiales bacterium
CGTGCTCGCCGAAGGTGCCGACGGGTCGTCGATGACGCGCACGCTGCCGATGGCCAACGCGCTCGACGACATCCTGGTCGCCTGGGGCATGAACGGCGAGATGCTGCGGCCGGAGAACGGCTATCCGCTGCGTCTCGTCGCGCCGGGGATCCAGGGCGTGAGCTGGGTCAAGTACCTGCGCCGCCTCAAGGTCGGCGACCAGCCGTTCTTCACCAAGGACGAGGAGAGCCACTACGTCGACCTGATGCCCGATGGTATCTACCGGCAGTTCACCTCGATCCAGGAAGCCAAGTCGGTCATCACCACGCCGTCGGGCGCGCAGACGCTGCTCGACAAGGGCTACTTCAACGTCACCGGCCTGGCCTGGTCGGGGCGCGGCAAGGTGACGCGGGTCGACGTCAGCGCCGACGGCGGTCGCAACTGGCGGCCGGCGCGGCTGGAAAGCCCGGTGCTAACCAAGTCGCTGACCCGCTTCAACATCGACTGGGTGTGGGACGGCGCGCCGGCGATCCTGCAGTCGCGCGCGGTCGACGACACCGGCTACGTGCAGCCGAAGATCAACCAGCTTCGCGCCGTTCGCGGCACGCGGTCGCTGTATCACAACAACGCCATCCAGTCGTGGCGGGTGGGCGAGAGCGGCGACGTGAGCAACGTCCAGGCCTACTGAGGGCGTGATGCCGATCTCGTCGTCGAATCGAATCGCCGCCGCGCTCATCGGGCTGGCGATGGCCGCAGCCGCAGGCGCAGCCGCGGCCGCGCCCTGGGCCGGTGTCGGCCGGACGGCCACGCCAGCGGAGATCGACGCCTGGAACATCGACGTGCGAGGCGACTTCAAGGGCTTGCCGAAGGGGGCCGGCAGCGTCGAGCTCGGCATCAAGGTGTGGGAAGCGAAATGCGCCTCGTGCCACGGGCCGTTCGGCGAGTCGAACCAGGTCTTCACGCCGATCGTCGGCGGCACCACGAAGCAGGACATCGCCAGCGGCCACGTCGGCAACCTGTCGCATCGCGGATACCCGCATCGCACGACGCTGATGAAGATCTCCAAGCTGTCGTCGATCTGGGACTACGTCAACCGCGCGATGCCGTGGAACGCGCCGAAGTCGCTGACGACCGACGAGGTGTACGGCGTGCTGGCCTACATGCTGAACCTGGCCGACATCGTGCCGGCCGAATTCACGCTGTCCGACTCGAACATCGCCGAAGTCGAGAAGCGCCTGCCCAACCGCTTCGGGCACGTCTTCTACAAGCCGATGTGGGAGACGCGCGGCAAGGGCGACGTCCACAACCCGCTGTGCATGCGCGGTTGCCCGGTCGAGGGCCGAATCGAGTCGTCGATCCCGGCGCTGGCCATGAACGCGAACGGCAACATCGCCGAGCAGGTGCGACCCTTCGGACCGGCTCGCGGCACCGACACGGCGGCCGTTGCGGCGAAGGGCGGTGCTGCGCCCGACGCGCCCGTCGCCGCTGTCGCGACGGTCGCGACAGTCGCGCCGGGTGCGCTGAAACGGGCCGAGGCGAACGGCTGCACCGCGTGCCACGCGATGGACAGCCGCCTGGTCGGCCCGGCCTTCCGCGAGGTGGCGAAGAAGTACGCAGGGCGTGCCGATGCGGCCGATCAACTGGCCGCGAGGATCATCAACGGCGGGCAGGGCGCCTGGGGCGCGATCCCGATGCCGGCGCAACCCGGTGTCGCTGAAGCCGACGTCCATGCGATCGCCCGTTGGCTGGCGGATGGCGCGCGATGAACGCGGGTTCCTGCCGTGGCGCAAGATCGCGAACCGGGCGACCATCCGCCACACGACAGATCCCGCGAGGCCGACGTTCCGGCCAGGGCCAGCGAGACAGGAGAACCACACCATGCAGATGAACCGTCGAAAGATCCTGCGCCAGGGCAGCGCACTCGCGCTCCTGGCGAGCAGCGGCATCGCCACGCCCCTGCAGGCGCTCGCAGCCGACGCGTCGGGATTCGACGCGAAGACCCTCGACGAGGCGCTCGCCGCCATCGGCAGCAAGCCCGCCGACAGCAAGGACGTGACGCTCACCTCGCCCGACATCGCCGAGAACGGCGCCGTCGTGCCACTGACGGTCGCGAGCGCCCTCCCGAAGACCGAGGGCATCTGGGTGCTGGTCGAGAAGAACCCGTTCCCGCTTGCCGCGAGCTTCACCATTCCCGACGGCACCGACCCGTTCGTCGCCGCGCGGGTGAAGATGGGCGAGAGCACGCGCGTGTACGCCGTGGTCAAGGCCGACGGCAAGCTGTACTCGACATTCAAGGAAACCAAGGTGACGCTCGGCGGCTGCGGCGGCTGAAGCGGCGACCTCAACACGACAGGAGACAGGGCCATGGGCGATCCGATGCGCATTCGCGCGCAATCGAAAGACGGCACGACCGACGTGCGGGTGCTGATGGCGCACCCGATGGAGACGGGCTTCCGCAAGGACGCGTCGGGCAAGGTGATTCCGGCGCATTTCATCAAGGACGTGAAGGCGACGGCGAACGGCAAGACCGTGCTCACCGCGCGCTGGAGCCAGGCGATCTCGCAGAACCCGTATCTGCAGTTCCGCTTCAAGGGCGCCAAGCCGGGCGACAAGGTGAGCATCACCTGGGTCGACAACACCGGCGACACGCGCACCGACGAAGCGGTCATCGCCTGATCGCCGCGCCCGCCCGAGCGACTGCACAAGAGGAGACACGATGAAGGGACCGATCGTCATCGCGGCCGCGTTCGCGGCCATGACCTGCGCACTGGCGCAAACCTCGAGCGAGGACGGCATCGCCCAGTACCGCGCGATGCTCGCCGACGGCAACCCCGCCGAGCTCTGGGAGGCCAAGGGCGCGGAGCTGTGGAAGCAGGCCCGCGGTCCGAAGCACGCATCGCTCGAGCGCTGTGATCTCGGTCTCGGCCCCGGCGTGGTCAAGGGTGCGTTCGTGCACCTGCCGCGCTGGTTCGGCGACACGCGGCGCGTCCAGGATATGGAGTCGCGCCTGCTGACCTGCATGCAGGACCTGCAGGGGTTCGATGCGGCGGCGATCGCCAAGACGCCATTCGGAAAGGACGAACAGAAGACGATCGAGAACCTCGTCGCCTGGATCTCGAGCGAGTCGAACGGCAAGAAGTTCGACCTGCCGCAGTCGCACCCCGAAGAGAAGCGGATGTACGAGGCCGGTCGGCAGGCCTTCTACTATCGCGCCGGGCCGTACGACTTCTCCTGCTCCACGTGCCACGGACAGGAGGGCAAGCGCATCCGCCTGCAGGACCTTCCCGAGCTCACGACGGCCAAGGGCGCCGGAACCGCCTTCGGCAGCTGGCCCGCCTACCGCGTCTCCAACGGCCAGCTCTGGAGCATGCAGCACCGCCTCAAC
>JBBSPY010000361.1:0-3312 GCA_038258415.1 Burkholderiales bacterium
CTTGCCGCCCATCGCGTAGACATCGCTGATGGCGTTGGTGGCGGCGATGCGCCCGAAGTCGAACGCGTCGTCGACGATGGGCATGAAGAAGTCGGTCGTCGCGATCAGCGCCTGCTCGTCGTTGAGCCGGTAGACGGCGGCATCGTCGGCCGTCTCGATGCCGACGAGCAGCTCCTTCGGCAACACCCCGCCGACCGACGAGCGCAGGATCTCGGAGAGCACCCCCGGCGCGATCTTGCAGCCGCAGCCGCCGCCGTGCGAAAAACTCGTGAGGCGCGGCGCGACCAGGTCGGTGAGGGTGGTCGCCGCGGCGGGGATGACGGTGGGGCTGGACATGGCAGATACCGGGAGTGACGCGGTCATTCTGACGGCGCGCCCACCAGATCGTGCAGCAGCGCGCGAACGGCCTTTCGCTCACATGCCGGTCGCATGAGCGGCTCGCGCGCCGCGCATTGGGCAGCGAGATGGGCGGCGAAGGCGTGATCGCGCAGGAAGCGCCGCATGAGCGCGGCGAGCGCCGCGTCGTCGCCGACGGGAAAGGTGCCGTCGTAGCCGCCACCGAGCAACCCGACGTTGCCGTCGATGCGGCTCGCGAGCACCGGCACGCCGGATCGCACGGCCTCGACGACGGCATTGGCGCCTCCTTCCATTCGGCTCGGATGGACGAGCGCGCGAGCGCGGGCGATGGCACGGCGGGTCGCGGCGTGCGGCTGCGCGCCGAGCCAGGCATAGGCGGGGCAGTCGCGCGCCGTCGCCTCCGCGTCGGCGGCGAGCGCGGCGTCGAGCGGTGCACCGAGGTGGTCGAGCGTGACCTCCGGCGCGGCATCGGACGACCCGGCCGCGAGTCGGCGCATCGCCCGCCAGAGCGTCGCCGGGTCCTTCTCGTCGCGCAGGTGACCGACGGCGACGAACGCGGCGTCGCCCTCGCGCCGCGCCGCCCGCACGACCGACGCCGACTGCACGACCACGCGCGTACGCGACGCGACTGCGGGCGTGGCCAACGCCGCCAGCGTGGCGACGGCCGCTTCCTGCAGCACGACGACGATCCGTGCACACTCGATCGCATGGCGCGCGTCGACGTTTCCCCCGGGCAGGTCGCGGTACAGGTCGGTTCCGGTCAGCACGACGGCGATCGCGGCGTCGCGACGCGACTGCGCATGGCGCAGCGCCGAGCCCGCCGAGCGGCGGGCATGGAGCGCGATCAGCGCGTCGCATGGCTCGCCGTTCCACTCCAGCGACACCTCGACGTCGGCCACCGGCGACAGGAAGCCGGCCCAGCGCGACGCGGTGTGGGCGTTGCCGTTGTTTGCGGCGGGCAATGCCGGCGTGACGATGCAGACGCGGGGGCGACGGCTTGACTGCCGCGTCGTCGATGCATCGTGCGGCGCCGGCATCGGTCGATCATGGCACGCAGGTCGCGGCGGACCCGCGTCGCCTGGCCGGCCCCGATCTGGCCGCGGCGCTGCGCGACAGCCGAGCCGTCACGCTCGCCCGCACCTTCGACCTCCCGTCGTGGCCAGTGCCCGAGCGCGCCGGCCTGAACCCGATCGACTGGGAACTCGGCCACCTCGCCTGGTTCGCCGAGTTCTGGATCCTGCGCGGCCCGCACCGCGTGAGCGACGACGACCGATTCGTCGAGGCCGAGCGTGGGCCGCGCATCGCTGGACCCGACGCGGTCTTCGATTCCTCGAAATTCGCCCACGCCGACCGCTGGCGCACGCCGATGCCGTCGCGCGCCGCGTTAGGCGAACGGCTGGCCACCCAGCTCGACGCCTGCATCGACGCGATCCCCGATGACGGCGACGACGACGCGCTCTACTTCCACCGGCTCGCCCTCTTCCACGAGGACATGCACGGCGAGGCTTTCGCCTGGCTGCGCGACACGCTCGGCTGGCCAGCTCCGACCGGTCTCCCGCCGATGCCCATCTTGCACGACGCGGCGCCGCTCGCGTTCGACGGCGCGGAGGTCGACCTCGGCCGGCGCCGCAGCGAGCCGGGGTTCGCCTTCGACAACGAGCGGCCCGGCCGGCGCGCGCGCGTCGCGCCGTTCGAGATCGACGCGCGCCCCGTCACCAACCGCGACTACGCCGCGTTCATCGCCGACACCGGCGCGACGCCACCCGAGCGCTGGTCGCGCAGCGCCGACGGCAGCTGGCACGAGCGCCGGTTCGACCGCGTCGAGCTGGTCGTGCCCGACGCCCCGGTCGTCCACGTGAACGCGTTCCAGGCCGAGGCCTGGTGCGACTGGCGCGGCCGCCGGCTGCCGACGGCCGCCGAGTGGGAGTTCGCCACGGCCGACCCGCGCTTCGACTGGGGCGGGTCGGTCTGGGAGTGGACCGCCGATACCTTCGAGCCGTACCCCGGTTTCGAGCCCGGCGCGTACCGCGACTACTCGGCTCCCTGGTTCGGCGATCATCGCGAGCTTCGCGGCGGCTCGTTCGCGACCGCGGCGCGGATGCATGAACCCCGCTACCGCAACTTCTTCACCCCGGATCGCAGCGACGTCTTCGCAGGCTTCCGCAGCGCCCGCGGCCCCGCCAGCCCCAACTGACAGCACCCCATCCCATGAACCTCCGCACCACCCTCGCCGCCGCGTTCGCGCTCGCCGCGTTCACGCCCGCCCTGACGACCACCGCGCACGCGCAGGCCAACGGGGTGCTGCGCGTCTCCGCGATCCCCGACGAAGCGCCCACCGAGCTGCAGCGCAAGTTCAAGCCGCTCGGCGACTACCTCGAGAAGGAAACCGGCCTGAAGGTGCAGTTCACGCCCGTGACCGACTACGCCGCGGTCGTCGAAGGCCTCGCGAGCAACAAGCTCGACCTCGCCTGGCTCGGCGGCTTCACCTTCATCCAGGCCAAGGTCCGGACGAACGGCGGCGCGACGCCGATCGTGCAGCGCGCCGAAGACGCGAAGTTCACCAGCCGCTTCATCGTGCCGGTCAACAGCACCGCGAAGACCCTCGCCGACCTCAAGGGCAAGACATTTGCTTTCGGCTCACCGTCTTCGACCTCCGGCAGCCTGATGCCACGCTACTTCCTGCAGCAGGCCGGCATCGACCCGGAGCGCGACTTCCAGTCGGTCGCCTTCTCCGGCGCACACGACGCGACCGTCGCCTTCGTCGCCGCCGGCCGCGCCGAGGCGGGCGTGCTCAACGCCTCGGTGATGGACAAGCTCGTCGAGCAGAAGAATCCGAACGCCGAGAAGGTGCGGGTGCTCGCGATCACGCCGACCTACTACGACTACAACTGGACGGTGCGCCCCGGCATGGACGCGGCGCTGGTGAAGAAGCTGACCGATGCCTTCCTCAAGCTC
>JBBSPY010000362.1:0-3303 GCA_038258415.1 Burkholderiales bacterium
GACTCCGTGCCGCGGGTCGGCCGCGCCGACGGCGCACACGGCGACCGCGGACTGTGGCTCGCGGTCGGCCACGGACACCTCGGACTCACCGATTCACTGAACACGGCGTTGCGGATCGCCGATGCGATGCAAGCCGAAACCACCGCCACCTGAACCGGAGAACTCCATGCGATCGACCCACGTCCTTCGGTCCCTCGTCGCAGGCCTGCTGGCCCTGAGCAGCACGCTGTGCGCCGCTCAGGCGTGGCCGAACAAGCCGCTGCGCTTTGTCATCCCGTTTCCTGCCGGCGGGTCGACCGACGTCGTCGGACGGCTGGTCGCCGAGCGGCTGGCGATCGCCCTTAAGCAGTCGGTCGTGGTCGACAACCGCGGCGGTGCAGGCGGCACGCTGGGCTCCGATCTCGCAGCCAAGGCGCCGGCCGACGGCTACACCGTGCTGCTCGGCACGAGCAGCACGCACGCGATCGCGCCGAGCCTCTACAGCAAGCTGCCCTACCAGCCGACCCGCGACTTCGCGCCGGTGACACTGATCGGCAAGGCCACCATCTTGCTCGTCGTCAACCCGACCGTGCCGGCAAAATCCGTCGGCGAGCTCATCGCGCTGGCGAAGGCCAAGCCGGGCGAGCTCACCTACGCATCGAGCGGCAACGGCAGCATCTCCCACCTCACCGGCGCGAACTTCGCAGCACTTGCCGGCCTCGACATTCGGCACATCCCGTACAAGGGCGACGCGCCCATGATCGCCGACCTGGCGGGCGCCCGGGTGTCGATGGCGTTCGGCACGGCGGTGGCATTCCTGCCGCAGGTGCAGAGCGGGAAGATGGTGGCCCTGGCCGTCACCGACGCCGCACCGTCGCCGATCGCGCCGTCGCTGCCAACCGTCGCGTCTAGCGGCCTGGCGGGCTTTGAGTCGCTGCAGTGGTTCGGCCTGTTCGTGCCCACCGGCACGCCGAAAGAGATCGTTTCCCGGCTGCACGACGAGACGGTCCGGATCCTGCGCCTGCCCGACGTGCGAGAGCGGCTCCAGACGCTCGGCATCGAGGTCGTGGGTGACACGCCCGAAGCCTTCGCGTCGTTCCTGCAGGCCGAGTCGGTGAAGTGGGCGAAGATCGTCCGGGACTCTGGCGCGAAGCTCGACTGATCTCAGGCGGATTCGAGGTCGTCGACGCCGATCGTGCCGTCGCCGGTCGAGAAGCGCAGCGACGACGAGCCGCCCTGCGACTGCGAGAACCCGTCGATCTTCCGGTCGCCGGTCTTGTACACGGTGACCTTGCCGCCTTGGTCGACCGCCAGCCGCTGCTTCGATGCGAAATACGCGTAGCGCGTGTCGTTCTCCGACCCGGCGCTCGTTGGTTCGCCGAGTTCGGGCGACCACCAGCGCTCGGCCGGCTTCATCTCCTTCATGGGCTCCATCGGTTTCATGGGTTTCATCGGTTCCATCCTGGTGTCCTGTTGTTCGGGTCTGTCGCGAGCGTCAGAGCGCAAGCGTGCCTTCGACCGAGTCGTCGAGCGTCTTGCCGATCGCCGCGCCGATCAGCATCTTGGCGCCAGCGACCATGTCGCCGTGCTTGTTGTCCCAGTAGTAGCCGCCGGTCGGAACGACCTCGATCGCGGTGATGCGAGGATCGTCGACACCGCCGGTGAACCAGGTCTTGATCACCGGCTCCCAGAGTTCCTCGATACGGGCTTTGTCGCGCGAGATCACGGCCCGGCCGGTGACGACGAGAAAGCCCGAATGCTCCGACCCCTGGAAGAACAGTCGCACCGACGGGTCGCGCTGGATCTCGAGGTTCTTGTGGCTGTCGCTGGCGCTGAGAAACCAGAGATGGCCAGCGGCGTCGACGTCCTGCACGCTCATCGGCCGCGTCGCGCCGGTGTCGCCGATGCTGACCGCCGTGCAGAAGAAGCAGCTCTCGGCCTTCTTCACCATGTCTCGCAGGCGCTCGAGAGCGTCGGTGCCGGCGAGGTCCTTGCGGGTGTCTTCGGGCTGGTTGCGGTTGATCGAATCCATGCGGCGTGCGACTTTCGGTTGGCCGCGGAGCCCTATTGCCCCACGCCTGCCGGCAAGGGCAAGCCGCGCTCCCGCATGACCTCACGCAGGCGGTCGGGGTAGTCGGTGATGATGCCGTCGACGCCCCAGCCGATCAGGCGCTTCATGATGTCGGCGTCGTTCACCGTCCACGGGATGCACTGCAGGCCGAGCGCTTGGGCGCGCTTGACGTCGTCGGCGTCGATGCTGTCGAAGTTGGGCGCCCAGATCGTTCCGTCGGCGGCCTTCACCATCGCCGGCACGGACGCGTGGTCGCGCCTCAGCATCCCGTTGGTCCACGACGGATCGGCAGTTCGGTCGTAGTTGCGGGTCTTGACCGTCAGGAACATCGTCCGCATGCCGGGCTCGAGCTTCTGTACCAGCGCGAGCGTTCGCCAGTCGAAGCTCTGGATCATCACGCGGCGGGTCATGCCGGCGTCGCGGATGGCCTGAAGCAGGATCGGCACGAAGGCATCGGGCGCGAGCGTGTCGCTCGGCCGGTTCGGGAAGACCTTGGTCTCGATGTCGAACTGCACCGCATCGGCCCCGAGCCGCTTCACGAGGTCGAACAGGGAAGCGAGCGTCGGGATGCGCTCGCCGTCCTGCGACTGCTGGCTCGCGGCAAACGGCCGTCCGTACGGGTTGTCGGGGTTGAGGCGGCCGACGTCGTAGCGCTGCACCTCGGCGAGGGTGAGACCGCTGATCAGCGGGCCGGGCGCCGTCAGCCAGGTGCCCGACGCGGCCCGCGCGGTCCCGGGAAACAGCGCCGGCTCGTGCGAGATCACGGGGACGCCCTCGGAGGTGATCGCGATGTCGAGCTCGAGCGTCGTCACGCCGAGGCGCAGCGCGTTCTCGAACGCGGCGAGCGTGTTCTCGGGCCGCAGGCCGCGGCCGCCGCGATGCGCCTGCAGGTCGAACGCGCCGGCGGGGAGCGCGAGGGCAGCCAGGGCACAGGCCGCGACGAGGAACCGCGAGAGGGTGGTGATGCGCATGGGCCGGCATCGTATGGGTAACCTGCACGCTTGGCGATACGATGGATCGTTGTAGGGCAACACCGCATCCGGACGACGGCGGGCACGCCGTTCGCCAAGGTGGAAAAGAAGCCGACACCCGGGCGACTGATATCCACCAGCCGACATGACAGACCTCTCCAATTTCCCGATCACCCAGCGCTGGCCAGCGCGCCACCCCGACCGGATCCAGCTCTACTCGCTGCCCACGCCGAACGGCGTGAAGGCGTCGATCATGCTGGAGGAAACCGGGCTGCCCTACGA
>JBBSPY010000363.1:0-3274 GCA_038258415.1 Burkholderiales bacterium
CCCGGGCTTCCAGCCGCTGCCGGGCGCCGTCGGCGAGTACAACGGCAAGTTCATGTGCAACCAGTTCGTGCTCCGCGGCGGCTCGTGCGCGACGCCGCAGGGCCACGTCCGCGCCAGCTACCGCAACTTCTTCCCGCCTGATGCGCAGTGGCAGTTCTCGGGCGTTCGGCTGGCGCGCGACGCCTGACGCGTTGCGACCTACGCGTGGCGCTTCGCGTCAACGCTGTAAGCCCCGGGCCCGAACGCCGCGAGCAGCAGGGCACCGCCGGCGATTGACACGTTCTTCATGAAGTGGATGCTCTGCTCCATGCGCAGCGCATCGAGAACGGCCCAGAAGTTGTGGAAGATGAAGGCCGCGACGAGACAGAACAACGCGATCGCGAGCGCAGCAGGTCGGGTCAGGAAGCCGAACACGATCAACAACCCGCCGCCGAATTCGACCAGGATCGCGAGCGCCGCGAACACCGCCGGGGCTGGCATGCCCTTCGACGCGATGTAGCCCATGGTTCCCTCGAAGCCGGCGATCTTGCCGAACCCCGAAACGACGAAGATCAGCGCCAGCAGGATGCGGCCGACTAGGACGGTGGTGTTGTGAAGCGCGGGCGACATGGCGGGATCTCGGGTAGCGGGAGGTTGCGCAATGTAGTCAAACCGGGCTCCGGCCTCGCGACCGGCCGTTGACGGCCTCGTTCAAATAACATGAACGCATGGCCATCGGTCCGCGCAGCGCCCTCACCCCCGACGCCCTGGCGATGATCGAGGCGATCGCCCGCACCGGCAGCTTCGCCGCCGCCGCCCGCGAGCTCGGCAAGGTCCCGTCGGCGGTGACCTACGGCGTGCGCCAGCTCGAAGACGCCCTCGACGTCCTCCTCTTCGACCGGCGGTCACGACAGGCGAAGATCACCGCCGCCGGCCTGGAGCTGCTCGCCGAGGGGCACCGGCTGCTCGAGCAGATGGATGCCGTCGCGAACCGGGTCCGCCGCGTGGCGACGGGTTGGGAGACGCAGCTCTCGATCGTCTGCGACGAGGTGATCTCGACCGCGACGATGCTCGAGTTGTGCGAGTCGTTCTACGTTGGCGACGACACGACCGATGGGCCTCCGGCGACGCGCCTGCGGCTGCGCAGCGGCGTGCTCACGGGAACGTGGGAGACGCTGGTGAGCGGCCGTGCCGACCTCGCCATCGGCGTGACACCGCGCGAGGCGCAGGCCGACGTGACGGTCCACGATCTCGGTCCGATCGCCTTCGTGTTCGCCGTCGCACCGCACCACCCGCTCGCGCGTGTGGCGGAGCCGATCGCCGACGTGGAGATCGTCCGCCACCGTGCCATCGCGGTCGCCGACTCGGCGGAGCGGCTGGCGCCGATGACGGTGCACCTCCTTGCCGGTCAGGACGTCCTGACCGTCGCCGACATGCGCTCGAAGAGCGCCGCCCAGGTGCGCGGGCTCGGCTGCGGCTTCCTGCCCGAGCCGATGGCGCGCGCCTGCATCGCCAACGGCCGCCTGGTCGTCAAGGCGGTGCAGCGGCAGAGACCGCAGGGCCGGGTCGGCTACGCCTGGCGCACCCCGTCGGCGCCCGGCTCGTCGCGTCAGCTGCCACTGGGGCTCGGACTGCGCTGGTGGCTGCAGCGGCTCGACAGCGAGGCGACCCGCGCCGCCTTGCTCGAACGCCACGGCGACGACACGGCAACGGCGCCTCGCGCGGCGTCGACCGCCTGACGGTCTCCCGCGGCGCATGTTGCACACCGGGGGCGGCGCCGGGAACGTCGCGGCGCGCGGCGTCGTCGGCCGGTTCGCACCGACCCCGTCGGGGCCGCTGCACGCCGGCTCCCTCGTCGCTGCGCTTGCCTCCTGGCTCGACGCGAGGGCCAACGATGGCCGCTGGCTGATCCGCATCGAGGATCTCGACACGCCACGCAACTCGCCGGGCGCCGCCGAGATCCTCCTCGGCCAGCTCGCCCGCTGCGGGCTCGTCGCCGACGCTGCGCCGGCGTTGCAGTCGGGGCGCGTCGCCCGCTACCGCGTCGCGCTCGATGCCCTGCTCGCTCGCGGCGACGCGTA
This sequence comes from Burkholderiales bacterium, assembly GCA_038258415.1. Taxonomy (GTDB): domain Bacteria; phylum Pseudomonadota; class Gammaproteobacteria; order Burkholderiales; family Burkholderiaceae_C; genus Schlegelella_A. The sequence goes on from JBBSPY010000363.1 coordinate 2,061, forward strand.
CCGCTGCGGCTGCACGCGCAAGGAACTCGCGCGAGCCGCCGTTGTCGACGACGACCGCCCCGGCGCCATGTCGCGGCGCGTTCGCGAGCGCGTCTACCCGGGCACCTGTCGCACAGGCCTGCACGGCAGGCTGGCCCGATCGGTGCGCTTGCGGCTGGACAGGACCTCCTCCGTCGCGTGGCACGACCGGCGCCTCGGCGAGCAGTCGCAGGACGTCGCCACCGAGGTCGGCGACTTCGTGCTCGAGCGTGCCGACGGCGTGATCGCCTATCAGCTCGCCGTCGTCGTCGACGACGCTGCCGACGGCATCACCGACGTCGTGCGCGGCGAGGATCTGGCCGGCAACACCGCGCGCCAGATCGTCCTGCAGCGCAGACTCGGGTTGCCCACGCCGCGCTACCTGCACGTGGCGCTGGTCGTCGGCGCCGACGGCGAGAAGCTGTCGAAGCAGAACGGAGCCGCTGCGGTGGAAACCGGCGCGCCGGCCTCTGCCCTCGCCGCGCTGCGGGCCGCCGGGAGCGCACTTGGACTCGACGTGCCGGCGGGCAGCGTGCCCGAGTGGCTGGCGCAGGCGACGTCGCGGTGGCGTGATGTCTGGCCGATGCCGCAGCGGGTCGCCGAGCCGGCGACCTGACGCGCTGGCATCATTCAGCGCCCCCAGACGCCACGGCGCCGCCTGCGCCAGTCGAGACCGCTTCCATGCCGATCCGCTACGACATCGTCCACACGACGGTGTATCGCTACTCGCAACCCGTGACGTTCGGCGAGCACCGCGTCATGTTCCGGCCGCGCGACAGCCATGACCTGCGCGTCCTCGCCACCGACCTCGACGTGAGCCCGGCTGCGGACATCCGCCTGATCCAGGACCCGATGTCGAACTCGGTGGCGCTGGTGCAGCCACGTGAGCCGTCGGACATGCTCGAGATCATCTGCAGCTTTCGCATCGAGCACGCCCACTCGATGAACCTGGAACTGCCACTGGCCGGGAGCGCCGAGATCTATCCGTTCTCGTACACGCTCGACGAACGGCTCGACCTCGAGCACTACCTGCGACCCAACCACGACGACCCCGAAGGTGACCTCTCCGCCTGGGCACGCCAGTTCATCCGAACCGATGGGCCGACCGGCACGCGCGACCTGCTGGTGGCGATGAACCAGCACATCCGGGAGAACTTCCGCTACCTGTCGCGCGACGAGGAGGGCACGCAGTCACC
>JBBSPY010000364.1:0-3264 GCA_038258415.1 Burkholderiales bacterium
GGTGGGCAACGCGGTGAAGAACGGCGTGGTCGACATCGCCAACGTGACCGGTGCGTTCTACACCAACCTGCTGCCCGCGGCCGACGCGCTCAAGCTCGCCGAGCGAACGATCCAGGAGCAGCGCAAGAACGGCGCCTGGGAATATCTCAACAAGCTGCACAACGAGAAGGTCAATGCCTGGTACCTGGCGCGCGTCGGTGACGGCGCGCCGTTCCACCTCTACCTGACCAAGCCGATCAGCAAGCCCGACCTGCACGGCCTGACCATCCGCGTGACGCCGGTGTACCGCGCCTTCTTCACGGCGCTCGGCGCCAACCTCGTGCAGACCGCACCGGGCGAGGTCTACACGGCACTCGAGCGCAACGTCATCGACGGCTACGGCTGGCCCAGTCAGGGCATCTTCGACCTCGGCTGGCAGGAGAAGACGAAGTACCGCGTCGACCCGGGCTTCTACGCCGTCGACGTGAACTTCCTCGTCAACCTCGACACCTGGAAGACGAAGCTCAACGACAAGCAGCGCGCGCTGCTGCAGCGCATCGCGATCGAGATCGAGGCCACCAACGCCGACAACGCCGCGTTGAACCTCGCCGACCAGAAGCGGCAGGCCGCCGCCGGCATCAAGACGATCACGTTCGAAGGCAAGGATCGCGAGCTGTGGCTCAACACGGCGCGCGACGCCGGCTGGGCCTACGTGAAGGAGACGGCGCCGCAACAAGCCGACGAGCTGCGCCGCCTGCTCGCTCGCTGACGCGCGCGATGGCCTCGGGGGAACGCGCCGCGGCCGGGCGCACGGCCTACGCGCGCTTCCTCGACGCGCTCGGCGTCGCTGCCGGCGCGGTGTTCGCGGTGATGGCACTGGCCACGACATTCGACGTGCTGCGCCGCAGCGCCAGCGGCGGCACCGTGCGCGGGCTCGCCGAGCTCGTCGAGTACGCGCTCTTCGCGACGACGTTTCTTGCCGCGCCCTGGCTGCTCCGGCAAGGCGGGCACGTGCGGGTCGACTTCGCGGTGCGTGCGTTGCCGAAACGCGCTGCCGCGGCGGTGCAGGTCGCCGCCGACGCGCTCGGCCTGGCGGTGTCGCTGACGCTGCTCGTCTACGCCGCTCGCGCCGCCTGGCGCTCGTGGGCGAGCGGCAGCATCGTCCTGAAGACGCTGGTGTTCGCGGAGTGGTGGCTGTACGCGGTGATCGTCGTGTCGGCTTTCCTGCTCGCGCTCGAGTTCGTGCGCCGGCTCGCGGGTCGTCAAGACGCCGACGCCGGCGCCGCATCGGCCTGATCCCGTCACCGCCGTCATGGCCTGGTACCTCGCCCTGCTGACGATGCTCGGGCCGCTGTGCGCGCTGCTGCTGCTCGGCGTGCCGGTGGCGTTCGCCTTCTTCGCCGTCAACATCATCGGCGCGCTGGTCTTCCTCGGCGGCGACGCGGGGCTGCTGCAGATGGTGCGCAACTCGGTGACGGCGCTGACGAACTACTCGCTCGCGCCGATCCCGCTGTTCATCCTGATGGGCGAAATCCTGCTGCACAGCGGCGTCGCGTTCCGGGCGATCGACGCGATCGAGAAGCTGATCGCCAAGCTGCCGGGGCGGCTGCCGATCGTCAGCGTCGTCGGCGGCACGGTGTTCGCGGCGCTCTCCGGTTCGTCGCTCGCCAACACCGCCATGCTCGGCAGCGCGCTGCTGCCCGAGATGCTCAAGCGCGGCTACTCGCCGCGCATTGCGATGGGGCCGATCATGGCCACCGGCGGCATCGCCATGCTGATTCCGCCGTCTGCGCTCGCGGTGCTCCTGGGCAGCCTGGCCGGCATCTCGATCTCGAAGCTGCTGGTCGCCGGCATCCTGCCGGCGTTGCTGATGGCGCTGCTGTTCTGCGGCTACATCGTCGCCGCCTGCGTCGTCGATCCGTTGCAGGCGCCACGAGACGACACGCCCGCGGCGCGCGGCTGGGCCCGCTTTCGTCCGTTCGTGGTCGACGTCCTGCCGCTGTCGCTGGTTTTCGTCGCGGTCGTCGGCAGCCTCGTCGCCGGCATCGCCACGCCGACCGAATCGGCGGCGCTCGGCTGCGTCGCCGCCACCATCGCCTCGCTCGCCTACCGGTCGCTCACGTGGGCGAACTTCACGACCTCGCTGCGCGAGACGGCGCGCGTCAGCGTGATGACGCTGTTCATCATCGTCGCCTCGGTCACCTTCGCGCAACTGCTCGCGTTCTCGGGCGCCAGCGACGGGCTCGTCGCAGTCGTTCGCAACGCCGGCTGGTCGCCGTTCGGCCTGGTCATCGGCATGGTGCTGATCCTGCTGTTCCTCGGCTGCTTCGTCGACCAGGTCAGCATGTTGATGATCACGGTGCCGCTGTTCATCCCGATGGCGCAGAGCGCCGGCATCGACCTGCTGTGGCTCGGGGTGCTCTACCTCCTGACGATGGAGATCAGCTTCCTGACACCGCCTTTCGGCCTGTTGCTGTTCGTGATGAAGGGCGTGGCGCCGCCGCAGATCACGCTGGCCGAGGTCTACCGCGCGGCGATGCCGTTCCTGCTGCTCGAGTTGCTCGTGCTCGTGACGTTGCTGCTCTGGCCGGGGTTGGGAACCTGGCTGCCCGGGGCGCTGATTCCGTAGTCGGGGCAGGACCGCCGATTGCCATCGGCGAAGCCGTCTCCCACGCTCACCCATTCGACGCACATGCCAGGTGGAGCCTTGATGCAGAAACTGGCGTGGCCTCTTGGCTTGTTGCTGCTGGTGCCCGTCGCACCGGTCCTCGCCCATGTCGTTTCCGCGGGCGGCGTCTGGGTCTTCCTTGCCGGCGCTCTGGCGATCGCCGTGCTCGCCGACTGGGCAAGGCGTGCGACCGAACACCTCGCCGCGAAGCTCGGGCCGGCCATCGGCGGCTTGCTGAACGTGAGCTTCGGCAGCGTCGCCGAGATCATCCTCGCGTTGTTCGTGCTGGCGGCGGGCAAGGTCGATGTGGTGCGTGCGCAGATCGCCGGCTCGATTCTCGGCACCAGCCTGTTCGGCCTGGGCCTCGCGATCGTGATCGGCAGCATCGGCCGGTCACGGCAGACCTTCAACCGCGACAAGGCGGGTCAGCTCGCCAGCATGTTGATCCTGGTCGTGATCGCCTTGCTGCTGCCGGCGGTGTTCGACTTCACCGCACGTCATCTCACACCGCAGGCTGATCCCGCCATCACCGACGAGCAGCTCAGCATCGGCGTCGCGCTGGTTCTGCTCGTGCTCTACGGCGCCAACCTGATCTACACGCTCGTCACCCACCGCGA
>JBBSPY010000365.1:0-3255 GCA_038258415.1 Burkholderiales bacterium
GACTCGATCGAAGGCTTGGAGCCGTCGAGGAAGCTGTTGAACATCTTCGGGTTGAGGCCGCCGCGCTCGGCCTGTTCGAGCGTGAGGCCGTAGTTGCCCCACACCGTCTCCGGCGTCGACTCGCAGAAGCGTGGCAGCCACTTGTGGCCGCGCCCGGCCGCCACCACCGGAAAGCCGCAGGTGCGCGCCCAGTCGACCAGGTCGCAGATCAGCGCCGGCTGATCGCCGAAGGCGAGCGAATAGATCACGCCGGCGTCGGCCGCCTTCTTCGCCAGCAGCGGGCCGCAGAAGGCGTCGGCCTCGACGGTGACGTTGACGACATGCTTGCCGTGCGCGTAGGCCTCGAGGCAATGCTCGACCGCGGCGATCGGGTGTCCCGTGCATTCGACGACGACGTCGATCGCCGGATGCGAGACCCGCGCCTTCCAGTCCTCGCCGATGTGGGTCGTGCCGGCCTTGAGGGCGGAGTCGAGGTTCGCGGCTCGCGTGCGCTCGTCGTTCCATCCGACGCGCGCGAGATTGCGGCGCGCGCCGTCGGGCGAGAGGTCGGCGATGCCGACGAGGTGCACGCCGGGCGTGCGCGGGATCTGCGCCAGGTACATCGAGCCGAACTTGCCGGCGCCGATGAGGCCGACACGGATCGGATTGCCGTCGGCCTGGCGCTGCTGGAGGGCGTGATGGAGCGACATCAGGCGACCAGCTTGAGGGGTTCGCTGGAGGTGACGAGCGCCGAAGCCGGCATGCCGACCTTCCAGGGCAGTTCGACCGGGTAGTCCTTCAGCAGGCAGTCGTCGGGCAGCAGCTCGATCGGCGCGAAGTCGCGGTGGGCGATGTACTCGGGGCGCTTGTGCCGGCGGATGTGGTTGTCGACGGCGTTGAGGCTCAGGTAGACGCTGACGCGGTTGAACGGCGACAGGTTCGAGCCCGAGGCGTGCAGCAGGCAGCCGTGGAACAGGATCATCGAGCCGGCCGGGCCGTGCGGCGAGACGATGCCGCCGTTCTTGCCACCGGCCTTGTCGACCATCTCCGCGATGAGCGCATGGTCGACGGTCCACAGGGGATAGCTCGTCGTCGTGAGGTCGTGCTTGGCGTCGACGACGCCCTTGCGGTGGCTGCCCGGAATAAACATCAGCGGGCCGTTGAACTCGCTTACGTCGTCGAGGAAGATGGCGATGTTCATCGCCCGCGCCTCGGGCATCGCGTCGTCGTTGAGCCAAGTGCCGTAGTCCTGGTGCCACTGCCAGACGTCGCCCTCGAAGGCCATCTTGCCGTTGATCTTGAACTGGTGCATGTAGAGCTCGTCGCCGAGCAGGCTCTGCACCGGCTCGATCATCCGCGGGTGGCGCGCGAGTCTGGCGAACGGCTCGCTGTACAGGTGCGCCGCGAAGTTGGTCCGCACGGCCTCCTTGCCTTTCTCCCGCACGTTGTAGGCCTCGCGCCGGCTGTAGAGCTCGGGCACGGCGTCGGTCAGCGTCTTCGTTTCCCCAGGGCTGAAGAGCGCGGGAAAGAAGAGGTAGCCGTCGCGGTCGAATTGCTCGAGTTGTTCCGTGCTGAGTTTCATGGTCGGCCTTTCGCGTTCAGGGTGGCGGGGGCGGGCTGGAGGACGGCTTCGAGGCGCTCGCGCAGGTCGGCGCTGGCGCGGCGGCCGTGCTGGTCGATGAGGTCGGCGGCGCGGTCGGCATCGCCGCGTGCGATGGCGCGGGCGATGGCGTCGTGCTCGTCCCAGATCGTCTCGCGGTGCTTCGCGTGCTTCAGCACCGCGCCCATCACGCGGCGCAGGTGGACCCAGTGCGCGGCCGCGCTCGCGGCGATCAGCGGGTTGGCCGAAGCGGCGTAGATCGCGTGGTGAAACGCGATGTCGGCGTCGACCATCGCCTGAAGGTCACGGCCCCGCGAAGCACGCCGGCCGCGCTCGACGAGCTTCGGGTCGAGCACGGCTCGGCGGCCCGCGGCGAGGCGCGCCGCGAGCGCGTCGAGCGCGCCGCGCACCTCGTACACGGAGGCGATCCAGGCCGGGTCGAGTGGCGCCCCGAGCAGCCCGCGGCCCGGCGCGTCGAGCACCAGGCCGTCCTTCTTCAGCAGGCGCAGCGCCTGCAGCACCGGCTGGCGGGAGACCGCGAGGCGCTCGGCGATGTCTTCCTGTGTCAGCCGCGATCCGGGTTCGAGCGAGCCGTTGCTGATCGCGTCGAGCAGGGCGCGGTAGACCTGGTCGACGAGGTCCGGGGCGGGTTGCAGCTTGACGAGCTCGGCGGGCAAGGCATGGATTCTGTACTCTGTATACAGTGTGGTCAAGCCATGCGCTCCGAGGCGCGCCGAGCGCGGCCTGGCTTACGGCTACTCGCCCGCGTCGTGGACCTTGTCGCTGTTGCTTGAGCTTCGAGACCCCTTGAGGTGGAGTTCGATGTCGCTGGGCCGGGTCCCTGCTGCGGCGATGGCCTCACGCACTTGACGCTCGGTCACGCTGAATTCCTTGGCCCAGTCCTTGACCTGCTGATCGCTCACCGTGCGCGTCCCCATGTCAGCACCCAGCCGCGCTGGCATTGACTGCCGATTCGGCAATCTCGGTCATGAGGTCGTCGGCGCGATGCATGTCCTTGACGGCTTTCTCGAGCTTGTCGCTGTCGCCGCTGGCCTTGAGTGCTCGGGCGAAGGCAGCAACGGTCCCGAAACCCGTGATGCCGTAGTGCGTCATCCGCTGGTACTGGGCGATGATGGATGCGTCGAGCACGGGCCCCTTGTCCGGTGCATCCGACACGGTGTGCTTGAGCGCTTCGGCCACCAGGCCTTCCATGCCCTTGCAGTGTTCCTTGGATACCTGTCCACCTTGAGCCTCGATGAGGCTCTTGAGCAGTTCGGTGTGTTTGGCAATACCGTCGGGCGACTTGTTCAGAAGGGCCTTCAGCTTCTCATTTGTTGCCTGAGGCAAGATCTTCTTGAGCGCCCTGTTCATCTGGTCGTTGGCCGACCAGAGGTCCTTGAGTTCGTCGATGTAGAGGTCTTTGAGGGTTGTCGCCATTTCCGTTCCTTGTTTGCTGCGGGCATCTGAACGGCAAACGGCGCTCCCGCCGTTCCTAGGGACGTCCGAACCGCTCGAACGCCGCCGCGATCGCGGTGAAGCTCACGAATGCGAAGACGGTCGACGCCATGATGATCCGCGTGACGCGGCCGTTGTCGGCGCCGTAGCGTTCGGCGAGGATGGAGGCGTTGCTGGCGCTCGGCAACGCCGCCGTGAGCACCAGCACCATCAGTCCGAAC
>JBBSPY010000366.1:0-3208 GCA_038258415.1 Burkholderiales bacterium
AGACGAGCTCGCTGCATCTCGACCTCATCGCCGAGCTCAAGCGCATCAACTCGCTGATCTGCGGGGTCGCCTACCCGATCCTCGAATCCGCCGGCGCACTCACCGCCACGCGACTGCGCCAGTCGCAGTTCGCGACGCTCGGATCAACCGACGACTCGACGCCATGACGAGAGCCGGTCCGTGCTGAGCCTCGACGACATCCGCACCCTGTTCGACCGTCTCGGCGACGAGCAGTACAGCGGCGAACCGGTGACACAGCTCGAGCACGCGCTGCAGACCGCCGCGCTCGCCGAGGGCGCGGGCGCCGACGACGCGCTCGTCACCGCCGCCCTGCTTCACGACCTCGGCCACCTGCTGCATGAGCTGGGCGAGACGCCGACGCTGCGCGGCATCGACGACACGCACCAGTATCACGCCCTGCCCTTCCTGCGCGGCTTCTTCGGCGCCGACGTGCTCGAGCCGATCCGGCTGCACGTCGACGCCAAGCGCTGGCTCTGCCACGCAGAGCCCGCCTACTTCGACGCGCTCTCGGCCGATTCGAAGCGCAGCCTCGTGCTCCAGGGCGGCGTGTTCGACGCCGACGCCGCCGCACGCTTCGCCGCCCGGCCCGGCGCTGCAGACGCGGTGCGGCTGCGACGCTGGGACGACCTGGCGAAGGGGGAAAACCTCTCGACGCCTGCGCTTGACCACTTCCTCGGTCGCGCGCAGCGAATCGCGCTAAGCGCCCGCGCCGACCCGCCACTTTGAGCACGGGTCTCGTCTGCGCCGTCCTGTTCGGCGCGCTGCTGCATGCGTCGTGGAACGCGCTCATCAAGGGTGGCAGCGACAAGGCGCTCGACACCGCGCTGCTGCACGGCATCGGTTGCTGCATCGGCGTGGTGCTCGTGCTTGTGGTCGGCCTGCCGCCATGGTCGGTGTGGCCGTGGGTCGCGGTGTCGGTGGTGATCCACGTCGGCTACTACATCACGCTCGTCGGGGCCTACGAACACGGCGACCTCGGCGCGACCTATCCGATCATGCGCGGCTCGGCGCCGCTGCTCGTGGCGCTCGCAAGCGGCCACCTGATCGGCGAGACGCTGTCGGCCGCCACCTGGCTCGGCGTGCTCGGCATCAGCGGCGGCGTGCTGACGATCGGACTCGCCCGCTCCGGCGATGCGCTGACCGCGGCGGGCAGCGCCGCGCGACGACGCGCGCTCGGCTATGCGCTCGCCAACGCCGGCATCATCGCCGGCTACACCATCGTCGACGGCCTGGGCGTCCGCGCCTCGGGAGACCCGCTGGCCTACGTCGCCGTGCTGTTCGCCATCGAGGGAATCCCGTACCTTCTCCTGGTGCTGCATCGCCGGCGGCAGGCGATGGCGCAGACGCTGGCCTACATGAAGCGACGCGCGCCCATCGCCACGCTCGGCGCGCTCGCGTCGCTCGGCTCCTACGGCATCGCCCTGTGGGCGATGACGCGGGCGCCGGTGGCCACCGTCGCCGCGCTGCGCGAGACTTCGGTGCTGTTCGCGGCGCTGATCGGCGTGTTCATGCTGCACGAGCGGTTCCACATCGAGCGCGCGATCGGCACCGGCGCGATCGTCGCCGGCGTGCTGGCACTCCGACTCGGCTGAATCAACAGACCCTTCCATGCAGATTCCCTCCCACGCCCGCGTCGTCATCGTCGGCGGCGGCATCGCGGGCTGCTCGACGGCCTATCACCTCGCCAGGCTCGGCATCACCGACGTGCTGCTCCTCGAGCAGGGCCAGCTCACCTGCGGCACGACCTGGCACGCCGCCGGACTCGTCGGCCAGATGCGGCCGAACCGGACGATGACGGCGATGAGCCGCTACGGCATCGAGCTCTACGCCACGCTCGAGGCAGAGACCGGCCTGGCCACCGGCTGGAAGCAGTGCGGCAGCGTCAACGTGGCGCAGACGGCGGATCGCATGAAGGTGCTTCGCAAGCAACTTTCGCTGGCGCGCAGCTTCGGCGTCGAATGCGAGGAGATCAGCGGGCAGCGCGCCGGCGAGCTGTTTCCCGTGCTGCGCACCGACGACCTCGAAGGCGCGATCTGGATCCCCGGCGACGGCAAGGCCAACCCCGCCGACCTGACGATGTCGCTTGCCAAGGGCGCGAGGAACCGCGGCGTTCGCGTCGTGGAAGGCGCGGAGGTCGTCGCCGTGAACGACGCACCGGCAACCCGCGGCTCGCGCGACCGGCGGCGCGTCACCGGCGTGCGCGTGCGCGTCAGCACTGCCGCAGACGGCGAGGAGATCGACATCGCCTGCGACACGCTCGTCAACTGTGCCGGCCAGTGGGCGCGCCAGCTCGGCGCGCTGTCGGGCGTGACGGTCCCGCTCTGGTCGGCCGAGCACTTCTACATCGTCACCGAGCGCATCGCCGGAGTGCATCCGATGCTGCCGGTGCTGCGCGACCCCGACGGCTACATCTACTACAAGGAGGAGGTCGGCGGCCTGCTGATGGGCGGCTTCGAGCCGAAGGCCAAGCCGTGGACGGTCGACCCGATCCCGTCGACCTTTCGCTTCGAGTTGCTCGGCGAGGACTGGGACCAGTTCGAGCCGCTGATGACGGCGGCACTCCAGCGCACGCCGTGCCTGGAGACGGCGCAGGTGAAGATGCTGCTCAACGGCCCCGAGAGCTTCACGCCCGACGGCAACTTCATCCTCGGCGAGGCGCCGCACCTCGATGGCTATTTCATCGCCGCCGGCTTCAACTCCGCCGGCATCGCCAACTCGGGCGGCGCCGGTCGGCTGATCGCGGAATGGATCGAGGGTGGCGAAGCGCCGATGGACCTGTCGGACGTCGACATCCGCCGCTTCGGCACGTTCTGGCAGAACAAGCAGGCACTCGCCGAGCGCGTCGGTGAAACGCTCGGCCTGCACTACGCGATGCGCTGGCCGCGCCAGGAGCTCGAGACCGCGCGGCCGCTGAAGACGAGCCCGCTCTACGACCTGCTCGGCGCCAGGGGCGCGGTGTTCGGATCAAAGAACGGATGGGAGCGCGCCAACTACTTCCGCGCCGACTCGCCGAACGGTGCCGAACCGCACCCGCACACGCTCGGAAAGCCGGGCTGGCTGCCCGACGTGATCCGCGAGCAGCTCGCGACGCGCAACGCCGTCGCCCTCTACGACCAGACGTCGTTCGGCAAGATCCTCCTCCAGGGCCGCGACGCGCTCGCGCTCCTGCAGCGCCTGTGCGCCAACG
>JBBSPY010000367.1:0-3187 GCA_038258415.1 Burkholderiales bacterium
AGACGTTGATCGCACCGGCACGCCCCGCCATCGGCGAGACGATGCGGTTGAACGAGAGCGTGACGCGCGCCGCCTCGATGGCCGCGCGGTCGGCGGCGACAACGGCCTTCTGCGACTCGACCAGCGTCTGGTTGGTGTCGAGCGCACCCTGCGAGATGAAGTTCTGAGCCAGCAGGTCCTTGCTGCGGGCGAGCTGGCGCTCGGCGTCGGCAAGTGCGGCGAGATCCTTCGCGAGTTGCGCCTGCGCCCGCGTGACGCCGACCTGGTCGCTGCGCGCATCGAGCGTGAAGAGCAGCTGGCCGGCGGTGACGAACTGGCCTTCCCGGATGTGGACCTTGGTGATCGTGCTCGCCACCTGCGGCCGCACGTCGACGCTGGCGATCGCCGTCACCGTCCCGGTCGCTTCGAGCGTGACGGCAACGTCCTTCTTCTGCACCACGAAGGTCGAGACGCTCACGGGAGGGCCACTCGCACCCGACGCCGACGGCGGCGCGCCACGGGCGGTCACCGACGCGCCTTTGTCGCCGCTGAACATGCCGGATCGCCAGGCCCACGCCGCGGCGCCGAGCGCCACGACGGCGATCACGACCGATGCGATGCGCGTGGAGGTCTTCATGCGGGGGTGATTGTGGCGTCGTGACGGTCGTCGTCGAAGCGGATGGCGGGCACGAGCGTCGACAACCAGGCCGCGACCAGACACAGACCCGCGGCGGCGAAGAACGCGAACTCGAAGGCGTGCCGGACCGACTCCGCCGCGCCGTCGCGCAGCGCCACGGCGAGCGCCGCCGGACCGCCGATCAGGCCGTAGATGAGTGCGCCGAACGCGGTGGCGCCGACCGAGGTGCCGAGCGTGCGGGCGAGCGACACGGTCGCCGCCGCGGCGCCCAGACGCGCCGGCCCGGCCGCCGTCTGGGTCACGATCTGCATCACCGACATGACGCCGCCGAGGCCGATGCCGGTCGTCACTTCGAGCACCGTCAGCACGGTCTTCGTGGCGGGCAAGAGCGCGAGGCCGATGAGCGACAGCGCCGCCAGCGACAGGCCGAACCGCGGCACCAGCGTCGGCCGCCCGGTGCGGACGATCACCCGTCCCGTGATGAACGCACCGACGACGATGCCGAAGGTGAGCGGCACGATCAGCAGCCCCGACTCGGCCGGGTTCGTGCGCAGCGAGAGCTGGAGGTAGACCGGCAGGTAGAAGACCATCGCGAACATCGCCGACGCGAAGCCCATCACCGTGAGCACGGCATAGCGGACCTCGGGCAGACGCAGCAGCTCGAGCGGCAGGAACGGCCGCTCGGCGCGGCGCTCGACGGCGACGAGGCCTGCGGCGAACACCGCCGTCGCCGCCATCATCGAGCCGCTCGTCGCCGACAGCCAGTCGAAGCGGCTGCCGGCCGACGACAACCAGGCGAGCCCGGTCGCCATCGTCGCCGCGAACAGGGCGATGCCGGCCGGGTCGCCGCGACCGGCCACCGGGTTCGGACGGTCGTCGCCGACGAGCGTGCGCAAGCGCCAGAACGCGAACGCGACGAGCGGGAGGTTGACGACGAACAGCCAGCGCCAGCTGGCGTGGTGAACGACGATGCCGCCGAGCACCGGGCCGCCCACGCTCGCCGCCGTGAAGATGACGGCGAACCAGGTCTGGTTGCGGGCACGCTGCCGCGGCGGCACGACCTCGCCGATCAACGCCTGCGACAGCGTCATCAGCCCGCCACCGCCGAGGCCCTGGAGCGCGCGTCCGGCGACCAGCGCCCACATCGTCTGCGCCGCCGCGCAGGCGACCGAGCCGAGCGCGAAGACGACGATGGCGATCGACAGCAGCCGGCGGCGGCCGTAGCGGTCGCCGAGCCTGCCGTAGACCGGGACCATGACGACGGCGGCGAGCAGGTAGGCCGTCGCCAGCCAGGAGGTCTCGCGCAGGCCGCCGAGCTCGCGGCTGATGACCGGCGTGGCGGTGGCCAGCAGCGTCTGGTCGACCGCGGCCAGGAACATCGGCAGCATGACCGCGGTGAAGAGGCGGCGAAAGCGCTGCCGGTCGTAGGCCGGGAGCGGCGGAGCGGCAGGTGCCGAGGCGGCGATGCCGACCGCGCCCGAGTGGATGGCGTCGTTCGCGTCGTCGCCGGCCGCCGGCTGCGAAGACGCGAAGTCGGGCGTGTCGCGCGCCAAGACCGCCTCAGCCGCGACCGGTGGAGCCGAAGCCGCCGCTGCCCCGCGCGCTTGCGTCGAACGAATCGACGACGCGAAACCGCGCCCGCACCACGGGCACGACGACGAGCTGCGCGATTCGCTCGAACGGCTGCACCGCATAGGCCGTGGCCGAACGGTTCCAGCAGCTCACCATCAGCGGCCCCTGATAGTCGGCATCGATCAGGCCGACCAGGTTGCCGAGGACGATGCCGTGCCGATGGCCGAGCCCGGAGCGCGGCATGATCACGGCGGCCAGCCCTGGATCGGCGAGGTGGATCGACAGTCCGGTCGAGACGAGATGGGTCTGGCCCGGCTCAATGATCAGCGGCCCGTCGATGCAGGCGCGCAGGTCGAGCCCGGCGCTGCCGTCCGTGGCGTAGACCGGAAGCTGGTCGACGATGCGCGGGTCGAGGATGCGCAGGTCGACGTCGGCAACGGTCGCGGTCACGGCTCACGCGACCCGGGCCTGCCGACGTCGTCGGCGTCGAGCGCGCGCAGCCGGCGCGCGACCTCGCCGACCAGTCGCCGTGCCAGCTCCACCTTGGAAGCCGGTGGCCATTCGACTGCACCGGCGGCGTCGACGAGCGTGATCGCGTTGCTGTCGGCGCCGAACGCGCGCGGCCCGTCGTTGGCGACGATCAGCGGAACGCCCTTCTTCGCCAGCTTGACTCGCGCGTTGGCGACGATGTCGTCGCTCTCCGCCGCGAAGCCGACGCAGTACGGCGCCGGCTCCAGCCGGGCGACCTCGGCGAGGATGTCCGGGTTCTCGACGAGGCGCAGCGGCGGCGCGCCCTCGCCCGGCCGCTTCTTGATCTTTGATGTGGCGACGCGATCGACCCGCCAGTCGGCGACGGCCGCGGTCGCCACGAACACGTCGGCGCCGCGAACCGCGGCCAGGGTCGCGTCGCGCATCTCGAGCGCCGTCGTCACGTCGACGAGGTGTACGCCCGACGGCTTCGCCAGCGCGACCGGGCCGGCGATCAGCGTCACCTCGGCG
>JBBSPY010000368.1:0-3182 GCA_038258415.1 Burkholderiales bacterium
CCCCGGTGGCCGCTCGATCCCGGCTCGGCCGATTGGTCGCTCTTGCTGAAGAAGCGCAGCGCTGCAAGGCAGCGCGCGACCGCATCGCCGCGCTCGATCCAGCCGCGGGCGACGCCGATCGGGCAGGTCGAAAGCGCCAGTCCGACGACGGCGATGCTGCAGGGCGACCCGTCGCGGCTCGTGTCGGGCACGAGGCCGGAGTCGGGGCGTGTGTGTCGGAGGAAGTAGTCGAAAGCCGCGCGTTGCAGCGCGTCGAGCGTCTCGTCGTCGGTGTCGGCGACCGTCACGCTCGTCGACCGTCAGGACACGACGGAGACCTCGACGCGGCGTGCCTCGGCGCTGTTTCCAGATCCGGTGTTCACGTCTGGCCTCTTCATCTCGATCTTGTCGGCGGGAACGCCGGCCGTCTTCAGCGCGTCGGCGACCGTCTCGGCACGGCGCTTCGCGAGCGCCTCGTTCGCCGCTGCGTCGCCGGTCGCGTCGGCGTAGCCGCTGACGACGGCCTTGCCGCCTGCCGCGACCTGGCTGTTCACCTCGGCGAGCGCCGACTCGGCACCCGCCGCGAGATCGGCCTTGCCGGTCGCGAAGTAGAACTTCACGACACCACCCTCGACGACGAAGCTCGCCGCGTCGGCCGACGTGGCCGGCAGCGCCACGGCCGCCGCGGGAACCACCGGCGCATGCGCCGCCGGCAGCGTCGTCGCCATCGACGCCGGCAGCAGGGGCACGATCAGCAACGCGACGATGTTGATGATCTTGATCAGCGGGTTGATCGCAGGGCCGGCGGTGTCCTTGTAGGGGTCGCCAACGGTGTCGCCGGTGACGGCGGCCTTGTGCGCCTCGCTGCCCTTGCCGCCATGGTGGCCATCCTCGATGTACTTCTTCGCGTTGTCCCAGGCACCGCCGCCGGTGCACATCGAGATGGCGACGAAGAGGCCCGTGACGATCGTGCCCATCAGCAGGCCGCCGAGCGCGGCCGGGCCGAGCAGAAGACCGACCAGGATCGGCGCGACCACCGGCAACAGCGACGGGACGATCATCTCCTTGATCGCCGCGGTGGTGAGCATGTCGACGGCCTTGCCGTACTCCGGCTTGCCGGTGCCTTCCATGATCCCCTTGATGTCGCGGAACTGGCGCCGGACCTCGACGACCACTGCACCGGCGGCGCGGCCGACGGCCTCCATCGCCATCGCGCCGAAGAGGTAGGGGATGAGGCCACCGATGAACAGGCCGACGATGACCCGCGGGTCGCTCAGGTCGAAGCTCACCGCCAGGCCGCGGCCGGCGAGCGAGTGCGTGTAGTCGGCGAAGAGGACGAGCGCGGCGAGACCGGCCGAACCGATCGCGTAGCCCTTGGTGACGGCCTTGGTCGTGTTGCCGACGGCGTCGAGCGGGTCGGTGACGTCGCGCACGCTGGCCGGCAGGTCGCTCATCTCGGCGATGCCGCCGGCGTTGTCGGTGATCGGCCCGTAGGCGTCGAGCGCGACGACGATGCCGGCCATGCTCAGCATCGCGGTCGCGGCGACGGCGATGCCGAACAGCCCGGCCAGCCAGTACGAGACGAGGATGGCGGCGCAGACGAACAGCACCGGCCAGGCCGTGGAACGCATCGACACGCCGAGGCCGGCGATGATGTTGGTGCCGTGGCCGGTGGTCGATGCCTGGGCGATGTGCTGCACGGGCTTGTACTGCGTGCCGGTGTAGTACTCGGTGATCCAGACCATCGCTGCCGTGAGCACGAGACCGACGGCGCAGGCGCCGAACAGCGCCATCGACGAGACGGTGCCGCCCCCGGCGAGTTGCAGGCCGGCGGGGAACATCGCCGCCGTCACGAACCAGAAGGCGATCAGCGAGAGCACGCCGGCGACCGCGAGACCCTTGTAGAGCGCCGGCATCACGTTCTTCATGCCGGGCGACGCCTTGACGAAGAAGCAGCCGATGATCGACGCGATGATCGACACGCCGCCGAGCAGCAGCGGATACACGACGGCGTTGATCGTCGCGCCGGTGACCATCAGCGCGCCGAGCGCCATCGTCGCGATCAGCGTGACGGCGTAGGTCTCGAACAGGTCGGCGGCCATGCCAGCGCAATCGCCGACGTTGTCGCCGACGTTGTCGGCGATGACTGCGGGGTTGCGCGGGTCGTCTTCCGGGATGCCGGCCTCGACCTTGCCCACCAGGTCGGCACCGACGTCGGCGCCCTTGGTGAAGATGCCGCCACCGAGCCGCGCGAAGATCGAGATCAGCGATGAGCCGAAAGCCAGGCCGAGCAGCGGCTTGAGCGTCGTCGGATCGACGTTGACGCCCTTGCTCACGTACCAGAAGAAGGCGCCGACGCCGATCAGCCCGAGGCCGACGACGAGCATGCCGGTGATCGCGCCGCCCTTGAAGGCGACGGCGAGCGCCGGGCCGATGCCTTGCGTCGCGGCCTGCGCGGTGCGCACGTTGGCGCGCACGGAGATGTTCATGCCGATGAAGCCGCAGGCGCCCGACAGCACGGCACCGATGACGAAGCCCGCCGCGGTGAGGCCGTCGAGGAAGAAGAAGATCAGGATCGCCAGGACGACGCCGACGATCCCGATCGTCATGTACTGGCGCTTGAGGTAAGCCGCGGCACCCTGCTGGATGGCCGCCGCGATCTCCTGCATGCGCGCGTTGCCGGGGCTCTGCGCCAGGATCCAGCTGCGTTGAACGAAGCCGTAGATCACTGCGGCCAGGCCGCAGGCAAGGGCGACATAGAGCGCCGTCGTCGTGGACATCTGTTTCCTCTCTCGTCTCTCGTGGGGTTGTCAGCTCGCCGCACGCGTGGCCGCGCGGGCAAACCGCAGGAGTCTAAGGGAAGCGCGCGACAATCCGCCCTGCCACCGAGACCTGCTGCCCGACGCCATGAGCCTGCACAACGTCACCCCGGGTGCGCACGCGCCCCAAGAGTTCAACGTGATCATCGAGATCCCGATGAACGCCGACCCGATCAAGTACGAGGTTGACAAGGACAGCGGCGCGATGTTCGTCGACCGCTTCATGAGCACCGCCATGCACTACCCGTGCAACTACGGCTACGTACCGCAGACGCTCTCCGACGACGGTGACCCGGTCGACGTGCTCGTCATCACGCCCTTTCCGCTCGCGCCGGGTGTCGTCGTCACATGCCGGCCGATCGGCGTGCTGCGGATGGAAGACGA
>JBBSPY010000369.1:0-3181 GCA_038258415.1 Burkholderiales bacterium
ACCCACGTCATGTCCCCCTGCGCCTCGACCTCGACGCGCACCCGCATCGTGTCGCCGCGCGACCACGTGCCTTTCAGTTTCTGCTCGACCGGCGTCACCGTGCGCTTGATCGCGTAGCCGGCGGCCAGCGGCGCCTTCAGCGGGATTGCGGCGAGACTCTGGATCGTGAGCCACGGCCTGCCCGTCCCCTCCTGCTTCACGGCAAGGGTGCCGTTGCCCACCGGCCAGGGCAGCGTGATGCGGGCGCCTTCCTTCTGCGCCGTCCAGTCGGCGACGGCCTTTGCGGCTTCGGTGTCGATCGACGCGACCGTTCTCCCCGAGATCGGCTCGCTCTCGAATTTCACCGCGAACTTGTCGAGCGCCAGCGACCCCCACAGGTTCGCCGTCGTCGTGAGCCACGCGCCGCGGCGCTGTCGCGCCAGGCTGCCGACGACGAGCTTCGGCAGGTCGTCCTTCCACGACGGCTCGTCGAGCACGGCAAGGATGAGCTTGCCGGCGTTGGCATCGGCGCTGTCCATCAGCCACCACCAGAAATCGCTCTCCTCGGTCGAGAACCGCATCGTCGTGCCGGCGTAGGTGAGCCGGGCGCGCAGGATCTGGTTCGCTTCGTCGAGGCGTTTCGCGCGGTCCGCGATGCCGTCGACGCGCTGGAGGATGCGCAGCCAGTCGATCACCGCCGCCGTCGGCCACGTGTTCGGAATCACGTTGACCGAGCCGAGCATGCGCGGCGTCGCCTTGCCATAGCGCGACAGCGCCTCGATCGCGGCGATCTTGCGCACGTCGAGGTCGGGCCTGGGCGACCAGAACCGCCGTTCGATGCGGCCTTCGACGAACGCGGCGAGGCCGCCGAGCATCGCGTCTCGCGCGGCGTCGGGCAGCGCGAAGCCGGCCTCGTGCGTTGCTGCCAGCACGTAGGCGGTGAGACGATCGCTGCCGTGCGGCGCATCGCCGCTGCGCGGTGGGAAGTAGTTGGCGAGGCCGTCGCTGTCGAGGTAGGTCGGCAGCGTGTTAGAGACCGTCGCCCAGAGGGCGGCGTCCTTCAGGCCGACCGCCTTCGACGCCTTCTGCTCGAGGCAGATGAAGGGATAGGTCTCGAAGAAGCGGCGCATCCCCGGCAGCGCGCCGGTGAGCTTGGGCTGCACCGCGACGACGAGGCCGCCGCGCTTGCGCTCGCCACCCGCGCCAGCGCCCATCGCCAGCGCGTCGGTGGGCGCCGCGACCGGCAGCGAGAACGGCCCGTCGAGTTGCTGCAGCGTGGCCTGCAAAACGCGAATCGGCACCGCGGCCGCCACGAGCTGCGTCACTTTCAGCCGATCCTTCGCCGAGCCACCCGCAGGGCCGCCGACTTCTTCCGCTGCCGCTTCCCACGTGATGCTGAACGCATCGGCCGGCACGTCGATCGGCCACACGACTTCCTGCGCCGCGCCGGCCGCGATCACGAGGTCCTGCGCCGGCAGCGCGATCGGCCGCCGCGCGATCGGATCGCCCGGCTGTCCGACCGTGCTGCCGGGCAGGTTCGCCGTGCCCTGCAACGTGGCCTTCACCTTCATCTCGCGCGCCGTCGTGTTGCGCAGCGTCATCAGCGCGACGAAGCGGTCGCCGTCGCGCACCAGCGGCGGCAGGCCCGAGAGCACCTGCAGGTCCTGCGTGACGCGGACCGACGCGCTGCCGGTGCCGAACTTCTGCACGTCGACGTCGGCGATCGCGACCAGCTTGAAGCTGGTCAGCGAGTCGTTGAGCGGCACCTCGAGCGTGGCCTCGCCGTTGGCATCGAGCGTGACGTTCGGCTTCCACAGCAGCAGCGTGTCGAACAGCTCGCGCGCCGCGCCTCGACCGCCGCCACCGCCCGCCGCAACGGCCTTCCTGCCGTAGTGCCGCCGGCCGATGATCTCGCTCTGCGCCGTGCTCGTCTCGACGCCCCACGGCCGCTCCTGGAACATGGCGCCCAGCAGGTCCCACGAGGTGTTGGGCTTGAGCGCCAGCAGCCCTTCGTCGACCGCCGCGAACGCGACCTCGGCGTTGGCGAGCGGCTTGCCGTCCTGCGTCACGCGCACCTTCGTCTTCACGGTCTGGCGAATCTGGTAGACGGGCTTCTCGGTTGTCACCTGCACCTGCAGTTCATGCGGCGCGAGGCCGATCACGAGCTTGGCGACGCCGAGCTTGAACGACGGCTTGGCGAGGTCGACCATCGCCGTCGGCGGCTGCCACTCCTTGCTGCCGTCGGAGTAGCTGCGCCACCAGGCGAGCGGCTCCTTCCAGCCCCAGGTGAAGATCGAATACCACGGCGTGTCGCGGATGCGGCCGCGCAAGGCGAGCACGCTCACGTAGACGTTCGGCCCCCAGCCAGGTTCGATCCTGATCCGCAGCGTCGGGTCGTCGCCGCGCAGCGTCACGATCTGCGTCGCGAGCACGCCCTCGCGCTCGATCGCGACCAGCGCGGTCGCCTCGCGGTACGGCATCCGCACCTGCAGCACCGCCGTCTCGCCCGGCTCGTAACGCTTCTTCTCGGGCAGCACGTCGATGCGGTCGTCGTTGTCCTGCGCGAACCAGAGCTCGCCCTGCTTCGTGACATAGACGGTGCCGGCGGCGCTCGCGGCGCGGCCTTGCGCGTCCTTGGCCTGCGCGATGATCTCGACCTGCCCCGCGGCGTCGAGCCTGGCCGTGCAGCGCAGCACGCCACGGTCGTCGGTGGTGCCCGAGCACAGCGTGCCGAGCTCCTTCACGTCACTGCGGTTGTCGTAGGCGTAGAAGCCGCCGACCAGGCGCTTGCGCGTCGAGACGACCTGCGTCACGCGGCCGATCACCGACACGCTCTGCCCCTTGATCGGCTTGCCCGACGTGTCGAGCGCGACGACGCTGAAGGCCACGTCACCACGGCTCGCCGCCCACGATCCGGTGCGCACGCCGAGCACCACGCCGCTAGGCCACAAATCGACCGGCGCGGCGATCGTCTGCGTCTCGCCGTTCGGGTCGGCAAAGGTGACCTCGGCGTCGATCCGGCTCGGCCGCTCGATCGGCGGCAGCTCCTTGATGGTGAAGGTGGCGGCGCCGGCACGGTCGGTCGTGAGCGCGATCTTGTCGGCGACGAGCTTGCCGTCGCGGCCCTCGCTCTGCTGGACCTCCTCGCTGTCGTCTTCCGTCGAACCCGACGCTTCGGTCTTCTTCGGATCGCGCGGCGGAT
>JBBSPY010000370.1:0-3175 GCA_038258415.1 Burkholderiales bacterium
AAGCCGAAGTCGGCCTTGCCGCCTTGCACGCCCTTGACGTTGGCGATGCCCGCGCCGGGCAGGACCTGCATGCTCATGCCCTGCTTGTCGGCGATGTTGGCGATGGCGCCGCCGAGCGGGTACCACGAGCCGCCCTGCGGGCCGGTCATGAGCTTGACCTGTTGCGCGGAAGCGCCGGCGGCGCCGGCAAGCAATGCAATGCCGAGCAGCGGCGCGGTGAAACGGTGAATGGTCATGGTGGCACTCCGGGGTCGCGTGGACGGGCCGGCCTCGCGGCCGAGACTGGCCCATCCTAGGCGCGTCGCCGCCACGGCAGCATCCGCACAAACGCGCACGGCGGGGCCTCAGCCGCTGGCGTGCCGCGTCTGCATGAGTTGCTCGATCACGTCGAGCCTGGCCAGCGGCTCGACGACCGTGAGCAGGCGCTGCCTCGCCTCGACCGGCAGCGGGAGCACCTCGCACCAACGGTTGGCGACCCAGCCGGCGTCGTCGAAGCGGTGCGGCTCCAGGAAGGGGTGTGCGCCTTGTTCGCCGAGCGTCTTCACGGCCTCGGCCAGGCTGGCGACGAGGTTGGCGTGGCGCTCGCCGGGTGGCACGTGCGTGTCGTCCTCTATGGCGGTGGCGTCGCCGACCCACAGGCCATCGGCCTGCTGTCGCGAGCCGGTCAACGCGAAGCGCGAGCCGCCGCGGCAGCGCACGAGCAGGATGCCGGCCTGTGCCGCGTCGACGTCGATCAGCTCGGCGCGGGTGCCGACGTCGTGCAGGCCCACTGGCTCGTCCGACGTTCGCGCTTCCGTGCCGCTGGTGAGCGCGACGACGCCGAACGAAGAACCCTCGCGCATGCAGCGCGCCATGAGGTCGAGGTAACGCGCCTCGAAGATCTTCAGCTCGAGCAGGCCGCCCGGATACAGCACCGAGCGCAAAGGGAAAAGGGCAAGCTCGCTCATCATCGGCTAGGGAGCCCCTTGGCCGGGGTCGAGTTCGCGATGCCGCACCAGCGCCGACGCGGCGTTGCGGAACCGCTCGGCGAGTCGCTCGGCGATCCACACCGAGCGGTGCTGACCGCCGGTGCAGCCGATGGCGACCGTGAGGTAGGCGCGCTGGTCGGCACGAAACGCCGGCAGCCAGCGGTCGAGGAAGTCGCCGATGCGTTCGACCATCTCGCGCGCCTCGGGCTGCTCGGCGAGGTAGCCGGCCACGCTCGCGTCGAGGCCGGTAAGCGGTTGCAGCTCGCGGATGTAGTGGGGGTTCGGGAGGATGCGGACGTCGAACACGTAGTCGGCGTCCAGCGGCACGCCGAAGCGGAAGGCGAAGCTCTGGAAGACGAGCG
Organism: Burkholderiales bacterium; assembly: GCA_038258415.1. Taxonomy (GTDB): domain Bacteria; phylum Pseudomonadota; class Gammaproteobacteria; order Burkholderiales; family Burkholderiaceae_C; genus Schlegelella_A. Next base: position 1,331 of record JBBSPY010000370.1, read on the forward strand.
CGAGCCGGCTGTCGGCGGCGCCGACGAGTTCGCGGATCCAGGCGCGAAGCTGGGTCGGGCGCAGCTGGCTGGTGTCGACCACGGTGGCGACCTCGCGCAGCCCGGCCAGCAGCTGCCGCTCGATCTCGATCGACTCGACGAGCGCGCCGCGATCGGCGAGCGGATGCGATCGGCGCGTTTCGGAGAAGCGGCGCAGCAATGCGCTCGTCGTCGCGTCGAGGAAGACGACGCGCACCGCCACGCCTTCGCGTTCGAGCTCGACGAGCAGCGGCAGGAGGTGCGGCAGCGACCCGGCGCTGCGCACGTCGACGGCGACGGCGACGCGCCGGTCCGGCTGCTGGCTCTCGAGCCGCAGGAACTCGCGCAGCAGTTCGGGCGGCAGGTTGTCGACGCAGAAGAAGCCGGCGTCCTCCAGCGCGTGCAGCGCCACCGACTTGCCCGATCCGGAGATGCCGGTGACGAGCACGACCTCGCGGGGGCGCTGCGCCTGCGGGTCGCTCATCGCGCTTTGCGCCGCGGAGCGGCGACGTCCTCGGCGCCCGACGCGAGCATCTCCTGCGCGTGCGCCAGGCTCGTCGACGACAGTTTCTCGCCGCCGAGCATGCGCGCGATCTCGGCGACTCGCGCCTCGCCGGCGACGGCGCCGACGCTGCTCGTCGTTCGCCCGCGCTCGCTCGCCTTGGCGACGACCAGGTGTCGGTCGGCGCAGGCCGCGACTTGCGGCAGATGGGTGACGGCGAGCACCTGTGCGTCGCGCCCGAGTTGCTTCATCAGCCGCCCGACCGTCTCGGCGACGGCGCCGCCGATGCCGGCGTCGACCTCGTCGAAGATCAGCGTGGCGGCGCCGGCAGCGGCGCTGCCGCCACGCCGGTCGGTGCCGCGTTCGCCGCTGACGACTGCGATCGACAGCGCGATGCGCGACAGCTCGCCGCCCGAGGCGACCTTGCCGATCGGGCGGGGCTGCGTTCCCGCATGGCCCGCGACGCGAAACTCCACGGACTCGACGCCGAACGACTGCGGTGCGCCGGTCGGCTCGAGGGCCACCTCGAAGCGGCCGCCATCCATGCCGAGGGCGCGGATTTGCCGGGTCACCGCCGAGGCGAGCTTCGGCGCGGCCGCGCGGCGCGCCGTCGAGACGCCAGCCGCTTCGCGGTCGTAGCGCGCCTTCGCCTCGGCCTCGGCGCGGGCGAGGCCATCGAGGTCGCCAGCGGCGTCGACGGCGGCGAGTTCGGTGCGCCATTGCGCGGCGAGCGCCGGAAGGTCCTCGGGCGAACGTCGATGCCGTCGCGCCAGGCCATGCCACGCCGACAGCCGCTCGTCGAGCGACTGCAGGCGAACCGGGTCGAGCTCGGCGCGATCGAGATACGACGACAAGGTGTGCGAGGCGTCGCGCAGGCTCGCCTCGGCGCTGCGCAGCGCCTCGATCGGTTCGTCGAGCCGCGCATCGAATGACGACGCTTGGGTGAGCGCATCGATCGCGGTCGCCACTTCGTGCTCGGCACCGTGGCCGGCCGAACCTCGGTCGTCGGCGCCATCGATCGCCGCGAGCGCCGTCGCCGCGGCGTCGATCAGCGTCTGTGCATTGGCGAGGCGCTGGTGCTCGGCATCGAGTTCGACCCATTCGCCTTCGCGCGGTGCCAGCTTGTCGACGTCGGCGAGCTGCCAGGCGAGGCGTTCTCGCTCGCGGTCCAGGTCGCCCTGGCGGCCGCGTGCCGACGCGAGCGCATCCGACGCATCTCGCCACGCTGCCCATGCTGCGGACAGCGGCGCCGTGTCGACACCGGCATACGCGTCGACGATGTCGCGGACCGCGGCGGCGCGCGTCAGGCTCTGCCAAGCGTGCTG
>JBBSPY010000371.1:0-3174 GCA_038258415.1 Burkholderiales bacterium
CCGTCGCCTGATCGACACACCGAGAGAGAACCTCGACATGCTGCACCAGGCCGACGAGCACCAGGACATCCGCGACGCGGTGCGCCAGCTGTGCAGCCAGTTCCCCGACGAGTATTTCCGCAAGATCGACCAGCAGCGGGGATATCCGGAAGCGTTCGTCGACGCGCTCATGGGTGCCGGCTGGCTCGCGGCGATGATCCCCGAGGAATACGGCGGCACCGGCCTCGGCCTCACCGCGGCGACGGTGATCATGGAGGAGATCAACCGCTCGGGCGGCAACTCCGGGGCCGTGCACGGCCAGATGTACAACATGGGAACGCTGCTGCGCAACGGCAGCAAGGCCCAGAAGGACAAGTACCTGCCCGACATCGCAGCCGGCAAGCTGCGCATCCAGTCGATGGCGGTGACCGAGCCGACCACCGGCACCGACACGACGAAGATCAAGACCACCGCGGTCCGCAAGGAAGGCCGCTACGTCGTCAACGGCCAGAAGGTCTGGATCTCGCGCGTCCAGCACTCCGACCTGATGATCCTGCTGGCGCGGACGACACCGCTGGCCGAGGTGAAGAAGAAGTCCGAAGGCATGTCGATCTTCATCGTCGACCTGAAACAGGCGGTGGGCAACGGGCTCGAGGTCCGGCCGATTACCAACATGGTCAACCACGAGAGCAACGAGCTGTTCTTCGACGACCTCGAGATCCCCGAGGAGAACCTGATCGGCGAAGAGGGCAAGGGCTTTCGCTACATCCTCGACGGACTCAACGCCGAGCGCACGCTGATCGCCGCCGAGTGCATCGGCGACGGCTACTGGTTCATCGAGCGCGCGACGAAGTACGCCAACGAGCGCGTCGTCTTCGATCGGCCGATCGGCAAGAACCAGGGCGTGCAGTTTCCGATCGCCGACGCCTACATCGAGATCGAGGCTGCGAACCTGATGCGCTTCAAGGCCTGCGAGCTGTTCGACGCCAACCAGCCGTGCGGCGCCCAGGCCAACATGGCGAAGTACCTCGCCGCGAAGGCGTCGTGGGAGGCTGCCAACGTGTGCATGCAGACGCACGGCGGCTTCGGCTTCGCAAACGAATACGACATCGAGCGCAAGTTTCGCGAGACGCGCCTTTACCAGGTGGCGCCGATCTCGACCAACCTGATCTACTCGTACGTGGCCGAGCATCTGCTCGGGCTGCCGCGCTCGTTCTGACGGAAAGGCACGCCATGCGACCGCTGGACGGCATCACCGTCGTCACCCTCGAGCACGCGATCGCGGCGCCGTTCTGCACGCGGCAGCTGGCCGACCTCGGCGCGCGCGTCATCAAGATCGAGCGACCCGGCAGCGGCGACTTCGCGCGCGCCTACGACGAGCGGGTGCGCGGGCTGGCGTCGCACTTCGTGTGGAGCAACCGCTCCAAGGAAAGCCTGACGCTCGACGTCAAGCACCCGCAGGCCGAACGCATCCTCGCTGTGCTGCTCGAGCGCGCCGACGTGTTGGTGCAGAACCTGGCGCCGGGCGCAGCGGCGCGCCTGGGCCTGTCGTACGACGTCCTGAAGGACAAGCATCCCGCGCTCATCGCCTGCGACATCTCGGGCTACGGCGACGACCCGCGAAGGCCAGGCCCCTACCGCGACAAGAAGGCCTACGACCTGCTGATCCAGAGCGAATCCGGGTTCCTCTCGATCACGGGATCGCCCGACGAGCCCGCCAAGGCGGGCTGCTCGATCGCCGACATCGCCGCCGGCATGTACGCCTAGTCGAACATCCTGGCCGCGCTGATCGCGCGCGGCAAGACCGGCCGCGGCTGCCGCATCGACGTCTCGATGCTCGAGAGCATGGTCGAATGGATGGGCTACCCGCTCTACTACGCCTTCGACGGCGCGACGCCGCCGCCGCGCGCCGGCGCCGCGCACGCGACGATCTTCCCCTACGGCCCCTTCCCCGCGGGCGACGGCAAGACGGTCATGCTCGGCCTGCAGAACGAGCGCGAGTGGCGTGCCTTCTGCGAGCGGGTGCTGCGCCGGCCGGAACTCACTGCCGACGAGCGTTTCTCGTCCAACTCGCGCCGTGTCGATGCGCGGGAATCGCTGCGCGCGATCATTGTTGCCGCCTTCGCCGACATGACGGCCGACGAGGTCGCGACTCGGCTCGACGAGGCGCAGATCGCCAACGCGCGGATGCGCGACATGCACGAGGTGTGGGAGCACCCGCAGCTGAAGGCGCGCGAACGCTGGGTCGACGTCGGCACGCCGACCGGGCCGGTGCCGGCGATGCTGCCGCCCGGCCAGGGCGATGCGACATCGTCGCGCATGGACGATGTGCCGGCGCTCGGCCAGCACACCGACGCCATCCTCGCCGAGCTCGGCTACGACGAGAGCGCCATCGCGTCGCTGCGAGAGGCGGGTGCGGTCTGATCGACCCGATGCCCCGCAGACGATTCGAGATATCAGCATGACACCTCATTCCTCCCCCGGCCGAGACCTCGCGACCTTCGCCGCCCAGCTGCGCTTCGAGCAGATCCCGGACCCCGTGCGGCGACGCGCCGAGGACCTCATGCTCGACTGGATCGGATCGTGCCTCGCCGGCAAGGGCGCGAGAGCGGTCGAGTCGATCGCGCGCTTCATGGAGCGCATGGGGCCGGCCGACGGACCCAGCGAGATCCTGATCCACCGCACGAGGTCGAGCCCGCTCGTGGCCGCGGTCGCGAACGCCGCGGCGTCGCATGTGGCCGAGCAGGACGACGTGCACAACGGCTCCGTGTTCCATCCGGCGGCGGTGGTCTTTCCGCCGGCATTGGCCGTCGCGCAGGCGCTCGGGCGGAGCGGTGCCGAGCTCCTTGCGGCCGTCGTCGCCGGGTACGAGGTCGGCATCCGCGTCGGCGAGTTTCTCGGCCGCTCGCACTACCGCGTCTTCCACACCACCGGCACCGCTGGCACGCTCGCCGCCGCCGCGGCGGTCGGCCATCTGCTGCACCTCACGCCCGAGCAGATGAACCATGCGTTCGGCTCGGCCGGCACGCAGTCGGCCGGCCTGTGGGAGTTCCTGCGCGACGCGGCGGATTCCAAGCAGCTGCACGTCGCCCATGCGGCCGGCGCCGGACTCACCGCGGCCTACCTGGCCGCCGACGGCTTCACCGGCGCCGAACGCATCCTCGATGGCGCGCAGGGGCTGGCGGCCGGCATGTC
>JBBSPY010000372.1:0-3151 GCA_038258415.1 Burkholderiales bacterium
ATTTCGCGACCTGAAGGACGCGGCCACCGTCGACTGGTTCCGGGAATGGTCGTCGAACCGGCCGGAACGCGGCATCGTCGACCAGCTCGACGCCTTTCGGCAGCACTGTCAGGAAGAGGGGTTGGCGTATCCCGCCGATCTGCCGATCCTGTTGCAACGATATTGACCGGCGGCGCCGTGCAGATCGAGCAGATCGCCAGCAGCATCGGCGTCGGGTTGACGCCCGAGGAGCGTGAGCGGGTCGCCGACGAGCAGCTGCGCATGGTGTGGTCGCACGCTGGGGTCGGGGCGATGTTGGCCACGGCGTTTGCGTTCGTCATGGTGTTCCAGTTTCGGGACACCGTGCACCCCTACCTCATGGCGCTGTGGCTGTTTGCGAAGGTGATCGTGACGCTGCCCCGGATCGTTCAGTCTCGGGTCTACCAGCGGCACGGCTATCCGTCAGGGCCGGGTTGGCGCGTCGGAACCTACTGGCTGCTCGCGCTCGACGGGCTCGTCTGGGGCGTCGCAGGTTTCTGGCTCATGCAGTACGACGTCGCGACCGCGTCGATCGCGCTCGCGAGCGTGGGTTGCGTGGCCTGCGTCGCCGCCTTCGGCTTCCAGGCCAGCAAGCTGGCGACCGCGGCCTATGTCGTGCCGATCATCGCCCCCATGGCGCTCGGCATGCTCGTCCGCCTCGACCCGACCGGTGTCTACTACGCCATCGGCCTGAGCCTGTTCCTCGCTTCCGTGCTCGCGTCCGTGAGCCGGTCGGAGGCAAGACTCTGCGAGGTGTTCGTCCTGCGCATTCATGCGGCTCGGGTTTCGGCCGAGAAGGCACAGGCACTCGAGCTCGTGCAAAGAGAATCCGCCGTGAGATCGCAGTTCCTGGGTACTGTCAGCCACGAGTTGCGCACGCCGATCCACGGCATGCTGGGAATCGCCAGGCTGGTCCATGTCGAGACGGCCGACCCTCTGGTGAAGAAGCGGATGGAACTTGTCGAGTCCTCCGGCACGCATCTTCTGCGGCTGGTGACGGACCTCATCGACGTGTCGCGCGTCGACTCCGGACAGATGCGGATTCAACGTGTCTCGTTCGACCTTTGGAGCGAAATCCAGCGCCTCGCCGACATCTACTCGGTACGCGCTGCGGAGAAGGGACTGGCCTTCACCCTCGATTGCCCTCTGACGGGGGCGCTCTGGGTCGTCGGCGATCCCGTGCGCACCCGGCAGATCCTGCACAACCTCCTCGGCAATGCGATCAAGTTCACGCACGAGGGTTGGGTACAGCTGATGGTTTCGGCAGACGTCCTTCCGGGCCGCATCCAGTTCCGGATTCGCGACACCGGCGTTGGCATCAGCGACGAGAACCAGCGTGCCGTCTTCGACGCTTTCCGACAGGTCGGCGCGCCGCTGGACGGACAGCGACAGGGCACCGGCCTCGGACTCACGATCGCTCGCGAGATCGCCCAGCTGCTCGGCGGCGACATCACCCTGGTCAGCAGGCTCGGCTTCGGCTCCGTGTTCGAGTTGACGCTCCCGTTCGAGCCGACAGAGCCCCCGTCTTATGCGATGGAAGAAGGCATTGCGGACGACGGGTTGGCGTTCAGTTCACGCATCCTGCTTGCCGAGGACAACGACGTGAACTTCCTGGTCGCCAGCTCCATGCTCGCCAACCAGGGGCATCACGTCGAACGCGCCAGCGACGGGGAGGAAGCCGTTCGCAAGGCCCTGCGCGACGTCGATCGGCCCGATCTTGTCCTGATGGATTGCATGATGCCGAACATGAACGGCCTCGATGCGACCCGCTCGATTCGGGTCCAGGAGGCCGCAGCGGGCCTGGCGCGCATTCCGATCGTGGCCCTCTCGGCAGCGACCGACGAAGAACTTTCGCGCAAGGCAATCGACGCGGGTATGGACGACACCCTCGGCAAGCCCTTCTCGATCGACGACCTTCGGCGAGCCATCTATCCCTGGCTCGCGCTCAGACAGAGCGAGCGGCAGGGCGCTCTCGACGGCGTGCCGCGGTCGGCCGGCTCCCTAACTGACGAGAACCGCTCCGGCTGACGGGGCACGCACCGCGGGCGGACTGTTGCGCATCCCGCCGGCGGGCGAAAGCCAGGCCGGCGCCGGCGCCTTCCAATCCACGCGGCCCCGTGCCGGCAGCGCCGGCTCGGTGGAGAAGAGCTGGATGTCGGGGTGGACGGTATTGAAAAAGAAGTCGTAGAGACCGTTTCGTTCCTCGCGCCAGGTGCGCTCGACAGCCGTGACGTTCAGGTTGAGAACCTGATGGTCGATCCTTCCGACGTGCGACATCGGGATCCACCGCCCGTCGTCGAAGAGGTTCGTGAATCCCAGGCGCCGGTACTGCCGCGTCAAGGCCTCCTTGCGCGAGCAGATCACCATCCAGCGCACCTGCGTGGCCAGGCAGAACAGGTAGCTCGCCTTCATCAGGCTGATCTTGACCAGCGGGTCGGCGCCCGGCACCGCGGACAGCCGCGTGATCTCGGCCCGGCTGTCGTCCTTCATGTCGCCGGGCAGCGACACGCTGTGCTCGATCAGCAGCATGCCACCCGCGTTGGTCTGGAATCTCGCCGTGCCGACGGCGCTGCCGGTCGCCTTGTCGACGCACAGCACGGATACCGTGTTCTGATCAGCGTCGAGAAGGTCCGGCTCGAGCAGGGCCTCGCCGAGTTGCGGAACGTGGTGCCCGTACGACGTGGCGCGAACCCGGCAGGCGGCCTGGACGTCGTTGCGAGTTCGAGCGATCCGGACGCTGAATGAGAGCGACTGCTTGTGCATGGACTTTCGCGTGGTCGCGTGGAGTGATGGCTCGTAGATCGAACAATATCCTGAATTCGACCAAAACAGACATGTCGCGTCTACTTTCGCATTGTCCGCGCCACGGTCGGTCACCGTGCTGATCCTCGGCATCGAGACGTCCTGTGACGAAACCGGGGTCGCCGTCGTCCAGCTGGCGGGCAGGCGGACGCCGGTGCTCCTCGGCCAGTCGCTGCACTCGCAAGTCGGCCTGCACGCGGCCTACGGCGGCGTGGTGCCGGAGCTCGCCTCGCGCGATCACGTTCGTCGCCTGGCGCCCCTCGTGCGGGCGGCGCTGGTCGATGCGGGCCAGACGCTGTCAGGCATCGACACGGTCGCCTACACCCGCGGC
>JBBSPY010000373.1:0-3126 GCA_038258415.1 Burkholderiales bacterium
GCGAGCGTAGCGTCTGGCTCGCGGACGAGGCGTGGTGTTTCAGCCGTCTCGGTCGTCATGCGGAAGCACTTAGCGCCGCGACGAAGGCGACGGCAGCGATCGACCCCACTACACAGGTCGACGATCTCGCCTCGATTCATTCCATGCTCTCCGCCGTCTACCGTGCCGCCGGAGACGCCGAGAAAGCAGACCACTTCCTCCAGCTCGCCAAGACCCAGTGGGCGGAATACCGTCTCTTCCAGCGGACCTGCATCTCGCTGTGCGAAGGCATCACCGAAGCCGGCTGATCAAAACAGCGCCATGCTGAGCTTGCGCCGGTAACCGTCGACGACCGGATCGGACGTCGCGGAAACGAAGCGGCCCGCCACTTCCAGCGTTCCCTTGACAGGCGCGTCGGCCTTGCCAGGGGCGACCACCGGCTTGCTCATCGCGTCGAGGACCGATACGTACAACTTCCGCGCCAGCTCGTCGTTCCACGCCTTCTGGCGCATCAGGATCTCGAGCAACGCGTCCATCGCCTCGGTGTGGCGGCGCTCGGCGTAGTGGCGCTGCGCGAGATCGAAGCGGGCCTGGAAGTCCCGCTTGTCGGCGGCGATGGCGGCTTCCAGCTCGTCCTGCGGTCGCAACGTCGGCAGCGCCTCGAGAGCGTCGAGGCGCAGCCCCGCGGCGGACAGCCTCGGTTCCAGGATGACACTTTTCGCCACCGGATCCCATGCGGCGCGTGCCTCGGCAACGAGACCGTCGTCGAGCAGCGCGCGCAGGTAGTCGGCGCGCGCGGACTGGTTGTCCGGTGCCGATGCGACGGCCGCGGCGAGCTTGTCGAGCCGGTTGACGTCATCGGCTCCGTCCGGCGAAGCATCCGCGTCCGCCGAGGCGTCGCCCTCGACCTCGCCAGCCACGTGCTTGTCGAGAAACGCGCGAACCTCGCGCTCCGGCAGCGCGCCGACGAAGCCGTCGACCGGCTGCCCGTTCTTGAACAGCACGCAGAACGGAATGCTGCGAACGCCGAACATCTGCGACAGCTGGCTGGCGATCTCGGGCTCGGCGTCGGCATCGAGCTTGCCGAGGCCGAATCGTCCGGCGTAGTCGGTTTCGAGCTTCTCGAGCACGGGGCCGAGGGCCTTGCAAGGGCCGCACCATTCGGCCCAGATGTCGAGGAGCATGGGCTGGACGGAAGAGGCCTCGATGAGCTCGACCTCGAAGTTTGCGGTGGTGATGGTCTGCATGGTTTGTTCGCTGGCGCGGCGGATGACCCCGAAGGTGCAGCACCGCCGCCTAGAATTCAACCCTCGTCGTTGATGTGCGTCGACGGGCGATCGGCCGGCGCACGGGAATGTGGTGGAGAAAAACGATTCGACGGTCGTCGTCGGTGTCGTGATGGGCTCCAGCAGCGACTGGGACACCCTGCGCGCCGCGACGGAAATTCTCGCCGAGTTCGACATCGGTCACGAAGCGCGGGTCGTTTCGGCGCATCGCATGCCCGACGAGATGTTCGCCTATGCCGAGGCTGCAGCCGCGCGCGGGCTGCGCGCGATCATCGCCGGTGCCGGCGGGGCCGCGCATCTGCCCGGCATGCTGGCGGCGAAGACGACGGTCCCGGTGCTGGGCGTGCCGGTGCACAGCCGTTCGCTGAGCGGCCTCGATGCGCTGTATTCCATCGTGCAGATGCCACGCGGCATTCCGGTCGCCACCTTCGCGATCGGTGCTGCAGGAGCCGCCAACGCGGCTCTTTTCGCCATCGCCATGATCGCCACCGAGAACCCCGCGCTGCGAGCCCGGCTGGACGCGTTTCGCGCGCGGCAACGCGATGCCGCCGTGGCGATGTCGGCCGACTTGAAGTGAGTTCGTTCATCGCGCCGGGCGCGATGCTCGGCGTTGTGGGCGGCGGTCAGCTCGGGCGCATGTTCGTGCACGCCGCCCAGCGCGCCGGCTACGCCGTGACGGTCCTCGACCCGGACGCCGACAGCCCGGCCGGACGCGTCGCCGACGTGCACCTGCGCGCCGACTACCTGGACCCGGCGGCTCTGGCCGAGTTCGGTGCACGCTGCGCTGCCGTGACCACCGAGTTCGAGAACGTCCCGGCGGCCGCGCTGGACGCACTCGCGAGCCACGCCGTCGTGGCACCGGCAGCCGCATCGGTATCGGTCTGCCAGGACCGGGCGCGCGAGAAGGCGGCGTTCACCGCGTGCGGGATCGCCTGCGCGGCGCATGCCGTGATCGACGCCGCGGCCGACCTCGACGACATCGGCGGCGGTCTGTTCCCCGGGATCCTGAAGACCTCGCGCCTCGGCTACGACGGCAAGGGTCAGCGTCGAGTCGCCGATCGCGCGGCATTGACCGTCGCCTACGAGGAGCTCGGCCGCGTCGCCTGCGTGCTCGAGCAGCAGGTGGCGCTGGCGTCGGAGCTCAGCGTCGTGGTCGCACGCGGCGTGGACGGGCACGTCGTGCAGCTGCCGGTGCAGGCCAACGCTCACCGCGACGGCATCCTCGCCGTCACCCGGGTGCCCGCAGCCGCGGCGACCGAGGCGCAGCGCTCGCGAGCGGTCGCGCTCGCGAGCAGGCTGGCGGACGATCTCGGCTACGTCGGCGTCCTGTGTGTCGAGTTCTTCGTGCTCGACGACGGCTCGCTCGTCGCCAACGAGATGGCACCGCGCCCGCACAACTCGGGTCATCACAGCATCGACAGCTGCGACGTCTCGCAGTTCGACCTGCAGCTGCGAACACTGGTCGGCGCGCCGCTGGTCGCGCCGCGCCTGCATTCGCCGGCGGTGATGCTCAACCTGCTGGGCGATCTGTGGCGGGCCGATGATGGCGCGGCACGCGAGCCCGACTGGGCGCGCGTTCTCGCGCTTCCGGGCGCGGCGCTGCACCTCTACGGCAAGCGCGAGCCGCGGGCCGGCCGCAAGATGGGGCACCTCACCGTCACCGCGCCGACGCTCGACGCGGCCGAAGTCGTGGCGGGCGAGGCGGCGGCGATCCTCGGTCTCGCTCGCGAGCTGCCGCGGTGACCTCGCCCAACTCCGTTGCCGACGGACGCGACGCCGCCGTGCTCGCCGGCGCGGTCGAACGCATCGTCGCCGGTCAACTCGTCGCCTTCCCGACCGAGACCGTCTACGGCCTGGGCGC
>JBBSPY010000374.1:0-3120 GCA_038258415.1 Burkholderiales bacterium
AAGTAGGTGTCGAGGCTCTCGCGGATGCAGTCTTCGACAAGGCGCTTGGTGGCCATGGGGCTGGCCCTAGTGCAACGCCGTCGCGGTGGCCGCCGGCAGGCGCGGCGATCGATCGGCAAGCGCGCGAAACCAGTCCGCCACGGCGCTGCGTTGCGCCGCGCATTCGTCGATGGTGTTCATCCGGTCGCGGAAGTCGTCGCCGCCGGGCAGGCCGCGCAACGTCCAGCCGATGTGCTTGCGCGCGCTGCGAACACCCGAGTGTTCGCCGTGCAGCGAGTAGTGGTCGTCGAGGTGCTCGAGCAGCCAGCGCGCGACGTCGGCGGTGGCCGGAGGCGGCAAGGTCTCGCCGGTGGCCAGGAAGTGGCCGATCTCGCCGAAGATCCAGGGTCGACCCTGCGCCGCGCGGCCGATCATGACGGCGTCGGCACCGGTCGCGGCGAGCACGTCGCGCGCCTTGGCCGGCGAGTCGATGTCCCCGTTGGCGACGACCGGGATGCGCAGCGCCGCCTTGACAGCCGACACCGTGTCGTACTCGGCGCACCCTGCATATCCCTGCTCGCGCGTGCGGCCGTGGACGACGACCATCGCCACACCCGATACCTCGGCGGCGCGCGCGATTGCCACCGCGTTGCGCTCGCTCGCGCACCAGCCGGTCCGCATCTTCAGCGTCACCGGCACGTTGCGCGGTGCGCACACCGCGACGACGGCGTCGACGATCGCCAGAGCGAGCGGCTCGTCCTTCATCAGCGCCGAGCCCGCCCACTTCGAGCACACCTTCTTCGCCGGGCAGCCCATGTTGATGTCGATGATCTCGGCGCCGCGGTCCATGTTGTAGACGGCAGCCTCCGCCATCATGCCCGCGTCGGTCCCGGCGATCTGCACGGCGATCGGCGAGGCCTCGCCGGCGTGGTCGGCGCGGCGGCTCGTCTTCAGGCTGGTCCACAGGTCCTTGCGCGACGTCACCATCTCGCTCACCGCATAGCCGGCGCCCAGGCGCTTGACGAGGCTGCGGAAGGGCCGGTCGGTGACCCCCGCCATCGGCGCTGCGAACAAGCGGTTCGTCAGCGTGATATGGCCGATGCGCATGGGCGGGGTGGGTGCCTGAAAAAGGAGCGGCAGTATAGCGGCGGGTCCGCCGCCTCTCGCCTCGGTGCAAGCCCGGTGACGGGGCTCGTGATAATCGGATTCGATGGACGTCTGGCTCGACTGGCTGATGCGGGTGCTGGCGCTGCCCGAGGTCGGCCTGTCGACGGTCTTCTTCATCGCCTTCATCGCCTCCACCCTCGTTCCGCTCGGTTCCGAGCCGGCGGTGTTCGCGCTCGTCAAGCTGAATCCGGAGATGTTCTGGCCAGCGGTGCTCGCCGCGACCGCCGGCGCCGTTCTCGGCGGCGCGCTGACCTGGTGGATGGGATATGGCGCCGAGCGCGCCTACGAGCGCGTGACGCGCAAGCACCCCGACGGTCGCGCGCTGCTCTGGCTGCGCCGGTTCGGCGCGAAGGCCTGCCTGCTGTCGTGGTTGCCGGTCGTCGGCGACCCGCTGTGCGCCGTCGCCGGCTGGCTGAGGCTGCCGTTCTGGCCTTGCATCGCCTACATGACGATCGGCAAGTTCGGACGCTACCTTGTCATGACGGCAGCGCTGATCTGGTTCTTCCCGGGACAGTACACGCGCTGACCGACTCTCGAGTGCGACGACCAGGACGATGAAGATCGGCCCCGCCTGCGACGAGCTGACTCGGCACTGGACGCGACTGCCAATTCGCTACCTGGGTCGCATCGTCCGGACCTGAAAGGCGAAGAGGACGCCGCGGCGTCCTCTTGCTTCGTCGGGTGCGACGTCGATCAGGCCGTCTTCGCGGTGCCCTTGCGCGACGCGCGCTTGGCGGAAGCCTTCTTCGCCGGTGCCTTCTTCGTGGCCGTCTTGCTTGCGGCGCGCTTTGCCTTTGGCGCGACGGTCTGCGCATCGATCTTCACCGACAGCGCGTCGATCCGGCCGCTCAGTGAATGCAGGTCCTTCGACGTCGGCATGCCGAGCTTGTGCATCGCCCGGGCGGTGCGTGCCTCGAAGATCGACTCGAGCTTGTCCCAGTGCTGGCCGGCCTTGTTCTGCATGCCCTCGGCCATGTTCGACATCCTGCCGCTGACCTCTCCGAACTTCTCCTCGGCCACGCTCTGCGTCTTCTTCTGCAGCGCTGCGCCGTCCTTGACCAGCGACTCGAACACCTGCTTGCCTTCGGCCTGCGCCTTGGCGAAGGCGCCCATGCCGGCCAGCCAGATCTTCTCGGCCGAATCGCGCACCGAAGCGGCGAGGGCGTTGTCGAAGAGGCCCGCGCCGGCCGAGTTCTTCTGCTTGTCGGCCATCGCCTTGAGTTTCTTGACCATCTCGTTTGCTCCTGATGTGGTTCGTGTGAATCGCGTTCGCCTTCTTGCGGCGACAGGAGCCACTCTAGGAAGAAACGATCGGGCGCGCACCCTAGATCGCTGGTACGGCCACCCTAGAACGCATCTCGGATCGGGGTTTGCCCCGCGCGGCCCGGCGCCTCGTTGAAGAAGAATCGGCCGACGTTTTCGATCGGGGAGCAGCACATGCGTTACTTCGTCACCGGCGCCACCGGATTCATCGGCAAGCGGCTCGTGAAGGCGCTGCTCGCGCGGCGCGGCTCGGTCGTTCACGTGCTGATCCGCCCGGAGAGCATCGACAAGCTCGAGACGTTGCGCGAGTACTGGGGCGATGCGGCCAAGGCGACGGGCGCGAAGGCGCGCGTCGTCGCCGTCGCTGGCGACCTCACCGCCAAGCGGCTCGGTGTCTCGGCCGACGACGTGAAGAAGCTCAAGGGCACGATCGACCACGTTTTTCACCTCGCTGCCGTCTACGACCTGTCGGCCGACGCCGAGTCGCAGGTGGCCGTCAACATCGACGGGACCCGCGCCGTCGTGGAGTTCTGCAAGTCGATCGACGCCGGCCACCTGCACCACGTCAGCTCGATCGCCGCAGCGGGTCTGTACGAAGGCGTTTTCCGCGAGGACATGTTCGACGAGGCCGAGAACCTCGACCACCCGTACTTCATGACCAAGCACGAGAGCGAGAAGATCGTGCGCACCGAGGCCAGGGTGCCCTGGACG
>JBBSPY010000375.1:0-3113 GCA_038258415.1 Burkholderiales bacterium
AGGCCGCGTTGCAACATCCTGCGCCGCGACTCGAGGCGATGCTGCTCACCGCGTTGCTTCGGAAGGTGGCCGACCGCGTTCCGACCCCACTGCCGACGGTGCGCCACCGCGCCGTGGCGCGCGTCTCCAGCACCTGGCGCCGCCTGGCCCCGGACCGGGCAGCCGCCCGAGCCGAGTCACATTGATGTCTGCGGGCGACGCCGGGATCCTGCGCGGCATCGAGCTCGATGCTCAGCCGCGGGCCTTGCTGCGCCCCGCGCGCGCTGGTGCCGCGCCACATTCCGCGGTGCCTCCGGGCGACGCCGAGCAGCGCCTCGCGATGCACGTGGCGCGTCTCGAAGCCGAGGCCGAACACAAGGGGTACGCCGAGGGCCTAGCGCGTGGTCGCGACGACGGGCTGGAGGAAGGTCGGCGTCAGGGCCTGGTCGAAGGCCTGACGGAGGCGCAGCTGCGCATCGACGCCGCGCTTGCCCGAGCCACCGAAAGCCTGCACGCAGAGACGGCCCGACTGCGACAGGTGGCCGATGTCCTTGCCGACGCACAGCTGCAGCGCCTGCAGCGGCTGGTCGAAGCGTTCGAGTGCGAGAGTCGTTCGCGGCTCGAGGCGCTCGAGCCCGACGCGGTCGAGGCGGCGTTCGAGGCCATCTGCCGCATCGTCGGCGACGGGACCGATCGCGGCGCCGCCGAGGCGCAGCTGCGCGGCCTCGTCAGCACCGCCGTGTCGCGCATCGGCCAGGCCCGGCTGCTGCGGATCCGCGTTCATCCGGATGACCTGCCGAGCGTCGTCGACTGGAGCCGCAAGGGCAGCGCACTCGAGCGTCATGCCAGCGTCGAGTGGGTCGGCGATGCTGCAGTCGGCCCGCTCGGCTGCATCGTCGATTCCGATCAGGGCAGCCTGGATGCACGTCTCGACGTTCAACTGGCGCGCTTGCGAGACGCCTGGTCGGCCGCGGCAGCGGGGTCCTCGCCCGCGGACACGGATTCGAGGGTGGCCCGATGAGCGCGCTGGCGCGTGTCCGCGAAGCAACGCGCATCACCGAGCTGTCGCGTCGCCTCGGCATCGTGCGCCAGCTCTCCGGCCTCGCGATCGAATCGGAGGGCCCCGACGTCGTGCTCGGCGAAGTCTGCACGATCATGGCCCGGGCGCCTGCGCCCGCAGTCCAGGCCGAGGTCGTGGCGATGCGCGGCGGTCGCGTCACCCTGATGCCGTACGGGCTCGCGACCGGCATTGCTCCGGGCTGCGAGGTGATGGCCGGCGGCGCGGTCGCCGACGTCGGCGTCGGCGATGCCCTGCTCGGTCGCGTCGTCGACGGTTTCGGCCGCGCCCTCGACGGCCGGCCGGACCCACTGCCCCGCCAACGCCGACCGGCGCGGGCAAGCCCGATCAACCCCATGCTGCGGCCGCGCATCGGCACCGTGCTCGAGACCGGCATCCGGTCGATCGACGCCCTGCTCACGCTCGGCCAGGGCCAGCGGGTCGGCATCTTCGCCGGAAGCGGCGTCGGCAAGAGCACCTTGCTCGGCATGATCGCCCGCCATGTGCGCGCCGATGTCAACGTCATCGCGTTGATCGGCGAGCGCGGTCGCGAGGTGCGCGACTTCGTCGAGAAGCACCTCGGCGACGAGGGACTGGCCCGCTCGGTCGTCGTCGTTGCCGCTTCCGACCAGCCGGCGCTGGCGCGGTTGCGTGCGGCCTACGCGGCGATGGCGATCGCCGAGCACTTCCGCGACGACGGGCGCCAGGTGCTCCTGACGATGGACTCGATCACGCGCTTCGCGATGGCCCGCCGCGAGGTCGGTCTCGCAGCGGGCGAGCCGCCGACGGCGCGCGGCTACACGCCTTCGGTGTTCGGCGAGCTGCCGGCCTTGTGCGAGCGCTGCGGTACGTCGGCATCCGGAGGCGCCATCACGGCGCTCTTGACGGTGCTCGTCGAGGGCGACGATCTCAACGAGCCGATCGCCGACTGCCTGCGCGCGACGCTCGACGGCCACATCGTCCTGTCGCGAGACATGGCCCATCGCGGTGTCCACCCGGCCATCGACGTGCTGCGCAGCACCAGTCGCCTGATGCCCGACCTGACGTGCGATGGCGACCGCGCCGCCGCATCGCACGTGACGCGAACGCTGGCGACGCTCGATCGCAACCGGTCGCTGGTCGAGATCGGCGCCTACGTCGCCGGCTCGAACGCGGAACTCGACCGGGCGCTGGCCGTCGAGCCTCGTCTGCTCGATTTCATGAGGCAATCGAACGGCGGCATCGACCGCGCCGAGTCGCTTGCGATGCTCGCCGCGCTCGCCGCGCCGACTTCCTCGCGGGGCCAGCCATGAGCTTCGACGGCCGGTCGCTCCGCTACCCCCTGGAAGCGCTGCACAAGCGCGAGGGCTGGCGGCTCGATGCCCTGCGTGCCGAGCTCGCCGACGCGACGCGACGCCACGAGGCGCGCAGCGACGAATGCCGGCGTCTGGAGGACGAGCACCGCGCGGTGGCGTTGAGTGTGCTGCCGACGGTCACTTCGGCCATCGACCCGGCGCGGGCGCGCAGCCGGCTGATCTACCTGAGCGATCTGCGCTCTCGGCTCGAGCGGGCCGTCGAGGCGCTGAACACGCTCGGTCAGGAACAGGAGCGGCTGCGCGCCGACAGTCGCCAGCAGCAAGCCCGGCTCGAAGCGATCGCCCGCCATCGCGAGGCCCACTTCCGCGAGCAGGCGGCGCTCGCAGCGGCGCAGCAGGCGGCTCAAGCCGACGACGACTGGCTCAGGCGCCGCGGCGCCACGCCCGACGACGCCCGAGCCGATGCAACCGGGGAGGCGCGATGAGCGGTGTGTTGCCGGCATCGATCCTCGACCCGCTGCTCCGGGGATCGCAAGCCGGATCGCGCGCTTCGACGGGAGACTCGCGACACCTCGCGTGGCAGCGCGAGATGGAGCGTGCCGAGGCGGAGGCCTGGTTCAAGCGATTCGAAGCCGGCGGCGCGCATGCCGCGGCGGCGCCTGCGAGCGCCGCCACGCCTGTTGTTCATGCCATCGACATCGAAGGCGTCGGCGAGGTTGCACCCTGTGTGAAATCGCCGGTGTCGGGCCTCGGCACCACGAAAGCGTCCAATCCTGACCGGC
>JBBSPY010000376.1:0-3084 GCA_038258415.1 Burkholderiales bacterium
GGTACGGAGTCCGACTTCGGCTGCCAAGGCTCGATCTTGTTGGCGACGGTCCACAGGGCTGCCGTGTCGAGGCGGTCGAGCTCGGCGTAGTAGGCGCGAAGCTCCGGTGTGTCGCCGACGTTGGCGCGGCCCGCCGTGGCTTCACGATACGCGTCGTAGGTCGCTTCGGACATGGCTTGTTCCTCGCAGGACTGGCCTGAAACCTGTCGAAAATTATCGCCGCTGTCGATAGACCGCTCAAACGCTGAGGTAACGCTCCCACAGGTCGTGGCGACGCGACAGTTCGTCCGACGCACCCTGCCAGACGACCTTCCCCTTCTCGAGGATGGTGTGCCGGTCGGCGAGCTTGACGAGGCGGCGGATGTACTTGTCGATGACGATGATGGTCAACCCGTAGCCGCGCAGTTGTGCGAGGCACGACCAGATCTCCTCGCGCACCAGAGGCGCAAGGCCCTCGGTGGCCTCGTCGAGGATCAGCAGGTGCGGGTTGGTGGTCAGGGCGCGGCCGATCGCCAGCATCTGCTGCTCGCCGCCCGAGAGCTGGCCACCGCCGTTGGTCCGCCGCTCGCGCAGCCGCGGAAAGAGTTCGTAGACGCGTTCCACGGTCCAGGGCTCCGCATGTTCGTTTCGGCGTGCCGCGAACGCCTGGAGGTTCTCCTCGACCGAGAGATTGGTGAAGATCTGGCGCCCTTCGGGAACGACTGCGATGCCGAGCCGGGCGATGCGGTCGGCCTCGAGGCGCTCGATCGGCTGGCCGCGAAACACCACGCTGCCGGCGGTCGGTCGATTCAGCCCGAGGATGCTGCGAACGGTCGTGGTCTTGCCCATGCCGTTCTTGCCGAGCAGCGTCACCACCTCGCCCTCGGCCACCTGGAAGTCGACGCCGAACAGCACCTCGCTGGCGCCGTAGCCCGCGTGCAGATCCTTCACTTCGAGGAGCGGCGTCACCCGAGCTCGTCCTCGCCGAGGTAGGCCTCACGGACCTGGGGGCTCGTGCGGATCGCCTCGACGGTGTCGGTCGCGAGGATCGCGCCTTCGACCAGCACCGTGACGCGGTCGACGAGCGAGAAGACGGCGTCCATGTCGTGCTCGACGAGCAGCACCGTCGCGTCGGCCTTGAGCGAGCGGATCAGCGTCACCATGTCGGCCGATTCCTCGTGGCCCATGCCGGCCATCGGCTCGTCGAGCAGGATCATCCTCGGCTCGGTGGCGAGGGCAAGCCCGACGTCGAGGCGCCGTCGGGCAGCATGCGTCAACGACATCGCGGGAAGGTCGATCGACTCACCGAGGCCGACCCGCTCGGCAATCGCCGCTGCCCGGTCGCGGACCGCTCGGTCGCGCGCCGTCGACTTGAACAGCGACCACCACGGGCCGGCGTCGCGCTGCACCGCGACCACGAGGTTGTCGAGCACCGTCAGCGCCGAGAACACGCTCGTGACCTGGAACGAGCGCACGAGACCCGCGTTGACGCGGGCTTCCTGCGACCGATGCGCGATCGGCGTTCCGAACAGCGCGATCTGCCCGGCGTCGGCGGCGAGAGAGCCGGCGAGCAGCGAGATCAGCGTCGTCTTGCCAGCGCCGTTGGGACCGATGACGGCGTGGATGTGGCCGGCTTCCACGATCAGGTCGACGTCGCGCGTTGCGATCAGTCCGCCGAAGCTCTTGCGCAGGCCGCGGATGTCGAGCGCGTGAGGCGTGCTCACTGCGCCGCGGCCCGGATGCGCCGCCAGCGCGACACCGAGCTCAGGCCGTCCGGGACCAGGAGGACGATGGCCAGCAGGACCAGCCCCGTGTACACATGAAAGTAGGTGAAGTTGCTCGACAGCAGTTCTTCGAGCGCCAGCAGCGCGGCAGCACCGAGGATGCCGCCGTAGAAGTAGCCGACGCCGCCGAGCGCGACCATGATCAGCAGCGTTCCGGACTGCGACCAGTGCAGCAGTTGCGGGCTGACGTAGAGGTTGTGCATCGCCAGCAGGGCGCCAGCCAAGCCGGCCATGGCGCCAGCGAGCACAAAGGCGCCGAGCCGGTAGCGGGCGACGTTGTAGCCGACCGCGAGCGCGCGCTGCTCGTTCTCGCGGATCGCGCTCAGCGCCAGCCCGAAGCGCGACCGGACGACCACCGCCATCAGCACGTGCACCAGCACCAGCCATGCCAGCGTCACGAAGAAGAAGACGGTGTCGTTCGTGATGTCGAGGCCCATCCCGATCGCGGGGCGGGCGACGATCCGCAGCCCGTCGTCGCCGCCGTAGGTGCGCAGGCCGACGAAAAAGAAGTACAGCAGTTGCGACATCGCCATCGTGATCATGATGAAGTAGACGCCGCGCGTGCGGATCACCACCAGACCGACGAGCAGCGCAGCCACGGCACTGAACGCCAGCGCCACCCCCCACGCGAGCCAGGCGCTGCCGACGCCGTGAAAGGCGGCGATGCCGACCGCGTACGCGCCGACGCCGAGGAACGCCGCGTGGCCGAAGCTGATCATGCCGCCGTAGCCGAGGATCAGGTTCAGGCTCGATGCCGCGATCGCGAAGATCATGATGCGGGTCGCGACGCCCAGGTAGTACTCCATCCCCGTCGCATTCGCTGCCCATGGCAGCGACGCACCGATCGCCACCAGGACAATCGCCGGCCACGGCAGGCGGCGATGCCGTTCGGGCAGGGCCACTGCCACGTCAGACCCGCGCCGGGAACAGGCCGGTCGGGCGCCAGAACAGCACGACCACCATCGCCAGGTAGATCATCATCGAACCGAGCGCCGGCCCGATCGACGCCGCGTAGTCGGCCGAAAGAAACAGGTCGAACAGTCGCGGCAGCGCAGTCCGGCCGAGCGTATCGACGATGCCGACGATGAGCGCACCCGCCGCCGCGCCGGTGATCGAGCCGATGCCACCGATGACGACGACGACGAACGCGAGGATCAGGATGCTGTCGCCCATCCCCGCTTCGACGGCGATCACCGGGCCGAGCATCACCCCGGCCAGCGCCGAGAGCACGATGCCGAAGGCGAAGACGAGCGTGAACAGCAGACGGATGTCGACGCCCATGGCGATCGCCATCTCGCGGTTGTTGGCACCGGCACGCACC
>JBBSPY010000377.1:0-3078 GCA_038258415.1 Burkholderiales bacterium
GCACCGGCGAGCGCCGCCAGCGTCGTCATCATGATCGGCCGGAAGCGCAGGATGCAGGCCTCGCGAATGGCGTCGTGCGGCGCGGCGCCGCGCGTGCGCTGCGCGTCCAGCGCGAAGTCGATCATCATGATCGCGTTCTTCTTGACGATGCCGATCAGCAGCAGGATGCCGATGGTGGCGATCAGCGTCAGGTCCTGACCGAACAGCTGCAGCGTCAGCAGCGCGCCGACGGCAGCGGACGGCAGCCCGGCGAGGATCGTCAGCGGGTGCACGTAGCTCTCATAGAGCACGCCGAGCAGCACGTAGATGACCAGCAGCGCCGAGACGATGAGGATCGCCTGGCTGCCCTGCGAGCTCTTGAAGACCGCGGCGTCGCCGCCGTAGCTCGTGATGACCGACGCCGGCATGCGGATCTGCTCGCGATAGCGCTCGATCGCGGCGGTGGCGTCGCCGAGCGCGGTGCCGGGCGCGAGGTTGAACGAGATGGTGATCGCCTGCAGCTGTCCGACGTGGTTGATCGACGTCGGCCCGACCGTGCGCTCGACGGTGGCGAACGACGAGAGCGGCACCAGCGCGCCGCCGCTGGAGCGCACGTAGACGCCGTTGAACGCACTCTCGTCCTGCTTGGCCGCCGGCGAGACTTCCAGGATCACCTGGTAGCTGTCGACCGGCGTGTAGATCGTCGACACCTGACGCTCGCCGAAGGCGCTGTAGAGCGCGGAGCGGATCGCGTCGATCGACACGCCCAGCGTGTTGGCGCGGTCGCGGTCGATCTTGAGCGATGCCTGCAGGCCCTTGAGCTGGGAATCGCTCGTCACGTCGCGCAGCAGCGGGTCGGCACGCATCGGGTCCTGCAACCGCTGCGCCCAGTCGGCAAGCTGGTCGGCCTTGACGCTTTGCAGGATGTACTGGTACTGCGCCTTGCTCGGCCTGCCGCCGAGCTGCAGGTTCTGGATCGGCTGCAGGAACGCAGCGATTCCGGGCACCTCGCGGAGCTTGCGGCGCAGTGTCTCGACGACCTTCTTCATCGGCTCGCGCTCGCCGCGCGGCTTCAGGTTGATGAACATCCGCCCGGTGTTCTGCGAGCCTTGACCGCCATTGAACGAATTGACGGTGGCGACGTTCGGGTCGGAGCGCACGATCTCGGCGAGCCGCGCCTGCAGCTGCACCATCGCCGGGAACGACGTGTCCTCGGCGGCCTCGGTCGTGATGCGCAGCTGGCCGATGTCTTCCTCGGGAAAGAAGCCCTTGGGCATCGTCACGAACAGCGCCCACGTCGCCACGACGGTCAGCAGCGCGACGACGAGCACGATGCCGCGATGCCGCAGCGCGGCATCGAGCGTGCGCGTGTAGGCGCCGAGCGCACGGTCGAAGCCGCGCTCGAACACGCGCACCAGCGCGCCGGGGCGCTTCTTGTGCTGCTCGTCGGAGAGGAAGCGACTCGCCAGCATCGGCACCAGGGTCAGCGAGACGAAGGCCGAGGCGACGATCGCCAGCGCCACGACGACCGCGAACTCGTGGAACAGCAGGCCGATGACGCCCGGCATGAAGAAGATCGGGATGAAGACGGCGACCAGCGAGGTCGAGATCGAGATGATGGTGAAGCCGACCTCGCGCGAGCCACGCAGCGCCGCCTCGAACGGCGGCTCGCCGGCCTCGACGTGGCGCATGATGTTCTCGAGCATGACGATCGCGTCGTCGACGACGAGGCCGACGGCCAGCGTCAGGCCGAGCAGCGAGATGTTGTCGAGCGTGTAGCCGAACGCCCACAGCAGAGCCACCGCGCCGATCAGCGACACCGGCAGCGACAGCGTCGGGATCACGGTGGCGGCGAAGCGGCGCAGGAACAGGAAGATGACGAGGACGACGAGAACGATCGTGCCGAGCATCGTCAGCGTCACGTCGTGGAGTGCGGCGCGGATCGAGACGGACCGGTCGTTGGCGATCGTCAGTCGGACCGACTGCGGCAACTGGGAGCGGAACTCGGGCAGCCTCGCCCGCACCGCGTCGACCACCTGCACGGTGTTGGCGTCGGGCTGGCGGTAGACCGCCATCGAGATCGACGTTTCACCGTTGAACGTGGCGTTCGTCTTCACCGTCTCGTAGCTGTCCTCCACCTGCGCCACGTCGCGCAGCCGCACCGGCAGCCCGTTGCGGTTGGCGACGATGAGCTCGGCGAACTCGGCGGCGTTGCGCAGCTGGCGGTTGGCCTGCAGCGTCAGCGTCTGCTGCGGTCCCTCGAGCGTGCCGACCGGCGTGTTGGCATTGGCAGCGCGCAGTGCGTTGGTCAGCTCGTCGAGCGCGATGTTGCGCGCCGCGAGCGCCTCGGGCTGTACGCGCACCCGCACCGCATAGCGCTTCTGGCCGAAGATGTTGACCTGCGCGACGCCATCGAGCGTCGACAGCGTCGGCGAGATGAGGTGCTCGGCGTAGTCGTTGAGGTCGGAAAGGCTCAGCGACGGCGACGTCATCGCCATGAACAGCACGGGCGCGTCGGCCGGGTTGACCTTGCGATACGACGGTGGCTGCGTCATCTCCTGCGGCAGCTGGCGCTGCGCACGCAGGAGCGCGGCCTGCACGTCGACGGCGGCGGCGTCGATGTCGCGACCCTGCTCGAACTCCAGCGTCACCGAGGTCGACCCCAGGGAATTCGTCGAGCTGATAACGGCGATGCCAGGAATCGTCTGGAATTGCTTCTCGAGCGGCAGTGCGACCGACGTCGCCATCGTCTCGGGGCTCGCCCCGGGAAGCTGCGCCGAGACGTTGATGACCGGCGTGTTGTAGCTCGGCAGCGCCGCGACCGGAATGCTGCGCCAGGCGATCGCCCCGGCGACGACGATCGCGACGTTGAGCAGCACGGTGAGCACCGGGCGTCGGATGAAGAGCTCGGAGAGGTTCATGTGCCTCTCCTCAGGCCGGAGCCGATGCCGGGCCGGCGGCCGATGCCGCCGACGCGGCACCCCGACGCGGCCGCGACGTCTCGGCCGGCGCCCGCTCGATCACGGTCGCGCCCGGGCGGAGGTTCTGGCGGCCGTCGACGACGATGCGCTCGCCGGGCCGCACGCCCGTGACCGCGGC
>JBBSPY010000378.1:0-3066 GCA_038258415.1 Burkholderiales bacterium
ATGCGCGCCAAGTGCCACTTCGAGGACATCGACAAGGGGCAGCGGCAGTCGATCATCGTCGACGAGATCCCGTATCAGGTGAACAAGAAGAACCTGCTCGAGCGCATGGCCGAGCTGGTTCACGAGAAGAAGCTCGAAGGCATCAGCCACATCCAGGACGAGAGTGACAAGTCCGGCATGCGGGTGGTGATCGAGCTCAAGCGCGGCGAGGTTCCCGAGGTCGTCCTCAACAACCTCTACAAGCAGACGCAGCTGCAGGACACGTTCGGCGTCAACATGGTCGCGCTGATCGACAACCAGCCGAAGCTGTGCAACCTGAAGGATCTCGTTTCGGTCTTCCTCGAGCACCGGCGCGAGGTCGTGACCCGGCGCACGGTCTACGAGCTGCGCAAGGCCCGGGAACGTGGCCATGTGCTGGAAGGCCTCGCGGTCGCACTGGCCAACATCGACGCCTTCATCGAGACCATCAAGACCTCGCCGACGCCGCCGATGGCCAAGCAGGCGCTGATGAGCAAGGGCTGGGATTCGTCGATGGTGCGCGAGATGCTCGCGCGCACCGCCGGCGACACGCCCGGCGGCGTCGAGGCGTATCGGCCGCTCGGCCTGTCGCCGAACTTCGGCCTGCAGCCCGATGGCCTGTACCGCCTGTCCGAAGAGCAGGCCTCCGAGATCCTGCAGATGCGCCTGTCGCGCCTCACGGGCCTCGAACAGGACAAGATCCTGGGCGAGTACAAGGACGTGATGGCGGAGATCGCCGATCTGCTCGGCATCCTCGCCACGCCGGCCCGCGTCACGACGATCATTTCCGACGAGCTCCTCGCGATCAAGCAGGAGTTCGGACAGACCAAGCTGGGCGCGCGCCGCTCTGTCGTCGAGGCCAACGCGACCGACTTCGAGACCGAGGACCTCATCACGCCGACCGACATGGTCGTGACGCTCTCGCACACCGGCTACATCAAGAGCCAGGCGCTCGGAGAGTACCGGGCACAGCGCCGAGGCGGGCGCGGCAAGCAGGCGACGCAGACGAAGGAAGACGACTGGGTCGACCAGCTCTTCATCGCCAACACGCACGACCCGATCCTGTGCTTCACCAACCGGGGCCGCGTGTACTGGCTGAAGGTGTGGGAGGTGCCGCAGGGCTCGCGCGCGTCGCGCGGGCGCCCGATCGTCAACATGTTCCCGCTGCAGGTCGGAGAGAAGGTCAACGTCGTGCTGCCCCTCACCGGCGTGAACCGCACCTTTCCGGCGAGCCAGTTCATCTTCATGGCAACGGCACAGGGTGTGGTCAAGAAAACCGGGCTTGACGAGTTCTCGAATCCGCGCAAGGCCGGCATCATCGCCGTCGACCTCGACGTCGGTGACTACCTGATCGGTGCCGCGCTCACCGACGGCAGCCACGACGTGATGCTGTTCTCCGACGGCGGCAAGGCGGTTCGCTTCGACGAGAACGACGTCCGCTCGATGGGCCGTGGCGCCCGCGGTGTCCGCGGCATGGCGCTCGAGTCGGGGCAGCGGGTGATCGCGATGCTGGTCGCCGAAGACGAATCGCAGAGCGTGCTGACGGCGACGGAGAACGGCTACGGCAAGCGGACCTCGATCGCCGAGTACACGAGGCACGGCCGCGGCACGAAGGGCATGATCGCCATCCAGCAGAGCGAGCGCAACGGCAGGGTCGTCGCAGCGACGCTGGTCCGAGCCGACGACGAGATCATGCTCATCACCGACCGCGGGGTTCTGGTTCGCACCCGTGTCGCCGAGATCCGCGAACTCGGCCGGGCGACGCAGGGCGTGACCCTGATGGCGCTCGACGACGGCTCGCAGCTCTCGGGGCTGCAGCGCATCGTCGAGAACGATGCCAACGACGGCGCTGATACCGCCACCGCAGGCGAACCACCTGCGACCGACCCCGGAACCGACGCATGATCCACCCCCAGCACCGATCGACCCTCGCAGCGATCGTCCTCTGTGCCACCGCTGCGATGGCTCAGCCCGCCCTTGCGGCGACCAAGAAAGAGCTCGCGGCGAGGGTCCTGCAGATTCAGCAGGCCGAGATCGATGTCGTCACGCGCAACGTCGTCGAGCGACCGGCCGCCGAGATGATGCAGGAAGCCGGGCTGGCGATGCAGCGGCAGGTCCCGGCCGAAAAGCGCGAGGCGATGGGCAAGGCGATCGAGGCCGAAGCCCGCAAGTATGTCGACGAGGCGTATCCGCTGGCCCGCGAGAAGGCGCTCAAGATCGCCCCGCTGACGATCGGGGCGGCGCTCGAGGAGAAGTTCACCGAGGACGAGCTGGCGCAACTCGTCGCCTTCCTCGACTCGCCGGTGGCAAAGAAATACCAGCAGCTCGGCCCCGACATGCGCAACGCCTTCATCCGCCGGCTGCTGGCCGAGGCGCAGCCCGTCGTCGACCCGAAGGTGCGGGCGCTCGACGCGAAGATCCGCACCATCCTCGGCGTTCCGCCCGCCACCGCGAAGCCGCCCGCATCGGGCGCCGGCCCGCGCGCACGGTCGCCCGCGCCGGCGCAGCCGGCGAGCCGTCCGTGAACCACCGGCCACGGCCGGCCGCATGACGTCCCGGGACTTGGGCACCGAGGCGGACTTCTCGCCGCTGCGCGAGCGCATCGACGCGATCGACGGCGAGCTGCTTGCCCTGCTCGAGCGGCGCGCCGCGGTTGCGCTCGAGATCGGCGAGATCAAGCGCGCCCACGGCCTGCCGGCGTTTCGCCCGGAACGGGAGGCGGCGGTGATCGAGCGCCTCAAGGGCGCCTGCGAGGGTGCCCTTCCCGCGGACCGTGTGGCGCCGATCTGGCGTGAGATCATGTCGGCGTGCCGC
Organism: Burkholderiales bacterium; assembly: GCA_038258415.1. GTDB lineage: Bacteria > Pseudomonadota > Gammaproteobacteria > Burkholderiales > Burkholderiaceae_C > Schlegelella_A. Next base: position 2,833 of record JBBSPY010000378.1, read on the forward strand.
GCCCTCGAGACGCCGACAAGGGTCGCCTACCTCGGGCCCGCCGGCACCTTCAGCGAGCTCGCGGCGCTCGGCTACTTCGGCTCGTCGATCGTGCGCGTTCCGTGCGCCAACGCCGACGAGGTGTTCCACGCGACCAGCGCCGGTGCGGCCGACTTCGGCGTCGTCCCGGTCGAGAACTCGAGCGAAGGCGTCGTCACCCGCTCGCTCGACCTCTTCCTCACGACGCCGCTGCTG
>JBBSPY010000379.1:0-3056 GCA_038258415.1 Burkholderiales bacterium
CGCACTTCGGCCACATCGATCGCGAGCAAGCGTGCCCAGGCGGTCGCGAGCAGGAGTTCTCGACCGGCCAGCTGCGGTCGCGGGGAGGAGCCCCCAGCGCGGCGAAGCGCGGGCGACGCCGCGGACGCACCAGGATCGGCAGACAGGCCGGGCATCGGCGCGGCGAACTCCGTCAGCCGACGCAGCGTCGTCGAGGCCATGTCTGCGTCGGCGATCCGCTCCAGCAGCGTCAGGAAACGCTCGTGCAGCGCTTCCGCGGTGCTTCGGTCGAACACGTCGACATCCCATGTCAACGCTCCCGACATGCCGCTTTCGTGCTCGGCCAGCCACAACCCGAGTTCTTCGGTGACGCCGCGCTGGAAGATGGGCAGCCGCGTGTGCGTCAGCGGACCCCAGCGGGTCTGGCGCTCGCGGAAATCCTGGAAGGAGTACGTCGCCTGGTAGACGCCCGACGCCGATGCGGCGGCCTGCACCTCCGGCTCGGCGGACACGCGCTCGAAGGGGATTTCCTGCTGTTCCATTGCATCGACCATCTCCCGTCTGAGCCACGAGGCGGCCTCGGCGATGGTTGCGTCAGGATCGACGTCGACCGGAATGGGCAGCAAGTTGTTGAAGAATCCCATCGTGCGATCCAGATCGCCCGCCCGCCGACCGCGCACCGGCACACCCAGGACGACGCCGCGCGAGGACGCAGCACTGCCGAGGAGCACGGCCAGGACGAGCATGCCCATCACACCCAGGGTGACTCCGGCGCGGTGGGAAGCCTCCCGGAGCCGCTCCGTCAACGGGACGGCGATCGTGATCGGCAGCCAATCGCCGCGGCCGACCATGCCCACGGTCTTGACCCGCGAGACCGGCAGAGGCGTCGGTGCGCTCACCGAAGCGAAGCGATGCTTCCAGTAGGCAAGCTGTTCGCGGGCGTCGGTGCTGTCGAGCCATCGCGCATACCAATGGGCGTGGTCGAGCGGCGACAAGGCCAGCGGCAGGGGCGCAGATGGCGCTGTCGCCGTCGCATCGGTGCTCAGTTCCGCCGCGTAGAGCAGAGACATGTCCTCGTGGAGGATGTCGAAGGACCATCCGTCCCAGACGATGTGGTGCGGCACGAACAGGAGCACGTGGTGCGCCGCATCGAGACGGAAAAGCGCGGCGTGGAACAGGGGCAGGACGTGGATGTCGAGCGGCCGTGCCACCGTGTCGGCCATCGCACTGGCGAGCGCATCCTCGCGTCGGTCCTCGGGCAACCCCGACAGATCGATCAGCGGCAACGTGAACGCCAACCGATCGGCCACCAACTGCTCGTGGTCTCCGGCATCGCTTCGCGCCACGTAGGTGCGCAGCGCCGGCTGGTGTGCGATCAGAGCAGAGAACGCCCGGCCGAAAGCGGCTGCGTCCATCGCGCCCATGAGGCGATGGGCCGAAGGCGTGTTGTAGGTCGCGGAACCGGGATACAGCTCCTCGACGAACCGGATCCGTTGCTGCATCGGCGTCAGCGGGCCGCGACGGCGAGACGGGTCCGCTTCGATGTCGTCGCGTGCGCGGCCGGTGCCGAGCCGCGAAGTCGCGACCGCGAGCCGCGCAGCGGTCGGCGCCTCGAACACCGTGCGCAACGGCACGGCGACGCCCAGCGCGCTGCCAAGCCGCGTCGCCAGGCGCGCCGCGAGCAACGAGTGTCCGCCGAGCGCGAAGAAGTCGTCGTGGACGCCGAGCTCGGGAAGCTTGAGCACCGCCTCGATCGCCTCGAGCACGACCCGCTCGGCTTCGTTCCGCGGTCGAACCCGCGATTCAATGGTCGACCGCGAGCCGCCCGACGGTGCAGGCAACGCGCCCCGGTCGATCTTGCCGTTGGGCAGGAGCGGCAGCGCATCGAGAACGACCACGTGTTGCGGCGACATGTAGTCGGGCAACCGCTCCCGCAGTCGCGAGCGCAGCGCATCGACGTCGATGCGGGCGCCGCCGACCGCCGCGAGATAGGCAACGAGCCGGATGTCGCCCGGCTGGTCCTCACGAGCGACGACGACGCTGCGCGACACGCCTGGCAGCTCGTCGCACATCGCCTCGACCTCGCCGGCCTCGATGCGGTAGCCACGCACCTTGAGCTGGAAGTCGAACCGGCCTAGATGTTCGAGCAGGCCGTCGTTGCGCCAGCGACCGCGGTCGCCGGTCCGGTAGCAACGGGCGGCCGCGTCGTCGGCCGACGGGTCGGCGACGAAGCGATCGGCCGTCAGCTCGGGTCGATCGAGATAGCCCGTCGCGACACCGCTGCCGCCGATCCGGATCTCGCCCGCCACGCCGACGGGACATTCGACACCGCCGTCATCGACGACGCGCACGCTCGTGCCGGAGATCGGTGATCCGATGGCGACGCCGCGCTCGCCGAGCACGGCGCGGTCGACCTTCCAGGCCGTCGACCAGATCGTGGTCTCGGTCGGTCCATAGAGGTTCCAGACTTCACCGGCACGATCGAGCAGGTCGTGGGCGAGCTCGATCGGCAGTGCTTCGCCGCCGGCCAGCGCCTTGAACCGCATGCCGCCGCTCCAGCCCGCGTCGACGAGCATGCGCCACAGGCCGGGCGTCCCTTGCATCACGGTGGCTCCGGACCGCTCGAGGTGTGCGCGCAACTGCCCACCGTCGACCGACGTCTCGCGCGGCACGATGTCGACCTCGGCGCCGGCGCCGAGCGGCAGCATGAGCTCGAGCACCGCGATGTCGAACGACAGCGTCGTCACGGCGGCGAGCCGGTCGTCCGGAGCCATGCCGGGCGAGATGGCCATCGCCGACAGGAAGGAAGCGACCGCGCGATGCGGCACGACGACGCCCTTCGGTCGACCCGTGGAGCCCGACGTGTAGATGACGTAGGCGGCGTCACCGGGACCCGCGTCGAGCGGCGTGGGCGTCAGCGGCGCGTCGGCGAGTTCCAGCCACGACGGGTCGGTGTCGAGGCGGATCACCCGCGACGCGGCGTCGGCGCGCCAGTTGCGCGGCGCGTTCTCTGCCGAAGCGTCGGTCAGCAGCCACGCGAGCGCCGCATCCTCGGCGTAGAAGGCCAGCCGCGCCGA
>JBBSPY010000380.1:0-3050 GCA_038258415.1 Burkholderiales bacterium
CAGCAGGTCGCGTTCGAACTTCTTGCAGTAGCCGCAGTTCGGATCGGCGAAGACGACGAGCTTGCGGTCGCCGCTGCCCTGCTTCCAGACGATCGCGTCTTTCAGCGGCAGCGACTTGAAGTCGATCGCCGTCAACCGGCTGATGCGGGCCTCGGTGAGGTTGGTGCGCGTCTTCGTCTCGATGATCTGGCCTTCGATCAGATGGGCGCCGTTCTCGTCGGTGTAGAACAAGTCGGCGCCGAGGCGGACCTCGTAGATGCCGGGGATCGCCGTCTTGGTGACCTCGTCGATCTTCGGGAAGTCGGGAATGCGCTCGGCCAGCGCCTTGCGGATCGCGGCTTCATCGGCAAGCGCGACCGGGACGATGCAGGCCGCGAGCACCGCGGCCGCGGCGGCACGCAGGAAACGGCAGACGGAAGGTGAGGTGGTCATCGCGAGTCGCGTGCCCGGGCGGCGAGCCAACGCTTAAGCGGCCGTACACGGTTGACGAGGGAAAGGCCATTGTTGCGGAGTTCTCGCACCGGCGCCGACTCGGCCGCGAACAGGCGTTGCAATCCGTTCGTTGTGCGCAGCATCGCCGCCGTGGGCCCGGCGCGCCGCCGCACGTACCGCCGCAGCAACCGTTCGTCGCCGATGCCCCGCCACGCTTCCCGGGCTTGCAGGGTGTCGACCAGCGCGTCGACGTCGGCGAGGCCGAGGTTGAGCCCCTGCCCGGCGAGCGGGTGGACGACGTGGGCGGCGTCGCCGACGAGCGTCCAGCCCTCTCCGCACGCCTGACGCGCGACACGCGAGAAGAGCGGCCACGACGCACGCGCCGACGCGAGCGAGAGATCGCCGGCCTCATGGCCCGCGGCGGCCTGCAGCTCGCGCATGAAGTCGGCTTCCGACGCGTCGAGCAGCACCTTGGCGCGATCCGCCGGCAGCGACCAGACGAGTGCGACCGAACGGTCGTGCGTGGGCCGGTCGAACGGCAGCAGCGCGAGGATGTCGGGCGAGCCGAACCACTGTCGCGCGACGTGGCGGTGCGGCGCGCTCGACGCGAGCCGCGCGGCGATGGCGCGCTGGCCAAGGTCGCGTCTCTCGCCGAGCACGTTGGCGCCGAGCATGTCATCGGCATCGCGGCCTTCGGCGTGAACGACGAGCGTCGCGTCGACGTTGCCGTCGCCTTCCCAAACGACTCGGATGCGCTCGGTGCGCCCGATCGCGTCGCCGAGAGCCGACTCGAGCGCCGCAGCGTCGGTGATCACGGCGAGCTCGCCGACCTCCTGCTCGAACGCCGAGAACGTGAGCGACGACTCCGAGGCGTCGCCGCGGACCTCGATCTCGTGAACCGCCGTCGTCGCGTCTGCGGGGAGCGCCTCCCAGATGCCGATGCGGCGCAGCAGCGCAACCGATCGGGCGTTGAGGGCAAAGGCGCGGACGTCAGGGTCGGCCGGCACACGACCGTCGCGCTGCCGCGCCTGAATCGCGACGCGCAATCCGGACCGCGCGCACGCCAGGGCGAGGGAGCGGCCGACGATGCCGTCGCCGCGCACGAGCACATCGATGACGGGCATTGGTTGATCTTAAGGCGACGAAAGACAGGCCGGGAGTCGCGGGTCTCGGCCTCTTGGCGCAGCGGTCAACTAGCTCGCGTCATGGAAGATGATGCCGAGCGTGTGACGGTTTCCGTGCACGACCTTGCTGACACCGTGGCGCAGCTTCACGCGGTAGTTGGTCCGGGTCCCGCGCACCGGTCGGCTGTTGACGGCGAACACGACGCCGTCGCCCTTCGTCAAGGGCACCACGGCCACGCGCGTCTGCATACGCGGCCGCTGCTCGGTCAGCACCAATTCGCCGCCACCGAAGTCCGTCCCGGGCTCCGAAAGCAACACCGCCAGTTGCAGGGGAAAGACGTGCTCGACGTACAGGTCCTGGTGCAGGCAGTTGTAGTCGCCGGCACCGTACTGCAGCAGCAAGGGCGTCGGACGAGATTGACCGGAAGCGGCGCAGCGCGCGAGGAACTCGGCATGCTCCCTCGGGAAGCGCTCGGCCATTCCCATCCGCTCGTGCCATCGATTGGCGACGGGCACCAGGCAGGGGTAGAGCACTGTGCGCAAGCGCTCGACCAACGGTGGAAGGGGATAGGAGAAGTAGCGGTACTCACCCTTTCCGAACGAATACCGCGCCATCACGACCCGACTGCGAAAGCCGGCGTCCTGGCTGTAGAGGGATGCGAGGTCGTCGCACTCGGTCGACGTGAGCAGTTCACGCAGGATCGACCAGCCCTGCGCCTCGAGATCACCCTCCAGGGCCACAACGTCGACATCCTGCACGCGCGTGCCCACGTCGGCCGTCACCGCCTCGTCGCGCTTCACGCGGCCTGCTCCTGCCCGCGTCGTTCGCGATCGATCAACTCGCGCTTGCGCTCCACGCCCCAGCGATACCCCGAGAGGCCGCCGTCGCTTCGCACGACGCGGTGGCAGGGTATCGCCACGGCCAGGGCGTTGGCTGCACAGGCTCCGGCCACGGCGCGCGTGGATCGCGGCGCGCCGATCTTCTCGGCGATGTTCGAATAGCTCTCCGTCGATCCGGCCGGGATCTCGCGAAGCGCCAGCCAGACGCGCTGCTGAAATGCGGTGCCGCGCACATCCAGCGGCAAGGCGAGCCCGTGTGCGGGCGCTTCGACCATCCCGACCACATGGGCCATCAGCTGCTCGTAGGCGCCATCGCCACCGACGAGCCGGGCCCGCGGGAACCGATCTTCGAGGTCCCGCACCAGTGCGTCTGGATCGTCGCCCATGAGGATGGCGGCCACCCCCTTGGCGCTGGAAGCCACGAGAATGGCGCCGAGCGAACACTGGCCTACGGCAAAGGTCAGCACCTCCTCGACGCCGCCCGCTCGGTAGCGGGTCGGACTCATTCCAAGCACGCCGGCTGCCGCTTCGTAGAAGCGTCCGTTCGAGCCGAAGCCGGCCCCGTGAAATGCTTCGGTGACCGTCGCCGCTTTCGGCAACTCGGCGCGCAGTCGGGCCGAGCGACCGGCAACAGCGTAGGCCTTCGGTGACAGC
>JBBSPY010000381.1:0-3022 GCA_038258415.1 Burkholderiales bacterium
ACGCGGCGTGCGTCGATCGGCTGGCCGCCTCGCTCGCGGCCGACCCGGTGCGAGAAGCGGCCTTTCACGACGCGCGAACGCGCGAACTTCGACGGTGACGCGGCGGCGCAGTCGACCTCAGCTGCCCATCTTCCACTCGCCCTCTTCCATCGTCATCGTCTGGAAGTAATCGGGCTTGACGATCAGCGTGGCGCGCGGGCCGCGCACGACCAGCCGCTGGTAGCGCGGCAGCTGCGTCTTCATGTAGGCGCCCTGCTTCTTCATGCGCTCGGTAAACACGGTGCTGTCGGTCGCGGCAGCCGCCGCGTCGAGCTCGGCTCGCGCGAGCGTGCTGTGCAGCCTCCGCGCGGTCGCCAGGTCGCCGCGCTGCATCGCATCGGCCAGCGCCGCCAGCGCCTTGAACTGCGGACTCGACTTCAGCTGCGCCGCGCCGAGATCGGTGCCGATCGCCGGCGCGTGCGACAGCGGCATGGCGAACCGCACCGAATGCGAAAGCGAAAGCTGCATGTCGGCGTAATCCTTGCGGACGAACGAGCCCGACACCGTGTTCGCACCGATCTTGAGCCCTTCGACGACAGGGCCTTCGGGACTCGAGACGAACGCGGAAACGATCCCCGGCTGCCCGTCGGCCCGCTTCGCGAGCAGGACCATCGAGGCCTTCTGCGGCATCGCCGGGTCGATTCGAAGCAGCACGCCACGCAGTTCGCCGTCGGCCGCCATCCGCATCAGCGTCCAACCGCCGCCATCGATCGCGCCGGCCGGAATTGGCCGGTCGGCGAAGACGAGCGTCAGCGGCTGGACCTCCAGCTTCTCGGCGTTGTCGTTCAGCTGCGCTGCCGCATGGGTGATGCGGATCGCCTTGCCGTCGATGGTGACGGTGCCTTCGACCGGCGCGGCCGAGGCGAAGGCGGGAACCGCCGCAAGGGCGCCGGCGAGCGTGAGCGTGGCGATGGATGTCTTCATGGGTGCTCCGTTGGGGTGAGAGGGAGGGACTTCATGCGATCGGCAGTCGACGATGACGACCGCGCCGACCGGGCGCCAAGATCGGCTGGGCCAGGAATCTCGCCAGCTCAAACGCGCTGGAGAACTCGCGCACGGTCGCGTCGGCCAGCCGGACTCGCGCCCGCCACGCGCTCGCGACCCATGGGTTGTCGCCGGAGGCACTGACCTCCACGGTCAGAACAGTCACGCCGTCCTCGGCTGCGCCGGGCGCGTCGGCAGGCCCGGCCTTCGCTGGCTGCAGGCGGCTCATCTCAGCCCTCGGCCGTTGTGGCCCGGCTGCGGCGTCGTCGGCCAGGCGAGAAAGCGGGCGAGCTCGAACGGGTTCGCGAAATCGCGTTCGCTGTCGTCCGCGGCCACGACACGGGCCCTCCACGGCAGGCCCGGCGTCGTCCAGACGACGAGACGGAACTCCGTGCCTTCGGCACGTTCTGCAGGTGGGTTGGTCATGTGGTGGGTCGCTAGGCTGCGATGGGGCAACGGTAGGCGCAGGCCGTTGCGGAAGCGTTGCAGCCGTGTCTCGCCTTACTTCAGTAGAATGTAAGGAACAACCCGAACAGCAAGGAATCACGCCATGATCGTCACGCTCACCAGCAAGGGCCAGCTCACGCTTCCCAAAGCCATTCGCGACCGTTTGCAGCTCGACGCCGGCTCGAAGCTGGACTTCAGCTGGCAGGAAGACGGCACGCTGACGGTCCGGCCGATGCGCTCCGTGTCCTCGCTGTTCGGCATGGTGCGCCGACCGCCCGGCGTGCCACCGGCCACCTTGCAGGACTTGAAGGTCGCGCGCGCCGATCACGTCGCGGACAAATACGAACGCGTGCGGCAGCAGAGTCAGCAAGCGAAAGCCCCGTCGAAGCCATGATCGCCGTCGACACGAATGTGCTGCTGCGCGTCCTGACCCAGGACGATCCGGCGCAGAGCGAACGCGCGGCCGGTCTGATCACCGGTGCCGAAGCCGCCGGCGAGCCGATCCTCGTCAACGACGTCGTCCTGGTCGAGACGATGTGGACCATGTCGCGCCGCTACAAGGCGCCTCGGGCCCAGTTGCTCGACATCGCGCGCGGCCTGCTCGACACGCCGAGCTTCGCTTTCGAGCAGCGCGCCAACGTCGAGCAGGCCGTCAGCCTGTTCGAGCGCTCCGGCGCCGACTTTTCCGATTGCCTGATCGTCGCCAAGAATGGCGCGGCGGGCTGCCGTTTCACGATGACCTTCGATGCCGAGTGCGCGAAGCTGGCCGGGACGTACGCCGCCTGAATCCCATGACCGAACTCGCCAAGTCTTTCGACCCCGCCGCCATCGAGGCTCACTGGGGGCCGCTGTGGGAGGAATCGGGCATCTACGAGCCGACGCTCGACGCCGCAAAACCCTCGTTCTGCATCCAGCTGCCGCCGCCCAACGTCACGGGCACGCTGCACATGGGCCACGCGTTCCAGCACACGATCATGGACGCCCTCACGCGCTACCACCGCATGAAGGGCGAGAACACGCTGTGGGTGCCGGGAACCGACCACGCCGGCATCGCTACTCAGATCGTCGTCGAACGGCAGTTGCAGGAAAGCGGCATCAGCCGCCACGACCTGGGGCGCAAGAACTTCGTCGCGCAGGTGTGGGACTGGAAGGAGACGAGCGGATCGACCATCACGCAGCAGATGCGCCGCATGGGCGACTCCGTTGCGTGGAAGTACGAGTACTTCACGATGGACGAGCGGCTGTCGGAGGTCGTGACGAAGACGTTCGTGGCGCTCCACGACGAGGGCCTCATCTATCGCGGCAAGCGACTCGTGAACTGGGACCCGGTGCTGCGCTCGGCCGTATCCGACCTCGAGGTCGAGAACGAGGAGCGTGCCGGGACCATGTGGCACATCCTCTACCCGTTCTCCGACGGTCCGCAGCCCGGCGCCGACGGCGTTCTGCTGCGCGGCATGCACATCGCCACCACGCGTCCGGAGACCATGCTTGCCGACGGCGCTCTCGCCGTGCACCCCGACGACGAGCGCTACCGCCATCTGGTCGGGAAGAT
>JBBSPY010000382.1:0-3014 GCA_038258415.1 Burkholderiales bacterium
CCATCGATCGTCTCCGTTGTGAGGGTTGGTCGCATTCTGATCCTCTGCCCGCGCGCAGCCAAGCGCCGTCAGGGATATACCCCACCGCCCGCGGCGGTCGCATCGTCGAAGATCGACGCACAAGAATCCGAACGGAGACAGACATCGCATCGAGCTCGCCCGCTCAGGCGCCGCTGCTCGAGGTCGACGGCGTGACCGTCCGCTTCGGCGGCATCACCGCGCTCGACGGCGTCTCCTTCAGCGTGCCGCGCCACGCCATCGTCGGCTTCATCGGCCCCAACGGCGCCGGCAAGACGACGATGTTCAACTGTCTTTCCCGCCTCTACGAATGGAGCGAGGGCGAGATCCGGTTCGAGGGCGAGTCGCTGCGTCGCACGCCGGTGCACCGGATCGCAGCCCTCGGCATCGCCCGCACCTTCCAGAACCTCGCACTGTTCCGGACCATGAGCGTTCGCCAGAACATCCTGGTCGGCGGCCACTGCCGCACCCGGACCGGCTATGTCGCGAACGCGCTGCGCTTGCCGGCCGTGCGCGCCGAGGAAGGGCGGCTGGCCGGGCGAGTCGATTCGATCGTCGAACTGCTCGGTCTCGGCGACGTCGCCGAGACGCCGGTGGGCGACCTGCCGTTCGGCACCCTCAAGCGCGTCGAACTCGGCCGTGCGCTCGCCAGCGAGCCGAAGCTGCTGTTGCTCGACGAGCCGGCCGGCGGACTCAACCACCAGGAGGTCGAGGCCCTGATGGAGCTGCTGCTGCACGTGCGGCGCGAGCTGAAGTTGACGATGCTGCTCGTCGAGCACCACATGAACCTCGTCATGCGGGTTTCGGATCGCGTGGTCGCCCTCGATTTCGGCCGCCGCATCGCCGAGGGCACGCCAGCCGAGGTCCAGGCCGACGAGGAGGTGATCCGCGCCTATCTCGGCGTCGAGGACGAGACGGCCGACGAGGTCGAGGCATGACCGGTCCACCGCTGCTCGACGTGCGCGGCCTCGAGGCGAGCTACGGCGCGACGCGGGTGCTGCACGGCATCGATTTCGCGGTCGCCGCCGGTGGCGTGACCACCATCCTCGGTGCCAACGGCGCCGGCAAGACGACGGCGCTGCGTGCCGTCTGCAACATGGTGAAGAACGCGGGCGAGATCGCGCTCGCCGGCCAGCGCATCGACGGTCGGGCGACGGAAGACATCGTCCGTGCCGGCATCGCCCACGTGCCCGATGGTCGCGGCACCTTCACCGCGCTGACGGTCGAGGAGAACCTGCGCGTCGGCGCCCACACGCGACGCGACCGTCGCGAGTGCGACGCCGATCGCGACCGCCTCTACGTGCATTTCCCTCGCCTGAAGGAGCGACACCGGCAACAGGCCGGCACGCTCTCGGGCGGCGAACAGCAGATGCTCGCGGTGGCGCGCGCGCTCATGCTCAAGCCCCGCCTGCTGCTGCTCGACGAGCCGTCGTTCGGCCTGGCGCCGAAGATCGTCGCGCACCTGTTCGAAATCCTCGTCGCGGTGCGCGCCGAGCAGGGCATCGGCATGCTGCTGGTGGAGCAGAACGCGGCGATCGCGCTGCGCGTGGCCGACAGCGCCTACCTGCTCGAGACCGGCCGGGTCGTGATCTCGGGTCCCGCCGACGAGGTGCGCCGCGACGAGTCGGTGCGCCGTTCCTATCTCGGCTACTGAGCCCATGGACCTGCTCATCCACCAGGTCCTGGCGGGCCTCGCCACCGGCGGCATCTACGCGAGCGTCGCCCTGGCCCTGGTCATGATCTACCAGGCGACGCACCTCGTGAACTTCGCGCAGGGCGAGCTGGCGATGTTCTGCACGTACATCGCCTGGGCGCTGCTGCAGACCGGCATGCCGTACTGGGTCGCCTTCGTGCTCACCGTCGGCGGTGCGTTCCTGCTCGGCGTCGTCATCGAGCGGGTCATCGTGCGGCCGGTCGAGAACTCGCCCGTGCTCGCCGTCGTCATCGTCTTCATCGCCCTGCTGGTCATCTTCAACAGCCTCGCCGGTTGGATCTGGAGCTACACGATCAAGCCTTTCCCGAGCCCCTTTCCCGCCAAGCCGCTGTTCGGCAATTCCTACGTGTCGTCGCACGAGATCGGGTCGACCGCCATCACGCTGTTCGTGCTGCTGCTGCTGTTCGTGTTCTTCCGATTCACGCCGCTCGGGCTGGCGATGCGCGCGGCGGCGCAGAACCCGGTGTCGAGCCGGCTGGTCGGCATCCGCGTCGGCTGGATGCTGGCCCTCGGCTGGGGTCTGGCGGCGGCGATCGGTGCGATCGCGGGGATGATGGTCGCGCCGACCGTCTTCCTCGAGCCGAACATGATGGGCGGCATCCTCATCTACGCCTTCGCCGGCGCCTTGCTCGGCGGCATCGACAGCCCGGCCGGCGCGGTGCTGGGCGGCTTCATCGTCGGCGTGCTCGAGAACGTCGTCGGCGCCTACATCGGCACCGAGCTGAAACTGACGCTCGCCTTGGTCGTCATCGTCGGCGTCCTGGTCGTGCGCCCGTCGGGGCTGTTCGGCAGCAAGCTGGTGGTGCGGGTATGAGTCTCATGGGTCGCCTTCCGAAGCGGCACCTGGTCCTGCTTGCCGTGCTCGTCGCGGCCGCGTGCGTGCTGCCGTTCGTTGTCGGCAACTACCGCGTCTTCCAGCTCACGCTCGTGCTCGTCTACGCGATCGCGTTGCTCGGGCTGAACCTGCTGACCGGCTTCAACGGGCAGATCTCGCTCGGCCACGGCGCGTTCTACGCCATCGGCGCCTACACGGCCGCAATCCTGATGGACCAGGCCGGCTGGCCCTACTGGGCGACGGTGCCCGTGGCTGGCCTCGTCTGCCTGCTCGCCGGCTTCCTGTTCGGACTGCCGGCACTGCGCCTGGAGGGCCTCTACCTGGCACTCGCGACCTTCGCGCTCGGCGTCGCGATGCCGCAGATCCTGAAGCACAAGAGACTCGAGCATTGGTTCGGCGGCTCTCAAGGCGTCGTCATCATCAAGCCCGATCCGCCGTCTTGGGCGC
>JBBSPY010000383.1:0-2988 GCA_038258415.1 Burkholderiales bacterium
AAGGCCCGCACACGGATCGACCAGGTTTCATGCGAGGCGGCGTGCCTGCTGCGACGCCTCTTGCGAGCCAAGGTCCGGGTGGTCGGAGCGGAGGTCGATCGGGGGCGTCATGGTGCGGGCCGACCTCGGAGCAAGGCGCAGACTACCTGGTGGACGACTTCTTGTTCAGGGCGACTGCCGCCTTGACGAGCGCCTTCAGCGCCTTCTCGTCGACCTCGTCGCCCTCGCGGAAGTCTATGGCCCGCCTGACGTTGCCTTCGAGGCTGGAGTTGAAAAGGCCCGAGGGGTCCGGCAGCGTTGCGCCCTTGGCGAAGGTCGTTTTCACGACCCGCTTGTAGCTCTCACCGGTACAGACGATCCCGTCGTGCGACCAGACGGGGATGCTCCACTTCCACTCCTCGATCATGCCGGGATCGGCCTGCCGGATCAGCGTACGCAGCCGGGCGAGCATGGCACCCCGCCAGTCGCCCAGCGATTCGATCTTCGCGTCGATCAGCTTCGACGCCGACTCGCCGGCTTGCGCCGCGCCCTTCTTCGCGGCCGCCATCAGCGACGCGCCTGGATCATCTTCCAGCCGTTGCCCGACGGATCTCGAAAGCCCGCGTCGACCGTACCGTAGCGGTCGACCGGCGCCTGCGTGAACTCGACGCCGCCGGCGAGCATCCGGTCGTGCGCCGCCCGGCAGTCGTCGACGACGAGCACGAGCGGCGGCATCGCCCCCTTGGCTACCACCTCCTTCAGGGCCTGCGCCGTCGCAGCGTCGTGCATCGGCGGCCCCGGCGTGAAGAGTCCGAGCTGGAACGACGGCTGCTCGGGGTGTTGCACCGTGAGCCAGCGAAAGCTGCCGTTCTTCACGTCGGTGTGGACGCGAAAGCCCAGCTTGTCGACATAGAACGCGAGCGCTTCGTCGGCGTCGCGCACATACACGCCCGCCACGTCGATACCCTGGCTCATCGCATCTCCTTCTGGTCGGAACACGTGTTTGTAGCGGTGCCGAGCCGGCGCCGCTTCTCCGAAACTGCGATCGTCAGGTCGGGTCGATGCGCGGCGCTGACGATGCAGGCCGGCACGCTGCCGAGCCCCGACGCCGCAGTCCGCACGCGCGACCGGATCGCGCTTGGGCTCTCGCCGGTCACGTCGCGAAAGATGCGCCCGAATGTGCCCAGGCTTTCCCATCCGGTCTGGAAGGCAATGTCGGTGATGGAGGAATCGGTGTCTCGCAGCAGCGCCGTTGCCCGCTCGATGCGCCGCGTGAGCAGGTAGCGATGCGGAGGGACACCGAAGGCCTGCTTGAACGATCGCGCGAAATGCGCCTCGGAGACGCGGCTCACGAGGGCCAGGCGATGGACGGGCCAAGGCTCATGCGAGGCGGCGTCCATCCGGTCCTTGGCGCGCAACAGGCGGCGCAGCAGACCGGGGTTCTGAACGCCCGGCTCCGCGCTCAGGCCGCGTCCGGATGCAGGGTCGAAAGCATCGGTACCTCCCGACGGAAGGCTACCTGATCGACGGCTTCGCCGGCCGCCCGCGGACACGACCGCAGCAACGCGGGCGGTCTTGTCCGCTTCGATCGCGCCAACGCGTTTTCTCGGTTGCGGGACACCCCGTTCCTGCAGAACCGCCCGGAAGGACCCACCGATGACGCTGGCAACGACTCGAACTTGCAGTGGCTGGACGGCCCGAGCCGCGCTGGCCGCGATGGCAATGGCCGCCCTGTCGCCCGCGGCCGCGCAGACCGATCTCGTGTACGAGCCGTTCGACTACACGGCCGACGCCGATGTCGACGGCCTGGCCGCGACCGGACACAACCTGACCGGGCGATACGTCCGGTCATCGCTGCAGGACCTGGTCATCGGCAGCCCTGGCCTCTCCTACGGCAACCTGACCGGGGCGCTGCCCGCGGTCAGCGGCAACATGCTGTCGGACGCGAGTCTTGGCGGCCCCGGTTACGTCACGGTCGATGTCGACCGGGATGTGCTGATCGGCCCTGGCGAGGGCATCTTTTTCAGCGCCCTGTTCAGGTTCGACGACACGGGAAACCGGGTGCCCTATGCCACCGTCACGTTCATCGACGGAACCACGGGCGACGAGCTCGGCTTCGGCGAGCGGGTGGTCGGCAGTCGCGCCGTGAGCGTCTTCGCGAGCACCGGGTCGACCGCCGGGATCGTCGCCGCCGGCGCCGATGGGTCCTTCATCGATGGCCAGACCTTGTGGCTGCTCGGACGCTACCTGAACGGAAGTGCCGCCGGCAGCGATTCGCTGGCGCTCATCGGCTACGACACGGCGAGCCTCGCGGCGATGCCGGCTGGCTTCGACCTGCTCGACCCGAGAGCCGTCTTTTCCTACTCGCTCGACGGTGTCGACATCGACTTCGAGCGGATCTCGGCGATCCGCTTCGAGTTGCGCGGCGCCGGCAACAACTTCATCGACGAGTTGCGCGTCACGCCGGCCTTCGCCGCGCCCGTGCCCGAACCATCGACCGTCGCCTTGATGCTCGGCGGCCTCGCGCTGGCGGGGCTCCGTCGCAAGGCGGGCCGCCGGGCACGCGGGGGCTCGGCCGACGCTGCTTCAAGCTGACGAACGCGCTTCAGTATGTCTCGAGGTGCAGCCGCCCTTCGCGCTTGAGCGCCGGCGCGATCGTCCCGTCCCAGTCGAGGTTTTTCTCCACCGCCACGTCGCGCATCGCCAGCAGCACGCCCTCCTCCATCGCCTTCAGCCCACACACGTAGAAGTGCGCGTGCGGATCAGCCAGCAGCAGGGCCAGATCCGCCGCCCGCTCGCGCATCAGGTCCTGCACATACTTCTTGGGCTGCCCCGGCGTGCGCGAGAACGCGAGGTTGACGTCGATGAAGTCCTTCGGCAGCGAGGTCAGCGGGCCGAAGTACGGCAGCTCCTCGCGCGTGCGTGCGCCGAAGAAGAGCATAAGCTTGCCGCCTTCGAACTTGCCGGTCTTGCGCAGGCGCCGGCGCCACTCGGTCATCGCCCGCATCG
>JBBSPY010000384.1:0-2977 GCA_038258415.1 Burkholderiales bacterium
CGCGTTCCGTGCGCCAACGCCGACGAGGTGTTCCACGCGACCAGCGCCGGTGCGGCCGACTTCGGCGTCGTCCCGGTCGAGAACTCGAGCGAAGGCGTCGTCACCCGCTCGCTCGACCTCTTCCTCACGACGCCGCTGCTGGTGGTCGGCGAGACCAGCCTGCAGGTGCGGCACCACCTGCTCGCGCGTTCCGCCTCGCTCGACGGGATCGCCGCGGTGTGCGCGCATCCGCAGGCGCTCGCCCAGTGCCACACGTGGCTGAGCCACCACCTCCCCGACGCCGAACGACGACCGGTCGCGAGCAACGCAGAGGGCGCACGTCTGGCGTCGCTGGACGCGCGCGTGGCCGGCATCGCCAGCGAGCGTGCGGCCAGCGAGTTCGGCCTCGCGGTGGTCGCCTCGGGCATCCAGGACGATGCCCACAACCGCACTCGCTTTGCCATCGTCGCCCACTCCGAGACGCATCCGCAGCCGGCCGCGTCGGGTCACGACTGCACGAGCCTGGTCGTCTCGGTGGCGAACCGGCCCGGCGCGGTTCACGACCTCCTCGTTCCGCTGAAGACCCACGGCGTGTCCATGACCCGCTTCGAGTCGCGACCGGCCCGTTCGGGCCAGTGGGAGTACTACTTCTACATCGACCTCGCCGGCCACGTCGACGACCCGCACGTCGCGGCCGCGCTCGGCGAGTTGCGCGGCGTCGCGTCGTTCTTCAAGCTGCTCGGCAGCTACCCGGTCGACAAGCACTGATGGCACCCTCCGGCCCGGGTCGTTCATGATGTTCCAGCAACTCGGCGTCATCGGTTGCGGCCTGATGGGCGGCTCGTTCGCGCTCGCCATCAAGCGTGCGGGGCTCGCCAAGCGGGTCGTCGGCTACAGCAAGTCGCCGTCGACCACCGAGCAGGCGCGTCGCCTGGGCGTCATCGACACCGCAGCCGAGTCGGCGCTGCTGGCCGTGTCCGGTTCCGACCTGGTGCTCGTTGCCGTTCCGGTCGCCGCGTCGGAGGCCACGTTCAAGGCCATCCGCCACCTGATCGAGCCAGGCGCGCTGATGATGGACGTCGGCTCGACCAAGCGCGATGTCGTCGATGCGGCCCGGCGTGTCCTGAAGGACCGCATCGCCACCTTCGTTCCGGCACACCCGATTGCCGGCAAGGAAGTCGCGGGAATTGCCCACGCCGACGCGACGCTCTTCAACGGCCGCCAGGTGATCCTGACGCCGCTCGCCAAGTCGCCCCCCGAGCTCGTGCAGAGGGCGACGGACACGTGGTCAGCGCTCGGCGCGCATGTGCTGCGGATGACGCCCGAGAACCACGACGCCGCCTTCGCCGCCGTCAGCCACCTGCCGCACCTGCTCGCCTTTGCGTTCTTCAACTCGATCGCGCGCCAGCCGGCGGGTCGCGACTACCTCTCGCTGGGCGGTCCCGGGTTTCGCGACTTCACGCGCATCGCCGCCAGCAACCCGCAGATGTGGCGCGACATCCTCATGGCCAATCGCGAGGAGATCCTCAACCAGACGCAGCGCTTCCGGCACACGCTCGACGCGATGGAGCACGTCGTGCGGACCGGCAACGCCGAGGCACTCGAAGCGCTGATCCGCAGCGCGAGCGAGGCGCGCAGCGGCTGGCAGATGAACAACGCGACGACCAACACCCACCGCTGAGCCGATCTCGTTGCAAGAACGGATGGTCGCTGCCCGCTTTCTCGACATTCCGCCGCTCGAGCGCGTCGCCGGCCGGATCCGCGTGCCGGGATCGAAGAGCATCTCGAACCGTTCCCTGCTGCTCGCCGGGTTCGCCGAGGGCACGACGACCATCGAGGGGCTGCTCGACTCCGACGACACGCGGGTGATGATCGCGGCACTGCGCACGCTCGGCGCGCGGATCGACGTGCGCGATGCGAACGAGACCCGGGTCGTCGGCATCGCCGGCCGACCGCTCGTGTCGAGCGCCAGTCTCTTCCTCGGCAACGCCGGAACGGCGATGCGCCCGCTCGCGGCGGCGCTGGCGATCACCTGCACGCGACACGGCGGCGCCTACGAGCTGCGCGGCACGCCGCGCATGCACGAACGGCCGATCGGCGACCTGGTGCAGGCACTGCGATCCATCGGCTGCGGCGTCGACTACCTTGGCGCCGACGGCTACCCGCCGCTGCGCGTGTTCGGGGTGGGCTCGCCGGCAGAGCCGACGCGGACGAGCGCGATCCGTGTCCGCGGCGACGTGTCGAGCCAGTTCCTGAGCGCGCTGCTGATGGCGCTGCCAATGCGGTGCGCCGCCGATGCCGCCGACCACGCCGTGATCGAGGTCGAGGGCGCGCTGATCTCCAGGCCCTACGTCGACATCACGCTCGACGTGCTCGCCCGGTTCGGCGTCGCGATCGTGCGCGACGGCGACGATTTCCGCGTTCCGGCCCTGCCGCCCAGGGCACCGGGCCGCTTCGTCGTCGAAGGCGACGCGTCGTCGGCGACCTATCCGATCGCGTGGGGCGCGATCGCCGCCGACCCGACGTCGCCGCTGCGGATCGAAGGCATCGGCGTCAGGTCGATCCAGGGTGACATCGCCTTCGCCGACGCGGTGCGTGCGATGGGCGCGAACGTGACGTTCGGTGAAGACCACGTCGTCGTCTCGCGCGGGCGCATGCCGCTCGCACCGATCTCGATCGACGCCAACGCCATGCCCGACGCGGCGATGACGCTCGCCGCGCTCGCGCTCTACGCCGATGGGCCCTCGCGTCTGTCGAACATCGCCAGCTGGCGCGTCAAGGAGACCGACCGGCTGGCGGCGATGGCGACGGAACTGCGGCGCTGCGGCGCCAAGGTCGCCGAAGGAGCCGACTTCCTCGAGATCGCGCCGCCGGAGACCTGGAGCGCCGCCGCCTTCGACACCTACGACGACCACCGCATGGCGATGGCGATGTCGGTGGCGGCATTCAACGCCGTCGCCGCTCCCGACGGCGCGGTGCCGATCCGGATCCGCGATCC
>JBBSPY010000385.1:0-2964 GCA_038258415.1 Burkholderiales bacterium
CGAACCCGGCGGGAACGCTCACGGCCGGCAGCCCGGCGAAGGTGGCGATCGCGGTCGTCTCCATCCAGCGGTGGTAGGTGTCCATCACGCGATCGCCGATGCGCTCGGGCCAGCGCCATTCGACGGGGAACGGCCAGACCTGCGCCGACGGAATCGCGAGCACGTCGAAGCGGGAGAACAGATGCTCGACGACGTGGCGATGGAACGCCGAACGCACGACGCTCGCCGCCATCACGTCGCTCGCCTTCAGCGCAACGCCGTGGTCGTGTTCCCACAGTGCCTCGGGCTTGATGTGCGCGCGGTTCGACGGGTCGACCAGGTGCGGCGCGATGCGGCCGTGCAGGATGAACCAGCGCCAGACGAGCCATGCGTCCCAGATGCGCTCGGGCGAGTAGCCGAGCGGCGTCGGCTCGACGGTGGCGCCGGTCGACTCGAGGCGCCGCAAGGCCTGTTCGCAGACGTCGAGGATGCCCGGCTCCATCGCCAGGTGGCCGTCGAGGCCGCCGAGCCAGCCGACGCGCAGCGGCCTCGACGCCGACGCATCGTCGGCGCCCGCGTCGAGCCGATCCGCGAACGACGGCTCGGTCGCCAGCGACAGCGGCAGTCGCGCGTCGTAGCCGGCCTGCACGTCGAGCAGCAGCGCGAGGTCGCGCACGTTGCGCGCCATCGGCCCTTCGGTTCCGAAGTGGGTGACCCACACGTCGTCGGCCGGCCAGAACGGCACGCGGCCCTGGCTCGGCCGGAAGCCGAAGACGTGGTTCCAGCCTGCGGGGTTGCGCAGGCTGCCCATCGAGTCGCTGCCATCGGCGACAGGCAGCATCCGCGTGGCGAGCGCGACGGCGGCGCCGCCGCTCGACCCACCCGCCGAGCGCGAGCGGTCCCACGCGTTGCGGGTCGCGCCGAAGACCTCGTTGAAGGTGTGCGAGCCGAGGCCGAACTCCGGCGTGTTGGTCTTGCCGATCACGATGCAGCCGGCGGCTTTCATGCGCGCGGCCATCAGGCCGTCGGCCGTCGGCACGTTGTGCCTGAGCAGCGGCGAGCCGAAGGTCGTCGTCAGGCCGGCGGTGGCCGAGACGTCCTTGATCGCCTGCGGCAAACCGAACAGGAAGGGGCGCGGCGGCGCGTCGGTCGCGTCATGCGCGAGCGCCGAGTCGCAGGCGTCGGCCTCGGCGCGCAGCGCGTCGCCGTCGCGCAGGCTGACGATGGCGTTGACGTGCGGGTTGACGGCCTCGATGCGCGCCAGGAACGCGTCCATCACCTCGCGGCACGACAGCGTGCGCGCGCGGATCGCGTCTGCGAGCTGGTGTGCGCAGAGGTCGGTGATCGGGCTGGTGCTGGCGTCGGAGGAAGCGGTCATGTCAGCATGCAAGCATCTTGCAAACCTGTTCGATGGAATCCCGTGTGAAAGCCGGCTTGGATGTCGGACGGCGGTATTAAAGCGTTCTTTAATTTGAGCAAATAGTCAGAGCGGTCGCGCGAAACCGTCGGGCCGGGTTCAGACGGAGCGCTCCGGGGGCATGAACGACGTTGACGCTGGCCGCCCGTCGAGGTGCAGCGCCGCCGTCGCTTGCGGGCTCTCCGCGACGAGCTTGCCCTTGCGATACACCTTGAGCCTCGGCGCGCGCAGGCGAATCGCCTCGACCGTCGAGCGCGCCTGCAGCAGCACGAAGCTCGCGTCGCAGCCGACCTCGAGCCCGTAGCGTTCGAGCTGCATCACGCGCGCCGCGTTCGTCGTCACCGCGCCGAAGCAGGCGCGGATGCCGTCCTGGCTCGTCATCTGCGCCACGTGCAGGCCCATGTGCGCAACCTCGAGCATGTCGCCCGAGCCCATGCCGTACCACGGGTCCATCACGCAGTCGTGGCCGAACGCCACGTTCACGCCCGCGACCATCAGCTCGGGCACGCGCGTCATGCCGCGGCGCTTCGGGTAGGTGTCGTGCCGGCCCTGCAGCGTGATGTTGATGAGCGGGTTGGCGACGATGCTCACGCCCGACTCGGCGATCAGCGGCAGCAGCTTCGAGACGTAGTAGTTGTCCATGCTGTGCATCGACGTGCAGTGCGACCCCGTGACGCGCCCGTGCAGGCCGAGCCGGTGCGACTCGGCGGCGAGCGTCTCGATGTGGCGCGACAGCGGGTCGTCGCTCTCGTCGCAGTGCATGTCGACCGGCAGGCCGCGCTTCGCGGCGATGGCGCACAGCAGCTTCACGCTCTCGGCGCCGTCGGCCATCGTGCGCTCGAAGTGCGGAATGCCGCCGACCACGTCGACGCCCTTGTCGAGCGCCCGCTCGAGGTTCTCGATGCCGCCCTTGGTGCGCAACACGCCGTCCTGCGGGAAGGCGACGAGCTGCAGGTCGAGGTAGGGCGCCACGCGTCGCTTCACGTCAAGGAGCGCATCGACGGCCAGCAGCGAAGGGTCGCTCGTGTCGACGTGGCTGCGGATCGCGAGCAGCCCCCTGGCAACAGCCCAGTCGCAATAGGCGAGGGCACGCTCGACCAGCGCGTCGGCCTTGAGCGAGGGTTTCAGCTCGCCCCACAGCGCGATGCCTTCGAGCAGCGTGCCGCTGGCGTTCACGCGCGGCAGCCCGTAGCTGAGCGTCGCGTCCATGTGGAAGTGCGGGTCGCAGAAGGGGGGGGAGACGAGGAGGCCGGCGGCGTCGAGGGTCTCGTGGGCGTCGGCGGCCAGGGCAGGGGAGATGTCGACGATGCGTGAGTCCTGAACGGCGATCGACATGTCGGTGCGGCCGTCGGGCAGGGTGGCGTTCGTCACCAGCAGGTCGAGCATGTCAGCGGTTCCCTTTTCGATACGGCTTCATCGGCCCGTGAGGGTACGCGGCTTTGCCGTGCAACAAGGACGATTGCTTCGTTGCCAACTCAGCAATCCTCGGTCGGTGCGAGGCTGCTTTCCCGCTCAGTCGACCGTTCGCTCCGTCGTTCTTGCTGACCGCTATGCAGCGGTTGCGGTCG
>JBBSPY010000386.1:0-2948 GCA_038258415.1 Burkholderiales bacterium
CCGAATTCGGATCGGCCGGCAGGGCCCGGACGTCGAGGTTCCAGGCGTTGTCGACCGGGAACGGAATCGCGCCGTTGAGCGCAGCGCCCGCACCGAGCGCGGCGCCACGCACATCACCGTAGCGGACACCCGTCGGAGGCGCCGGAGGCGGAGCGGGAGGCTGCGGCGCGGGCGGCGAGGGAGGGGGCTCCGGCGGCGGATCGTTCGAGGACGCAGCATCACCACTGCCGCCGCCACCGCCGCACGCGGTCAACCAGACAGCCCAGAGCGCAGCGAGCGTGGCGCGCCGGCCAGCGGCGTCGGGGTGAACTTCGGGGTCGGTGATGGGCATCTGCCGGCGACTGTGGCGAACCGGCGCCGGCGCAGGTGTCAGTGCGCGTAACGGTTGCGAACCAGATGTGGCATCAGCCCATGTGCAGGCCACCGTTGACCGAGAAGTCGGCGCCGGTCGCGAAGCCCGATTCGTCGGAGGCGACCCACGACACGATCGAGGCGATGTCGTGCGGCGTGCCGAGGCGCTTGACCGGGATGCCGGCGACGATCTTGTCGAGCACGTCCTGGCGGATCGCCTTCACCATGTCGGTGGCGATGTAGCCGGGGCTGACCGTGTTCACCGTCACGCCCTTGCTCGCGACCTCCTGCGCCAGCGCCATCGTGAAGCCGTGCATGCCGGCCTTGGCCGCCGAGTAGTTCGTCTGGCCGAACTGGCCCTTCTCGCCGTTGACCGACGAGATGTTGACGATGCGGCCCCAGCCGCGCTCGAGCATGTCGTCGATGACCTGCTTGGTGACGTTGAACAGGCTCGTCAGGTTGGTCTCGATGACGGCGTCCCAGTCGGCGCGCGTCATCTTGCGGAAGACGACGTCGCGGGTGATGCCGGCGTTGTTGACGAGCACGTCGACCGGACCGTGCTCGTCGCGCACCTTGGCGAACGCCTGGACCGTCGAATCCCAGTCGTTGACGTTGCCGACCGACCCGTGGAAGTCGTAGCCCATCGCCGTCTGCTCCGCGAGCCACTTGGCGTGATCGCGCTTCGGACCGCAGCCGGCGATCACGCGAAACCCGTCGGCGTGCAGGCGCTGGCACATCGACGTGCCGATGCCACCCATCCCGCCGGTGACGTACGCGATCTTCATCGTTCAATGCACAGCGCAACCCCCATGCCTCCGCCGATGCACAGGCTGGCGATGCCCTTCTTCGCGTTGCGCTTGCCCATCTCGTGCAACAGCGTCACCAGGATGCGGCAGCCCGACGCGCCGATCGGGTGACCGAGGGCGATCGCGCCACCGTTGACGTTGACCTTGCTCGTGTCCCAGCCCATCTCGGCGTGCACCGCGCAAGCCTGCGCCGCGAACGCCTCGTTGATCTCGAGCAGGTCGAGGTCGGCGGCCTTCCAGCCGGCGCGCTGCAGCGCCTTCTGCGACGCCGGAACGGGACCCATGCCCATGTACGCCGGGTCGAGCGCGACCGTCGCGTAGCTGGCGACGCGGCCGAGCGGCGTCAGGCCGAGCTGATCGGCCTTCTTCGCCGTCATGACGACGACCGCGGCCGCGCCGTCGTTGAGGCCCGAGGCGTTGCCCGCGGTCACGCTTCCGGCCTTGTCGAAGGCAGGCCGCAGGCCCGACAGCGCCTCGGCGCTCGTCTTCTTGTTGATGAACTCGTCGGCCGCGAAGACGATCGGGTCGCCCTTCCTCTGAGCGATCGAGAACGGCACGATCTCGTCCTTGAAGCGGCCCGCCTCCTGCGCCGCGGCGGCCTTCTGCTGCGAGGCGAGCGCCAGCGCGTCCTGCTTCTCGCGCGACACGTTGTGCTGCTTGGCCACGTTCTCGGCCGTGATCCCCATGTGGTATTGGTTGTAGACGTCCCACAGGCCGTCGGAGATCATGGTGTCGACCATCTTCCAGTCGCCCATGCGCTGGCCCTCGCGCGAGCCCATGAGCACGTGCGGGGCCAGGCTCATGTTCTCCTGGCCGCCGGCGATGCCGATCTCGTAGTCGCCATCGCGGATCGCCTGGGTGGCAAGCATCACCGCCTTCAGGCCCGACCCGCACACGGCGTTGATGGTGAGCGCCGGAACGCTCTGCGCCAGGCCGCCCTTGAGCGTCGCCTGGCGTGCCGGGTTCTGGCCCGAGCCGGCGGCGAGCACCTGGCCGAGGATCACCTCGCCGACCTGGTCGCCGGCGAGCTTGGCGCGCTTGAGCAGTTCGGCGATGACGGCGGCGCCGAGTTCGGGCGCGGGGGTCTTCGCGAGCGTGCCGCCGAACTTGCCGATGGCGGTGCGCGCGGCGGCGACGATGACGATGTCGATGGTCATGGTGGGTCTCCTGTGAATGGCGGTTCGCCGATCATTCTGAACGCCGGACGGCGGTCAGGCCTTTTCCTTGACGTATCGCCCGGGCGCCGGCTCGATCGCCTTGCGCTTGGCGTCACCCGGGTGCTTCGGCGCGGCGACCTCCCGGCCGCCGTGCGGCGCGAGCCAGGCGTGCCAGTCGGTCCACCAGCTGCCGGGGTGCTCGACGGCGCCGGCGAGCCACGCATCGGCCGTGTCCGGCAACGCCTTGCGATCGGGCCAGAGCCAGTGGTTGCGCTTCTTTTTCGCCGGCGGGTTGATGACGCCGGCGATGTGACCGGAAGCGCCGAGCGTGAAGCGGCGCTCGCCCGACAGCACCGACGTGCTCCGATACGCGCCCGTCCACGGAACAATGTGGTCCTCGCGCGAGGCATACAGGTAGGCTGGCGCGCGGATCGCGCCGAGGTCGACCTTCTCGCCGCAGACGGTCACCTTCCCCGGCACGACCAGGTTGTTCTCGAGGTAGGTGTTGCGCAGGTACCAGCAGTACATCGGCCCCGGCAGGTTGGTGCCGTCGCTGTTCCAGTACAGCAGGTCGAAGGCCGGTGGCGCCTCGCCTTTCAGGTAGTTGCCGACGACGTAGTTCCAGACCAGGTCG
>JBBSPY010000387.1:0-2945 GCA_038258415.1 Burkholderiales bacterium
CGCCCAGCCAATAGTGCGACTCGTGGTCGTAGTCGGCGCGCGCGACCTCGCGTTCGAAGTAGCTGCGGGCCAGCTGCCAGTCGTCGCGGCGGGCCGCGGCCAATCCGAGGTCGAAGAAGTGGAACGGCGGGTAGGGCTCGATCGCCGCGAGGCGCGTGCGCAGCGGCGCCGCATCCGCGCCGCGCCCCTGCCGCTCGTAGGTCTCGGCGAGATTGGCCAGCGCCCGGGTCTGCTCGGGCTCGCGGGCGAGGACCCGCTCGAACACCCGCTCGGCGTCGGCGAGGTCGCCGTGGCGGAGATACACGACACCCAGCGTGTTGGCGGCCGAGAGGAACGACGGGTCGCGCCGCAACGCCTCGACCGACCACGCGTAGGCATCGTCGAGCCGGCCGGCCGCGAGCGACTCGGCGGCCCGGTTGTTGGCGTACATCGCCAGTACCGTTGCCTCGTCGATCTCGCGGACGCGCAGGCCGCGGATGTCCTCCGAGGGAAGGAAGTCGATCGTCAGCGGCGAGAGGTCGCGCGCCGTGCCGACGTCGATCACCCGGCGGCCGAGGGTGATGTTGACGTGGCCGCTCGCCAGCAGCAGCGTTCCGGCGCGGCTCCAGGTCTCGTCCAGCCAGGCGCTCTGGTAGCGCACCGGCACGCCGAGCTCCTTGGCGAAGGCGGCCGTCATCAGCACCAGCGACAGGCAGTTGCCCGATCGCGCGTCGAAGGCCTGGGCGGCGGTCTTGGTCGCCACCGCGTCGTACTCCAGCTGCAACTGGGTGCGTCGGTAGAGGGCCTCGACGAGGCCCTTCTGCGGCCCGTTCACGCGCAACGCCGACGCCATGTCGACCTGCAGGAAGCGGCGCATCGCCTCGGTCGCATCGAGCACGTGGTCGGTCGAGACCGGCTCGGCGGGCGGCCCGAAGCGGCCGGGTGCGAGCAGCGTGTCGATGTTCGCGATCGGCGCTGGCGGGGTCGCGCAGGCGGCGAGCGTGGCCACTGCGATGGCGGCGGCGAGGCGGGCGATCGAACGGTTCATGGCAGGTCTCCTGCGTGAGGCTTCGGCCGCGCCCATGCTGCTCAAAGCTGCGAGTCGAGCAGCGACGCGACCCTGTCGCCGAGTCTCTCGTGCCACGGTCGGGCTTGCCACTGCGCATAGCTCATCGGCGTGGCCTGCGCCAGGTCGGTCTCGAAGATGGCGGTCTGCTGCGCGGCGAAGCCGGCGTCGTAGACGTTGAGCGTGGCCTCGTCGTTCAGGCGCAGTGACCGGTTGTCGAAGTTGGTCGAGCCGACCGAGACGAGCAGGTCGTCGACGACCATCGCCTTGACGTGGAACATCGTCGGCCGGTATTCGGCGATGGTCGCGCCCGCGGCCAGAAGCGGGCCCCAGTTCGCGCGCGAGGCGCTGCGAACCATCTGCGAATCGATGTGCTGGCCGGGCACGACGATGCGGACCCGAACGCCGCGGGCGATCGCCTCGAGCATCGCGCCGCGCAGGAGCTCGCTCGGGACGAAGTACGACGCCGACAGGTCGATCGAGCGTTTTGCCGAAGCGATCGTCAGCAGGTACATCAGCTCCATGCTGGCACTGCCCCCGGTTGGCGAGCTGCTGAACATCTGCGCCCGCATGGCTCCTTCAGGCGCGAGCGGCGGGAAGTAGTCGGTGCCGTGCGGCACCGCCCCGGTGACCTCGGTCCAGTTGTCGAGGAAGACCGACTGCATCTGCGCCACAGCGGGGCCAGCGAGCTCGAAATGGGTGTCGCGCCAGTGCTCCGGGTCCTGCGCGTGGCCGGTCCACGCCGGCGCGATGCCGACGCCGCCGGTGTAGGCGAGCGCGCCGTCGACGACCAGCAGCTTGCGGTGGGTGCGGTTGTTCATCCGCTGCAGCTGCCAGGGGTGCGGCTTGTGGAAGCGGCACACCTCGACCCCGGCGTCGGCCATCTCGTCGAGCATCTGCTCGTCCATCTTCACGCTGCCGAGCCAGTCGAGCAGGATGTGGACCTTGACGCCGGCGCGGGCGCGCTGCGACAGCGCCTCGGCGAAAGCGCGGCCGATGTCGCCCGACCAGTAGATGTAGGTCTCGAAGGTGATGGTGCGTTGGGCGCCGGCGATGGCCTGCAGCATCGCCGGGAAGATCTCGTCGCCGTTCATCAGCGTTCGAAGGCGGTTTCCGTCGAGCAACGGCGGGCCGAGGAGGACGCCGAGCTCGCGCGCGAACTGCGGATCGTCGACGCCGAAGAGATGGCTGAGGCGCCGCTCGACCTTCTTCTCGCTGCCGCCGAGGCCGATGGCGAGCAGCACCGCGACGGCCGTCACCGCGGCGGTGACGAGGATCGTCGTCGCGAGCAGAACCCAGGCTGGCTGCGTCGACGTCATTCGATCTTGATGTTCGCTGCCTTGATCACCTGCGCCCACCTGGCGACCTCGGTGCGCTGGAAGTCGCCGACCTGCTGGATCGTCATGTCGGCGCCCTGCATCCCGAGCCTTCCCAGGCGCTCCTGCATCTCGGGCTCCCTGAGGATCTTCGCGATCTCGTCGTGCAGGCGCGCGACGATGGGCTTGGGCGTGCCGGCGGGCACGAACACCGCCTGCCAGGAGATCACCTCGTAGCCGGGCACCGTCTCGGCGACCGTCGGGACGTTCGGCAGCGACGGCAGCCGCTTGGCGGAGGTCACGGCCAGCGCCCGCAGCTTGCCGCTCTCGATGTGCGGCCCGGCGACGACGGTGGTGTCGAACATCATGTCGACCTGTCCGCCCATCACGTCCTGGATCGCCGGGCCCGAGCCCTTGTAGGGGATGTGCGTGATGTCGATTCCGGCCTTGTTCTTCAGCAGCTCCAGCGAGAGGTGCTGCGAGGTGCCGTTGCCGGCCGACGCCGAGGTCAGCGGCTTCTTCGCCTTGCCGGCGGCGATGACGTCGGCCAGCGTCTTGTACGGGCTTGCCTGGTTGACGACGAG
>JBBSPY010000388.1:0-2932 GCA_038258415.1 Burkholderiales bacterium
AATGGAGCAAGGTGATCGACGTCAACCTCACCGGTCAGTTCCTGTGCGCGCGCGCCGCGGCACGCGAGTTCATCCGGCGCGGCCCCGACGACGCCGTCTCGGCGGCGTGCGGAAAGATCCTGCACATGAGTTCGGTGCACCAGCGCATCCCGTGGGCCGGGCACGCCAATTACGCAGCATCCAAGGGCGGCATCAAGCTGCTGATGGAGTCGATCGCACAGGAGCTCGCGCCGCGCAGGATCCGCGTCAACTCGATCGCACCAGGCGCCATCCGAACGCCGATCAACACCGCGGCGTGGAGCACGCCCGAGGCTTACGCCGATCTGCTCAAGCTGATGCCCTACGGCCGCATCGGCGAGCCGGTCGACATCGCACAGGCGGCCGTGTGGCTGGCGTCGGACGCGTCGGACTACGTGACCGGAACGACGCTCTTCGTCGACGGTGGCATGACGCTCTACCCCGGCTTCGCCGGGAACGGGTGACGCATCCGCCCGAGCGCGACTGGGACCTGATCGTCGTCGGGTCGGGCCCTGGCGGCGCCTCGCTGGCGCAGCGCCTGGCGCCGAGCGGTCTGCGCATCCTGATCCTCGAGCGCGGCGACTGGCTGCGCCGCGAGACGCAGAACTGGAGCGCGAAGTCGGTCTTCGTCGACGGTCGCTACCAGGTCGACGAGACCTGGCACGACGGCAAGGGCGGCTCGTTCCGGCCGGGCCTGCACCGCTTCGTCGGCGGCAACTCCAAGGTCTACGGCGCGGCGCTGTTCCGCCTGCGCGAGCGCGACTTCGACACCGTGGTCCACGCCGACGGCGTGTCGCCGGCCTGGCCGCTCGGCTACGACGCCTTCGAGCCGTACTACGCCGAGGCGGAGCGGCTGTTCTTCGTCCACGGGCGGCGCGGCGAAGACCCGACCGAACCTCCTTCGAGCAGTGCCTACCCGCACCCGCCGGTGGCGCACGAGCCGCGCATCGCCGCGATCGACCGCAACCTGCGCGACGCGGGCCTGCACCCGTTCCATCTGCCACTCGGCCTGAAGCTCGAGCAGGACGCGGACGGCCGCCCGACGAAGGCGAGCCCCTGCATCCGCTGCGACGCCTTCGACGGCTTCCCCTGCGCCGTTGACGCCAAGGCCGACGCGCAGGTCGCCTGCATCGACCCGATGCTCGCGGCGCATCCCAACGTCACGCTCCTGACCGGCGCGCTCGTCACGCGGCTCGAGACCGACACCGCCGGCCGCCGCGTCTCCGAGGTCGTCGTCAAGCGCGGCGGTGTCGAGGAGCGCTACACGGCGAACGTCGTCGTCGTGGCAGGCGGCGCGCTCAGCAGCGCCCTGCTTCTGCTCGGCTCGGCGTCGCGAAACCACCCCGACGGCCTGGCCAACGGCTCGGGCCTGGTCGGCCGCCACTACATGCGGCACAACCAGTCGGTGCTGATGGCACTCTCGCGAGAGGCCAACGACGCCGTGTTCCAGAAGACACTCGCCGTGAGCGACTGGTACTTCGGCGCCGACGACTGGGAATTCCCGCTCGGCCTGGTGCAGATGATGGCCAAGTCGCACCCCGACCAGATCCGCTCAGAGGCGCTGCCGGCGTGGCTCGACTGGCTGCCGGCGCCGTTCGAGACGATGGCGCACCATGCCGTCGACTTCTGGCTGTCGAGCGAAGACCTGCCGCGGCCGGAGAACCGGGTGCGCTTCGACGCCGACGGCAAGGTCGTCCTCGAGCTCGAGCCGAACAACATGGAGGCGCACCGGCGCCTGCGCGCCAAGCTCGAGTCGGTGCTCGAGCGGTGCGGCCTGCACCAGCGCCTGCTCGACCGCTCGCTCTACTTCGGCAAGGACATCGCCATCGGCGGCACCGCCCACCAAGCCGGCACCGCGCGCTTCGGCCGCGACCCGGCGAGCTCGGTCCTCGACCTCGATTGCAAGGCGCACGAGATCGACAACCTCTACCTGGCCGACGCGAGCTTCTTCCCGTCGATCGGCGCGGTCAACCCGACGCTGACGATCGTCGCCAACGCGCTGCGCGTCGCCGACCGCATCGCCGAGCGGCTCGGCGTGTCGACACGATCGTCGAGCGCGGCGCATTCCGCATGACGCTGCCGATCGACCCGGCGACGCTCGACATCGCGGGTCGCGTGCTGCTGGTCTCGATGTTTCCCTTCAGTGCCATCGACAAGTTGCTGCACCGAGAGGAAGCGCTCGCGCAGGCCCGGTCGTCGTTCCTGCCGGGCGCCCCGTTCCTGCTCGTGCTCGGCGGCGCGCTCGAGCTGGCGGCGCCGGTCTGCATCGTCGGCGGATGGTGGGCGCGCGAAGCGGCACTTCTGCTGGCCGCCTTTTGCGTCGCCACGGCGGTGCTGTTCCATCCGTTCTGGCATGCCGGCGACTTCTGGGCCGCACGAGACAGCGTCGCGCGCAATCACTTCTGGGACTTCATGAAGAACCTCGGCCTTGCTGGAGGCCTGCTGCTGGTCGCAGCGGGCGCGCGATTTGCCAGCACGGCGGCATGAGCGACCTGGGCAAGAAGCCGGCTACCCCCTACTGGCACCTGTGGACCGACGCCGACGGAAAGAGCCGGCAGACGCGCTGCGAGATCGCCGACTTCTCGCCGGCCAGCATGGGCGGTGCCGACCCGCAGTGGAACGACGCGCTCGGCCGCGGCGAATCGACGGTGATCTTCTCGGTGCAGCCCGTCGGCTGGATCGGCGACTGGCACGCGAACCCGAAGCCGCAGTGGATCGTGCCGCTGTCGGGGCGATGGTTCGTCGAATCGATGGACGGGCAACGCGTCGAGATGGGGCCGGGTGAACTCTCGTTCGGCGAAGACCAGCGCTGCAAGCCCGACGCCGAGGGCCGCCTGGGTCACCGTTCCGGCACCGTCGGCGACGAGCCCGCGCACCTCATGATCGTCCAGCTGCACACGCAGTCGCTCGCCCT
>JBBSPY010000389.1:0-2873 GCA_038258415.1 Burkholderiales bacterium
CGACAGCGGCGCGAAGGCCGCGACCGTGAGCTGGTAGGCCGAGAACAGCAGCGCGCATGCGCCGACGAACGCGAACGCCGCGCTGCCGAGGCGGCGCTGCATCCCGTGCTCCTGGAACTCGTCCGAGGCTGCCGTCTCGCCAGCCTGTGCCGCGCTCATGTGAGGCGCCGCTGAAGGTGCAGGGGTCGCCTTACTTCAGCATGCCCACTTCGCGGTAGTACTTTTCGGCGCCTGGGTGCAGTGGCACTGGCACGCTCTTGATGGCGGTTTCCTTCTTGATGGCCTTGCCCGCGGCGTGTGCGGCGACGAGCGCGTCGAGGTTCTCCCACAGCGCCTTGGTCATCTTGTAGGCGGTGTCGGTCGAGACGCCTTCGTGGGTGACGAGGAAGTTCTGGATCGCGACCGAGGGCACCGCCGTGGTCTGGCCTTCGTAGGTATTGGCCGGGATCATGGCCGGCTGGTAGGCGGCGTCGCCGATCTTGGCCACCACCTCGGGCGGGATCTGCACGACGACGATCTTCATCGCCGCTGCCAGATCACGAAGCGCCGAGACGCCCAGGCCGGCGGACTGCAGCGTCACGTCGAGCTGGCGGTTCTTCATCAGCTCGACCGACTCGCCGAACGGCAGGTACTCGACCTTGCCGAGGTCCTTGTAGCTGATGCCGGCGGCCTTGAGCACGGCGCGCGCGTTGAGTTCCGTCCCCGACTTCGGCGCCCCGACCGAGACGCGCTTGCCCTTCAGGTCGGCGAGCGTCTTGATGCCCGAGTCGGCGCTGGCGACGATCTGGATGTAGTTCGGGTAGATGCCGGCGATGGCGCGCAGCCGCTTCAGCGGCGTGGCGAAGCCCGCCTCCGCATCGCCCTTGTAGGCGTCGGAGAGCGCATCGGCGAGGGTGAAGGCGATCTCGCCGCGGCCGGCCTGCAGCAGGTTCAGGTTCTCGGCCGAGGCCTTGGTCGACTGCACCGCAACCTTGGCGTCGGGCAGAGCCTTGCCGTAGATCTGGCTGAGCGCCACGCCCATCGGGTAGTAGACGCCGCTGGTGCCGCCGGTGAGGACGTTGATGAACTCGGCCGCGTGGACGGGCAGGGCGACCAGCGCGGCCGCCGCGATTGCGGCCGCGGCCTTGGAGAGAAATTTCGCCATGGAAGAAGACTCCGGATCGATTGAAAGGCAGACGAAGCATCCTAGGGGTGAAGTGGCCGCCTCTTCAGGGGGCTTACTCGGATGCCGCCGACTATCCTTCTCGCCATGAGCACGCCCGTCCCTGGAAAACCGCTTCGTTTCGAGACCCTCGCGGTGCACGCCGGCCACGGTGTCGATCCGTCGACCGGCGCCGTCGTCGAACCGATCCAGCTCTCGACGACCTTCGAGCGCGACGCCGACGGTTCCTACCCGCGCGGCTACCTCTACGCTCGCAACGACAACCCGAACCGGCACGGCCTCGAGACGGCGCTCGCCGCGCTCGAGGGCGGCTCGTCGTGTGCGGCTTTCTCGTCCGGGCTGGCGGCCGTCACGGCGGTCTTTCAGGGCCTGCAGCCGAACGACCATGTCGTCGCGCCGAACGACATCTATCACGGCACCGCCAACGTGCTGAAGCACCTGTTCGCGAAGTGGAACGTCGGCGCGACCTTCGTCGACATGACGAACCTCGACGCCGTGCGCGCCGCCGTGAGCGCCCAGCCGCAGACGCGCATCGTGTGGGTCGAGACGCCGTCGAACCCGCTGCTGCGGTGCGTCGACATCGCGGCCGTCGCCGAGATCGCGACGGCGGCAGGCGCACACGCGGTCGCCGACAACACCTTCGCGTCGCCGGCCCTGCAACGGCCGCTCGAACTCGGCTGCAGCATGGTCATGCACGCGACCACGAAGTACCTCGGCGGCCGCAGCGACGTGCTCGGCGGCGCCGTGATCACCCGCGCCGACGACGCGGCGTTCGAGGCCATGCGCACGGCGCAGCTCTACGGCGGCGCCGTGCCCTCGCCGTTCGACTGCTGGCTCGTCATGCGCAGCCTGCCGACGCTGCCGCAGCGCATGAAGGCGCACTGCGCCAACGCGGCGAAGGTCGCTGCGTTTCTCAAGGCGCATCCGAAGGTCGAGGCGGTTCACTACCCGGGCCTGCCCGACAGCCCGTTCCACGCCATCGCCGCGAAGCAGATGTCGGGCTTCGGCGGCATGCTGTCGTTCGAGGTCGCGGGTGGTCGCGACGCGGCGATGGCGGTCGCCGCCGGCGTCGCGCTCTTCACCCGCGCGACCAGTCTCGGCGGTGTCGAGAGCCTGATCGAGCACCGCGCCTCGATCGAGGGTCCTGCGAGCCGAACGCCGCAGGGGCTGCTGCGCGTGTCCGTCGGCCTCGAACATGCCGACGATCTGACCGACGACCTGGCGCAGGCGCTCGACCGCATCGGTGGCTGACGCGGTCGGGGCGCGACCGCGACGCGGCGCGGTCGCCGTCGTGGTCACGGCGCAATGGCTCGGCACCTCGCTCTGGTTCAGCCCGAGCGGCGTGGCCGACGGGCTGATGGCGCACCTGGGCATCGGCGCCGGCGCGTTCGGCGCGCTGATCGCCGCGACGCAGCTCGGCTTCATCGCCGGCACGCTCGGCATCGCCGTCAGCGGCGTGGCCGACCGCCACCGGGCGAGCCGCATCTTCGCGATCGGCGGGTTGATCGGTGCAGCGGCCAACGCGGCGGTCGCCTGGCCCGGCCTCGGCTACGGCGCGACGTGGGGCCTGCGCTTCGTCGTCGGCATGTGCCTGGCGGGCATCTACCCGCTCGGCATGAAGATGATCGTGCAGTGGGTCGGTGTCAAGCCGGCGCTGGCGCTCGCCTGGCTCGTCGGCATGCTCACGCTCGGCACGGCGATGCCGCACGCA
>JBBSPY010000390.1:0-2868 GCA_038258415.1 Burkholderiales bacterium
CTGGGCAGTCCGCTCGTCAACGAGGTCGTGATCGGCCTGAAGGACAAGGACCGCTTCAACAACTCCAAGCCGATGAACGACGGCAGTGCGACGATCGGCTTCGGCACCTACGTGACGAATCCGACGCTGCCGGCGCTGGTCGAGATCGCCTTCGGCACGCCGAACCTGGCGCCGAAGAACATTCCGCGCAACGACCTGGTGACGGTGTTCCTGACGGGCATCGCCGGGGTCACCCAACCGAAGGCATTCACGAATTCGCCGGCGACCGGGAAGCCCGCGGAGATGCTGCGACTGAACACGGGCATCGCGGCGACGCCATACGCGACGCAGAACCGCCTCGGCCTGCTCGGCGGCTTGCTCGCCGGGCCTGGCGGCGACCTCGCCGGCTACCCGAACGGGCGCCGTCCGAACGACGACATCGTCGACATCTCGCTGGTGGCGGTGATGGGCGGCCTGTGCGTGGCCAACGGTGCGGCCGACACGTACAAGTTCGGTGCGGCGTGCAACCCGACGAACGTTCCGCTCGGCGCCGCCGTCTTCGGCCTGCACGACGCGGTCGACCAGGCCGGCCCGAAGGTGAAGGCCAACGGTCCGTTGCTCGCCGGGTTCCCGTACCTCGGCACGCCGAAGCCCGGCGCGACCAACTGAGGAGCATGCGCATGAGAACCAGAACCCTCATCGCGGCGCTGGGAGCAGCAGCGTTCGTCGCCGCCTGCGGCGGCAACGACTTCCAGAACGACAACCAGCCGGCGGCGACAAGCGAGGTGCCGGCCAGCGCGAGCCAGTCGGTCGACGGCTTCATCGCCTACCTGAAGCGGCTGGTGGCATCGTCCGCCGACATGCTCGAACCCGTCGACACGGCCGGCGTCACCGGACCGACCGACGAGACGAGCGAGCCGCAGAAGGTCGACTGACGTCGATCGTTTGGCAGGGCGCGGCGCGGGAGCGTCGCGGCCCTACGATCCAGCCATGATTTCGATCGACCCGATGCCGCGCACCCGCGCGGCATTCCCTTTTTCTGCGCACGTGCACGCTGCGGCTCTGCTGGTGGCGTGCGCCGTGCTGTTTGGCTGCGGGCGAGCCGCAGCGGAGCCGATCAACCCGACCCGCGACGACGAGGTCGTCGAGATCCTGCCCGCCGCCTCGGCCGATCGTGCCGATGAGCGCAGGCGCCGGGCGATGCTGGCGACCCGCCCGGGCGATGCCGCGCTCGCGGTCGACGTGGCACGGCGCGACTTGCAACGCGCCCGCGCGACCGGCGACCCGCGCTACGCCGGGCTCGCGATCGCCGCGCTGAAGCCGTGGCCGGATCCCGCGGCTGCGCCCGACGACGTGCTGCTCATGCGGGCGACGCTGCAGCAGTTCCTGCACGAATTCGATCCGTCGATCGAGACGCTGCGCACGCTGCTCGCGCGGCCCGGCAGCGAACGCCGCGCGCAGGCGTGGCTGACGCTCGCCACCGTCTACCGCGTCCGAGGTCGCCTGGCCGACTCCGACGCCGCCTGCCGCCGCGTCATGCAGGCTGGGGCGCAGCTCCACGGCGACGCGTGTCGGGCCGAGAACGCAGGTCTGCGCGGCGATGTCGCCTCGGCTCGCAACACCTTCGTGTCGCTGATCGAGTCGCCGGGTGCGACCGCGGACACGCAGATCTGGCTGCTCACATCGCTCGCCGAGCTCGAGGAACGCGACGGTCGCGCCGCGCAGGCCGAGCGCGCCTTCCGCGCGATCGACCGGCTGGGGTCGGATTCCTACGCCGCGCTTGCCCACGCCGATTTCCTGCTCCACCAGAAGCGGCCTGCGGAAGCACTGCGGGTCCTGAAGGACGAGCCGAGGACCGACGCGGTGCTGCTGCGCCTGGCCATCGCCGGGCAGCGTGCGAAGACCGGCGACGCCGAGCGCGACGCAGCCGAACTGCGTGCCCGCATCGCCCTGGCCAACGAGCGCCCCGACGCCAAGGTCGTGCACGGGCGCGAGCAGGCGATGTTCGCGCTGTGGGTCGAACACCGGCCCGCCGACGCATTGGCGCTGGCGAGCGGCGACGTGAGCCTGCAGCGTGAGCCGATCGATCTCCTCGTGTTCGCGGCGGCGGCGAGGGCGACCGCGGACCCGGCGGCCATCGACGAGGCGCGCCGGCTCGTCAAGGAGCTGCCGCTGCACGACCGTCGCATCGATGCGCTGCTCTGACCCCGGCCGACGTGGCCTCGCCTCGCTGCTGAGCGCAGCGGCGATGCTGCTGGCGCTGACCGTGACGACGGCGGCGCAGGCGCACAAGTCGAGCGACGCCTACCTCCAGCTCGACGCCGGCGTCGACCACCTCGACCTGCGGCTCGACCTCGCCCTGCGCGACCTCGACCAGGCGATCGATCTCGACGGCAACGGCGACGGCAGGCTGACCTGGGGCGAGATCAAGGCGGCCTGGCCGCGCATCGACAGCTACGCTGCCACGCACCTGTCGATCGACGGCTGCCCGCTCGCACCGGCCGGCCGCGGCCTCGAGCGGCGCAGCGACGGCGCCTACGCCGTGCTGCGCTACACGTCGCCGTGCCGCCTCGCGGCGCCTGCGCCTATCCGCTACACGATGTTCGCCGACGTCGATCCCACGCACCGCGGCATCGCCAAGGTGCAGCGCGCCGGCGGCGGCCCCGAGCTCGTGGTGCTCGACCCTGCCCGAGCCGCCGGTGTGCCGCCGGTCGAGGGATCGTCATCGGCTGCCTCAGGTGCTGCGGCTGCCGCGGCATCGTCGCCTTCTCGCTGGCAGTTCCTCGACGAGGGCGTGCGCCACATCCTGGGCGGCTACGACCACGTGCTGTTCCTGATCTGCCTGCTGCTGCCGGCGGTGCTGCGCCGCACCGAACGTGGCTGGCAACC
>JBBSPY010000391.1:0-2860 GCA_038258415.1 Burkholderiales bacterium
CCCACCGTACTTTCCCTTGTGCGGATCGATCGAGCCGAAGGCGATCATGATGTCGGGATTGGCCAGCGCGGCCTCGGCGATTTCTTCGTTCGGGATGCGCCTGCGCCCCATCTGCGTCTCGGCGTCGACGGTGAAGTTGACGAAGCCGATCTTCTGCTCGCGGTAGAAGTCGATCGTCTCCTGCATCGTCGGGCGCTTGGCGGTGCGGAAGTACTTGTCGGCCGCGCGGTCGTACTCCTCGCCGTAGTTGTCGAACGGGTTGCGGCACGACACCTCGAGGTGGGTGTGCGTGTCGATGGCGATGAGGTCGGCGGTGTTCATGTGCCCATTCTGGGCCGCGCGCTCCCACCGCGCAGCAGATCGACGAGACCGCGTGGGTCGGCCGGCGGCGTGTCGCCGCGCCAGGCGACGTGCTGGTCGGCGCGGCACAGCACCAAGGCGTGTCGGTACTCGGGCGGCGCGGGTTCGCCTTCCAAGTCGAGCAGTGTGACGGGCATCGACACGGCCGCCGCGGCATCGACGAACGGCGCGACGTCGACTCCGCGATCGAACCGCAGCAGCGTGTAGTCGGCGGCGAACGCGTCGTAGAGCGAACGGCCATCGCGCAGCACGAAATGCGGCGCCCGGCAGCCCGGCACCGTCGACGGCGTGAAGCCGCCCATCGTGTACTCGGGCTGTGCTTCGCCGTCGTAGGCGATGACGGGCGAGCGGTCGTAGAAATAGCCAAAGTTCAGGCCCGCGCAGCAGAACTGCTGCACGTTGAGCTCGTAGCTTCTGCGCCCCTGCTCGGCGCGGATCGCGTCGCCCTCGGCTCCCGGCTCCTCAATGCGTGCGGGCACCGCGCCGCGGGCCTTGATCATCTGCTGCGCGTGGTCCATCGCGAAGCGCGACACCTGCTCCGTGATCGGCAGGCGCTCGCGCTCGTAGGCGTCCAGCGCGGCATCTCCGGCCCAGCCCGCGAGGTGGCCGGCGAGGTGCCACGACAGGTTGAGCGCGTCGGCGATGCCGGCGTTCATCCCGTAGCCGGCATAGGGCACCCAGAGATGCGCTGCGTCGCCGGCGATGAAAACGCGGCGGTCGCGGAAGCGCTCAGCGACGAGGCGGCGGCCGACCCAGTCTTCGCGACTGAGGAGCTCGTAGCCGAAGGACGCATCGACGCCGAGGATGTGGCGGATCGACTGGTCGCGGTCCACCGAATCGAAGGTCTCGAGCGGGTTGAGGTGGTTGTGCACGAGCCAGGTCTCGCGGCCGTCGATCGCGAAGCACACGCCGCTGCGGCGCGGGTTCGCTGCATAGGTGCACCACGCCGGGCGGGCGGACAGGAGCCCGAGCAGCGCAGGAGCGCGGATGTAGGTCGATTGCACGTTCTGGATCACCGGCGTTCCGGTGAACTCGGAACCGATCGATTTGCGCACCACCGAGCGCCCGCCGTCGCAGCCGACGAGGAAGCGCGCTTCGATGCGCAGGTCGTCGCCGCCGTCGAGGTCGCGCGCCAGGACGACGACGCCGTCCTCGTCCTGCGTCAGCGTGTGCGCCTCGCACCGGTTGACGATCGTCACGCCGGGTTGCGCGGCCGCATGCGCGAACAGGATCGGCTCGAGGACGATCTGGTTGATTCGGTGCGGCGGCTCGGGCGTCGGCCACCAACCGTCGGGGCCGCTCGTGTCGGTGAACCGCGTCGACCGGCCGGGGATCGGGATCCGCGACAGCTCGATCCCGGTGACCGACGTGCGGAAGACCACGTCGTTCGGGTGCTCGGCCGGGAGCCCGGCGTTGCGCACGCGCTCGGCGACGCCGAGCCGGCGCAGCGACTCCATCGTGCGCGACGCGACGTGGTTGCACTTGACGCTAGGCGGTTCGCCCTCGTGGCGGGTCTCGACCACCGCGACCTTGCGCCCGCGCTGCGCCAGGTCGGTCGCGAGCAGGAGGCCGACCGGTCCGGCGCCGACGATGGCGACATCGGCCTCGATCCGGCGCGTGCGCGGCGCTCCCGTCATCAGTTGAGCTTGGTGCCGGAGCGCTTGATCACGTCGGCCCACTTCGCGGTCTCGGTGCCGATGAAGCGGCCGAACGCATCCCCGGTCGTGGGCGATAGCTCGACGCCGACGGCGCGCGCCCTGGCAACGACATCCGGGTCGGTGAGCACCGCGCGCAACTCGGTCTGCACGCGGTCGACGATCGCCGGCGGCGTACCGGCCGGCGCGACCATGCCGAACCAGCCGGTCGACTCGTAGCCCTTGACGCCGGACTCGTCGAGTGTCGGCACGTCGGGCAGGTCGGCGAGCCGCCGGTCGCCGGTCACCGCCAGCGCTCGCACCTTGCCGGCCTTGATCTGCTGCAGCACCGACGACAGGTCGAGGATGCCGAGCGGCACCTGGCCGCCCATCACGTCGAGCGCCACCGGCCCGGAACCGCGATAGGCGACCTCGGTGATGTTGATCGCGGCCATCAGCTTCAGGAGCTGCGCCGACAGGTGCATGGCAGTGCCGTTGCCGCCGTGGCCGATCGCGTACTTGCCCGGGTCCGCCTTGGCCTTCGCGATCAGGTCGGAGACGTCGCGGATCGGCGACGCCGGCGTTGTCACCAGCACGAACGGGATGTGCGCGAGCATCGAGATCGGCACGAAGTCCTTCTGCACGTCGAACGGCATCTTGGGATACAGCGACACGTTCGCCGACAGGCCGCCCGCCGCGCCGACGCCGAGTGTGTAGCCGTCGGCCGGCGACTGCGCGAGCGCCTGCAGGCCGATGTTGCCGCCGGCGCCGGGCCGGTTGTCGATCACCACCGGCGTGCCGAGCCGCTCGCTCAGCTTCGGCGCGATGACGCGCATCGTCACGTCGGTCGATCCGCCCGGCGGGAA
>JBBSPY010000392.1:0-2849 GCA_038258415.1 Burkholderiales bacterium
ATCGCGGTCGGCGCCGTGAACATCGCCGTCACGCGGTGCTTCTCGACGAGCTGCCACCAGATGCCGGCGTCGGGCCGGATCGGCAGGCCTTCGTAGAGGATGGTCGCCATGCCGGCGATGAGCGGTCCGTAGACGATGTAGCTGTGGCCGACGATCCAGCCGATGTCGCTCGTGGAGAAGTAGGTTTCGCCGGGCCGGCCGCAGAAGATGTGCTCCATGCTCGCCGCGAGTGCAACGGCGTAGCCGCCGGTGTCGCGCTGCACGCCCTTGGGCTTTCCGGTCGTGCCGCTCGTGTAGAGCGTGTAGCTCGGATGCGTCGCGTCGACCCAGGCGCAGGGGACGATGGCGTCGGCAAACCGCTCGCGCATCGTCGCGTAGTCGACGTCGCGCTCGGCCCCGCGCTCCATCGGCGCGCGGCCCGTGTCGACGAGCAGCACGTTCGCAGGCTTGTACTCGGCGATCCGGATCGCCTCGTCGAGCAGCGGCTTGTAGGCGACGACCTTGCCGGCGCGGCTGCCCGCATCGGCGCTGACCACGACCACAGGCTCGGCGTTGTCGATCCGGTTCGCGAGGCTGACGCTGGCAAAGCCGCCGAACACCACCGAATGAATCGCGCCGATGCGCGCGCAGGCGAGCATCGCGAAGACCGCCTCGGCGACCATCGGCATGTAGATCAGCACCCGGTCGCCGGTGTTAACGCCGAGCGCGAGGAGCGTCGCCGCCATGCGATTCACCTCGGCGTGCAGCTCCAAGTAGGTGTAGATGCGCTCGCGGACCGAGCCGTCGAGGGTCTCGGTCGACACGGCGATGAGCGCCGCCTGCGTGGCACGCGACGCGAGGTGCCGGTCGACGGCGTTGTGGCACAGGTTCGTTGTGCCGCCGGCGAACCAGCGCGTGAACGGCGGTCGGCTCGCATCGCATACCGTCTCGAAGGGTGTCTGCCAGTCGATGCGCGCCGCCTGCTCGGCCCAGAAGGCATCGCGGTCCTCGAGCGAACGTCGATGCATCCGTTCGTAGGAGCTGGGTGTGTAAGAGGTCATGCCGCCGTCTCCGCAAAAATACAATATGCGCTCGGCGCCGCGTGGCGCCACGATTGGAGCCTGACGATGAGCCTGATGTGCGACCCGGCCGACTGCACCCTGCTCGTCGTCGACACCCAGGAGCGGCTGATGCCGGCGATCCACGACAGCGAAGGCGTGGTCCGCCGTTGCGTCCAGCTCGCGACGGCCGCCCGCGAGCTCGGCGTCCACGTGATCGGGACGGAAGAGAATCCAGACGGGCTCGGCGCGCTGGTGCCGGAGATTGCGCGCCTGTGCGACACCACGCTGGCCAAGTTCCACTTCGCCGCCACCCGCGAGAGCGGCTTCCTCGAGCGCCTGCCGCTCGGTCGCGACACGTTCGTGATCGCTGGCTGCGAGGCGCACGTCTGCGTGCTGCAGACCGCGCTCGGCCTGCTCGACGCCGGGCACGCGGTGAAGTGGGTGGCCGACGCCGTCGGATCGCGCCATCCGCACGACCGACTCGCCGCCACCGAACGGGTGCGCCGCGCCGGCGCCGATGTCGTCACCACCGAGATGGTCGTCTTCGAGTGGCTGGGGACCAGCGAGCATCCGAAGTTCCGGCTGGTCAGCCGTCTGATCCGCTGACGCGGGGCCGCGTGTGTGGCGCGCATCGCCGGCGCCGCCT
This sequence comes from Burkholderiales bacterium, assembly GCA_038258415.1. GTDB lineage: Bacteria > Pseudomonadota > Gammaproteobacteria > Burkholderiales > Burkholderiaceae_C > Schlegelella_A. Next base: position 1,687 of record JBBSPY010000392.1, read on the forward strand.
CAGCCGATCCGCACGACGATGCGGCCCTTGGTTCGCCCATCGAGCAGTTCCGCGGCCGTCGCGACCGCCTCCGGAAGGTCGATCGTCGTCGTCATCGATTGGAGCTTGCCCGCGTCTAGATCGGTCGCGAGCCGCCACCATGCCGTCTCGCGCAGCGCCATCGGCGCCTGCACGCTGTCGATCCCTGCGAGCGTCACGCCGCGCAGGATGAAGGGCAGCACGGTGCCCGGAAGGTCGACGCCCTGCGCCAGCCCACACGCGGCGACGACGCCTCGATAGCGCGTCTGCGCCAGAGCGTTGACCAGCGTGTGGCTGCCGACCGTGTCGACCACGGCGGCCCAGCGCTCGGCCTGCAGCGGCTTTCCGGCGGCGCCGAGCGATTCCCGGTCCATGACGTCGGCCGCGCCCAACGCCTCCAGGTACGCACGCTCCCCGGGCTTGCCGGTCGAGGCGACGACGCGGTGCCCGAGCTTCGAAAGCAACGCCACCGCGACGCTGCCGACGCCGCCCGACGCGCCCGTCACCAGCACCTCGCCGTCGCCCGCCTTCGCACCGTGCGCTTCGAGCGCGAGCACGCACAGCATCGCCGTGTAGCCGGCGGTGCCGATCGCCATCGCCTGTGCGGTGTCGAACGCCTCCGGCAGCCGCACCAGCCATGACGCCGGCACGCGCGCCCGCTGCGCCAGACAGCCCCAATGCGTCTGGCTGGCGCCCCAGCCGTTCAGAACGACGCGGTCGCCGGCCTTCCACGCGGGCGAGCTCGAATCGAGAACCGTTCCCGCGCCGTCGATGCCGGCGACCATGGGCCAGTTGCGCACCACGGCGCCGCGATTCGTGATCGCCAACGCGTCCTTGTAGTTGAGAGTCGAGTGCTCGACCCGGAGCAGCACGTCGCCGCCATCGGTGCGAGGCAACCTCGTCTCGTCGATCGCCTGGACACCGGCGCGAAAGCCGGCATCGTCCTTCTCGAGCAGCAGCGCCTGGAACATGGAAACCCTCTCCGACCGTGTATCGAATGTGTCGAAGCGACGATAGCGCAGCGCGATCAAGGCGCGTTCGTCGACGAATCGACACGATTTCGGGTTGACTCCGGCGCGAAGTTTGCTATGGTCCGCGCCGATGCGAAACGCGCTGGCCACGGCAGCCATCGGCGTCGCCCTGTC
>JBBSPY010000393.1:0-2821 GCA_038258415.1 Burkholderiales bacterium
CCGATGCCTTCGCCCCCGCCCCGTGCAGCGAGCAGCAACTCCGGCGGAAACGAAAGGGCCGGGGCGGGTTGGGTCATGGTCTTGAGCGCGGGATGGTGCACGCGAATGCGCACGCGAAACCGTCCCTTAGGATCGGTCGATTCTAGGCACCCACCTTCGGCCGCACGGATGGCGTCGTCACTCGAACTGACCCTGCTCTACCTGATCGCCGCGGTCGGCGGCGTCGTGCTGTGCCGCCTGGCGCGCCTGCCGCCGATCCTCGGATACCTCGCGGTCGGCGTGCTCATCGGGCCGAAGGCGATGGCCTTGGCGGGCGATTCCGACGCCGTCGACCACCTCGCCGAGTTCGGCATCGTCTTCCTGATGTTCGTCATCGGGCTCGAGTTCAACCTGCCGAAGCTGAAGAGCATGAGGCGACTGGTGTTCGGGCTCGGCTCGAGCCAGGTGGTGGTCACGATCCTCGCGGCGGTCGTGGGCAATGCGGTGCTGGCGTGGGGGTTCTCGCTCGCCGGCCGGTCGTGGGGGCTCGGCTGGCAGAGCGCCGTGGCGCTCGGCGGCGCGCTCGCGATGAGCTCGACGGCCATCGTCGTCAAGCTGATGGCCGACCGCCTCGAGCTCGAAACCGAGCACGGTCGCCGTGTCATGGGCGTGCTGCTGTTCCAGGACCTGGCGGTGGTGCCGCTGCTCGTGCTCATCCCCGCGCTCGGCAGCTCGCCGCAGGACCTGCTGCGGGAGGTCGCCTACGCCACGCTCAAGGCAGCGGCGCTGCTGACGGTGCTGCTCGTCGGCGGCCAGTGGGTGATGCGCCGCTGGCTGACGATCGTCGCCCGGCGCAAGAGCGAGGAGCTCTTCATCCTCAACCTGCTGCTCGTCACGCTCGGCCTCGCCTGGCTGACCGAGCGTGCCGGGCTGTCGCTCGCGCTCGGCGCCTTCGTCGCCGGCATGCTGATCGCCGAGACCGAATACAAGCATCAGGTCGAGACCGACATCCGGCCGTTTCACGACGTGCTGCTCGGCCTGTTCTTCATCACCGTCGGCATGAAGCTCGACGCCGGCGCCGTCGTCGACAACTGGCCGCTGGTCCTGCTGCTGACGCTGGCACCGGTGGGCTTCAAGTTCGCGCTGGTCACGGCGCTGGCGCGCATCTTCGGCGCCGCGCCGGGGGTCGCGCTGCGCACCGGCCTGTACCTCGCGCAGGCGGGCGAGTTCGGCTTCGTGCTGCTGACGCTCGCCTCGGCGCGCCGGCTCATCCCCGAGGCGATGCAGTCGCCCATCCTCGCGAGCATGGTGCTGTCGATGCTGATCACGCCGCTCGTCTTCCTCTACAGCAACCGGATCGTGATGCGCCTGTCGGCGGCCGACTGGCTGCTGCAGTCGGTGGCCATGACGACGATCGCCAAGCGCTCGATCAACGCCGAGCGCCACGTGATCATCTGCGGCTTCGGCCGCAGCGGGCAGAACCTGGCGCGGCTGCTCGAGCAGGAGCACATCGCCTACATCGCTCTCGACCTCGACCCCGATCGGGTGCGCCAGGCGGCGGCCGCCGGGCAGAACGTCGTCTTCGGCGACGCGGCGCGGCTGCAGAGCCTGGTGGCGGCGGGGCTGGCGCGGGCGAGCGCGCTCGTCGTCAGCTACCACGACACGCCGTCGGCGCTGAAGATCCTCGACCTGGCGCGGCTGCACGCGCCGGCCGTCCCGGTGATCGTCCGCACGCTCGACGACACCGACCTCGACCGTCTGCGCGCGGCGGGCGCCGCCGAGGTCGTTCCCGAGGCGATCGAAGGCTCGTTGATGCTGGCGAGCCACGCGCTCGCGCTCGTCGGCGTGCCGATGCGACGCGTCATCCACGTCATCCGCGAACAGCGCGATCGACGCTACGGCCTGCTGCGCGGCTACTTCCACGGCGCCGACGACGACACCGTGGAAGAGCTTCAGCAGGCGCGCCTGCTCAGCGTCACGCTTCCGGCCGACAGCGCCAGCGTCGGACTGCCGCTCGAGTCGCGCTCGCTGCAGGGGCTGGGGGTCAGCGTCGTGTCGGTGCGTCGCGCATCGGGCGCGACCGAAGGCGAATCGGCGGCGAACGCAACGCTCAAGCCGCTCGCCGAGGGCGACACGCTGGTCCTGTCGGGACTGCCCGAGGCGCTGGCGCTGGCCGAGGAGCGGCTGCTCGCGGTCGAGTGATGAGCGGCGCTGCTGGCCGCCGAGCGCTTACGTCACCGGCGCTTGCCGTGACAGGGTGGCGCGGAAGCGGATCGCCATCACCGCGCCGGCGGCGCGCAGCAGCTCGAGAGCGAGCGCCGGGGAGCGCTGCGCGAGCTCCTCCATTCGCGGTCCGCGCAGTGCCCAGACCACCGAGGGCGTCATCGCCTCGACGTTGGCGGTGCGCGGCGTGTCGCCGAAGAGGCCCGGCTCGCCGACGATGGCGCCGGCGCGCAGGATCGCGACCTTGTGACTGCCGGGCGGGCCGCCGGTGACGAAGACCTGCATGCTGCCCTCGCCGATGAAGTACATCGAGCGGTCGGCGTCGCCCTGCTTGATGAGGATGTCGCCGGAGCGGATGTCGTAGCGCGCGAGGTAAGGCGCGATGACGCGCCAGTTCTCCGGCGTGAGGCGGGCACGAAAGGCGTCTTCCGCGTTGAGCGATTGCACCGCCCGGACGAGCGCGTCGATATCCATGTGGATGTGGGTCCCGCCTGGACGGCCGCGCCGGATCGGCGGCGGCTGCTCAGCCCGCGATTATCTGCCCGCGCCGGCTGGCGCCGCCCAGGGCCCGGATGAACGGCGCCGTGGCCCGGCGCGGTGGCTCGCGGCGGGCCACGCG
>JBBSPY010000394.1:0-2811 GCA_038258415.1 Burkholderiales bacterium
CCGCCGACGTCCTGCATGACGACGCTCTTCACCCGCTTGGCCCTGACCTCCTCGAGGAAGTCGGAGTAGCCGATCTGGCCGGCCTGTGCGCCCGTCCGCTCGAACTGCTTGAAGACGGTGAAGAGCACGAGCGCGATCACCATCCAGACCGCGACTTTGGAAAACCACTGATTGTTCACCGCGACTCCAGGTGTGGCGTGCCCGAGGGGGATCCCTCGTGGCACGTCGTGCGGGGCATCTGCGGCCGATTCTAGGTGACGCAACCCCCGGCGCCCGCCTCGATAGACCGCTCGGAATGCCCGGCAATTCGAGGGTTACGTCGCGTTTCGGAGATCGGATGCCGGCTGCAGCCGCTTCGGACCGATGCCGATCAGGAAGGTTTCCGATGATCTGGCGCGCGACGCCCGCGGCTTCAGCGGCTTGACGACCTTGAACGCCCGCTTGAACGACTCGACGAGCTGGCTGTAGCCGCTGCCGTGGAATGCCTTGCACACCAGCGTGCCGCCGGGCGCCAGGTGGGAGACCGCGAACTCGATCGCCAGCTCGACGAGCTCGGTCATGCGGGCGGCATCTGCAGAGGCGATGCCCGAGAGATTGGGCGCCATGTCGGAGACGACGAGATCGAGCGCCCGACCGGCAACCTCCGTGTCCAGTGCCGCCAGGGCCGCGGTCTCGCGAAAATCCCCCTGGATGAAGGTGACGCCCTCGATCGGCTCGAAGTCGAGCATGTCGAGGGCGACGATGGTGCCGCCGGCGAGGCGCCTGCGAAGGTACTGGCTCCACGCGCCCGGCGCCGCGCCGAGGTCGACCACGGTCTGCCCGGGCTTGAGCAGACCGAGCGCCTCGTCGATCTCCTGGAGCTTGTAGGCGGCGCGGGCGCGGTAGCCGTCCTTCTGAGCCAGCTTCACATAGGGGTCGTTGAGGTGGTCCTGCAGCCAGGCTTTGAGCTTTTTCTTCGGCTTGTTGCGCGTCGTCATCCCGGCGCCCATTCTCGTGGCACCGATAATCGCGCCGTGACCGCCCTGAGACTCAAGCCTGCCCTGCGCAGCGAAAAGCGCGCCGAGGCGCACCACCTGCAGCCCGTGGTCTCGATCGGCCACGACGGCGCGACCGAGGCCGTACGCAAGGAGCTCGACTCGGCACTGGCCTCGCACGGACTGGTGAAGGTGCGTGTGTTCTCCGACGACCGGCAAGCCCGAGAGGCGCTTCTCGCCGACCTCGCCGACACGCTGAACGCCGCCCCCGTGCAGCACATCGGAAAGCTGCTCGTGCTGTGGCGTGCGCCGCAGCCGAAGGAGAAGGATCCGCGCGAAGACCGAGGTGCCGGTCCGAAGGTCGTCAAGGTGCTGAAGTTCTCCAAGAGCGGCAACCATCGGCCGCAAGTGAAGAAGGTCAAGGTGCTCGGCAACATGCGGCTGGCGGCGGGCGGCGAGCTCAAGCGCGCCAGGAAGCGCGTCACCAGCGTCAAGAAGTCGGCGCAGGGCCAGTAGCCGGTCGGCTGAAGCGCCACGCGAGCGCGGCGACGAGCACGAACCGAAGCGCGAAGAAGGCGGTCGACAACGCGTGCAGCACGCCGAACGACAGCGCCCCTTCACCCACTCGCGCCGGACCGAGCATCGGCTGGAGGGCGTAGTAGCCGAGAAGGACAGAGCCGATCGAGGCCAGGGCCAGCAGCACCTCGGCCGAGAGGCGTGAACCGAGTCCGCGCTCGGCGCGTTGCCGAGCAAGCTGCAGTGCGACGATGGCGATCAGCGCACCCAGCACGACGGCGACCGTGGCGTCGGTAGCGAAGAGCTTCGTCGCGACCCCAGCGGCCTCGGCCCGGGGCAGCACGGCGAACACCGCCGGCGCCGCGATCGCGCCCACGGCGAGCATCTCGCCGCACCACGCGGCCGAAGCGAGCGCGCCGATGCGAGCGAGTGCGCTGTCCCTCACCGCAGCTCAGACGTAGCGAACGCCCGTGATCTCGTAGTTGCGGATGCCACCCGGCGCCTGCACCTCGGCGACTTCGCCGATCTCCTTCCCGATCAGGGCGCGCGCGATCGGCGAGCTGATCGAGATCAGGCTCTTCTTGAGATCGGCCTCGTCGTCGCCGACGATCTGGTACGTGACCTTGGCGCCCGAGTCGTCGTCTTCCAGGTCGACGGTCGAGCCGAAGACGACACGGCCGTCGGCGTTCAGCGTCGACGGGTCGATGATCTGGGCCGCCGCGAGCTTGCCCTCGATGTCGAGGATGCGACCCTCGATGAAGCCCTGCTTGTCCTTGGCCGCCTCGTACTCGGCGTTCTCGGAGAGGTCGCCCTGGGCGCGCGCCTCGGCGATCGCCTGGATCACGGCATGCCGCTCGACGCCCTTCAGGCGGGCGAGCTCTTCCCTGAGTTGATCGGCACCGCGGCGGGTGAGCGGAATCGTCGATGTGGCCATGCGAGCACCTTGGCAAAAAGAGAGCCGCCGCGGGACGCGGGTCCGGCGGCGGCGCGGTTCGGCGGAAGTCTAAGACCTGTTCGCGGCTTCCTTCAGCGCAGCAGCGCATGCATCTCCTGCAACGACATGACCTCGAGGTCGTCGCGGTGCTTCAGCCCCTCGACCGCCGCCTCGCAACCGGCCATGCTCGTGTAGTAGGTGACGCGGTGGGCGAGCGCGGCCTGGCGGATGTGGCGCGAGTCCGCGATCGCCGTACGCGTCTCGTCGACGGTCGTGAAGACGAGCTGGATCTCGCCCGCTTTCAGCATGTCGACGATGTGCGGCCGGCCGTCCTTGACCTTGTTCACGAGCTTCACCGGGATCCCGGCCTCGGCGATCGCAGCCCCG
>JBBSPY010000395.1:0-2779 GCA_038258415.1 Burkholderiales bacterium
GTGCCTGCACGCGTGCCAACAGCTTCATCAATACACCGATGCGCTGCAGCAGGACCGCGAGTTCCTGGTGGCGCACCGCGCAGAGATCATCAAGGTTGTCACCCACTTCGGCACGAAGCAGAAGGAGATGGCCAAGTGGTCCAAGGAGCTGCGCGACCTGGGGGAGACGGCGCGCAAGGCCGAGTCCGCCGCGAAGCAGGGCACGGCCGACATCGAGGGCGATCTCGGCGCACTCAAGAATCAGGCGCAGTGGGTCACGGCCGAAATCAAGAAGTTCGGCACCGAGCGCCCGAAGATCGAGAAGGACGCCCGTGGCGACCCGACCGCGAAGGTGGCCGAGCAGGCACGGCTCAAACTGATCGATCTGAACAAGTCTCTCGAGGAAACGGTGCGAGATGCGAAGAAGGCCGTCCTGGCATTCGGCAAGGACCATCCGGACGTGGAGTCGAGCATCAAGCGAGAAGTCCAGACCGCGACCGACGAGGTGTCGCGCGGCGAGTCGCTGTTGAAGGACGGCAATGCGCTGCTGCTCGAACTGCTCAAGCTCAAGCAGACCGCAGCGAGCCAGAAGAAGCCGCCCGCGGCCGCAAAACCGCCCGCTCCGCTCGTCGTGACCGAAGCGGACATCAAGAAGTCGGTCGCTCCGATCGTCGGCATCGATCCGAAAGACGCCAAGGCCGTCGCCGAGATCGGCAAGCTCCTGAAGGGCATGCCGAAGGAGAAATGGGGCGAAGGCCTCGGCAAGCTGGCGGTCAAGTACAAGTCGAAGAAGACCGACGGCAAGGCCATGGCTGCCGCCGTGCTGAACCTCCCCGCTGTCAAGAAGCAGCTGCAGCCTGCCGCGCGCTAAGGCCCGTTCGCGGGCCGTCCACAATGGCCCGATGTTCACGAAGATTCTGATCGCCAACCGTGGCGAGATCGCCTGCCGCGTCGTCAGGACGGCGCGGCGCATGGGCATCGCCACCGTCGCGGTGTACTCCGACGCCGACGCGAACGCGCGCCATGTGCGCTTGGCCGACGAGGCCATCCGGCTCGGTCCGGCGCCCGCGCGCGAGTCCTATCTTCGCGGCGACGCGATCCTCGCCGCGGCGAAGGCGACCGGCGCCGAGGCCATCCACCCCGGCTACGGCTTCCTGTCGGAAAACGCCGACTTCGCAGACGCGTGCTCGGCGGCAGGCGTCGTCTTCATCGGCCCGCCGGCATCGGCAATCCGAGCCATGGGGTCGAAGTCGGCGGCCAAGGCCCTGATGGCGACGGCGAACGTCCCGCTCACGCCCGGCTACCACGGCGACGAGCAGGACCCTGCGCACCTCAGGCGCGAGGCCGATGCGATCGGCTATCCGGTGCTCATCAAGGCGAGCGCCGGCGGCGGCGGCAAGGGCATGCGCCGCGTCGACCGCAGTGCCGACTTCGACGACGCGCTCGCGTCCTGTCGGCGAGAGGCGCAGAACGCGTTCGGCGACGAGCACGTGCTGATCGAGCAGTACGTGCTGCAGCCGCGCCACATCGAGATCCAGGTCTTCGCCGACACGCAAGGCCATTGCGTCCACCTGTTCGAGCGCGACTGCTCGGTGCAGCGTCGCCACCAGAAGGTGCTCGAGGAAGCGCCAGCGCCGGGCATGACGGCCGACCGACGAGCGGCGATGGGCAAGGCCGCGACCGACGCCGCACGCGCCGTCGGCTATGTCGGCGCCGGAACGGTCGAGTTCATCGGCCATCCCGACGGGCGCTTCTTCTTCATGGAGATGAACACGCGGCTGCAGGTCGAGCACCCGGTGACCGAGATGATCACGGGGCTCGATCTCGTCGAGTGGCAGCTGCGCGTGGCGTTCGGCGAGCCGCTTCCGCTGGAGCAGTCGCAGATCGCCATCTCGGGCCATGCGATCGAGGCCCGCATCTACGCCGAGGACCCGTCGCGCAAGTTCCTGCCATCGACCGGCACGCTCGACTACCTGATGCCGCCGCGCGAATCGGTGCATGTTCGCGTCGACACCGGCGTCGAGGAGGGCGATGCGATCACGCCGTTCTACGACCCGATGATCGCCAAGCTCGTCGTCCACGACGCCGACCGCGCTTCGGCCCTGGTGCGCATGCGCGATGCGCTCCGCAGCTACCGCATCGTCGGCGTCTCCCACAACATCGGCTTTCTCGAACGCCTGGTCTCGACGCGATCGTTCGTCGACGCCGACCTGGACACCGCGCTCATCGAGCGCGAGCACGAGGCGCTGTTCGCGCCGCCCGAACCGGCGCCGCTCGACGCCTGGCTCGTCGCCGCGCTCGCCGAGGTCGAGCACGACGTCCGCACCGCCGCGAATGCCGCGTCTGCCGGCGAGCTCGGCTCGCCCTGGGGCACACTCGACGGGTGGCGCCTCAACGGCCGCGCAGCCCGACGCATGGTGTTCGCGCACGGCGACGTGTCGCGCGAGGTCGACGCGGTCTGGTGCGGCCCCGGCGCATGGACGCTCGCGGTCGACGGCGAGCGAAACGACGCCACCGTGCGCGCACACGGCCACGGCCTCCTCACCGTCGCGATCGGCGACCGGCGCCTCGGCGCGAGCGTCGTCGCCCGGGGTGACCGGCGGCACGTGTTCGTCGCCGGCACGCACGTGACGATGCATTTCGTCGATCTGCTCGGCGTCGCCGGGTCGAGGCACGAGGAGGCCGGCAGCGGCCTGGCGGCGCCGATGCCCGGCAAGGTGATCGCCTTGGTCGCATCGCCGGGCGCATCGGTCGACAAGGGCGCCGCGCTGCTGGTCCTCGAGGCGATGAAGATGGAGCA
>JBBSPY010000396.1:0-2762 GCA_038258415.1 Burkholderiales bacterium
CGAGATCCCGCCGTACTACTTCAACCCGGTCGCCGGCGCCCACTACCTGAAGGTCGACCTGACATGACATCGCCCCCACCGGGCTCGGCGTTCGAGCTGCACGCCGGCGCGCTGCGTGCCGCCTTCCGTCCCGACCTCGGCGGCGTGCTCGCGGGCCTCTGGCACGACCACGTCGCGGTGCTCCGATCGACCGAGCCCGCGGCGCTCGTCGAATCGCGAGCCGCCGCGATGTATCCGTTGCTGCCGTATTCGAACCGGCTCGGCTACCGGCGCTTCCGATGGCGTGGCCACGACCACACCACGCGAGCGAACGTCCCTGACATGCCCCACTCGCTGCACGGCCTGGGCTGGCAGCGGCCGTGGCGGATCGCGGCGTCGAGCGCGGTCGACCTCGTGCTCGCGCTCGATCACGCCGGCGACGACGACTGGCCCTACGCCTTCGCTGCCGAGCAGGGCTTTTCGCTTTCACCGGACCGGATCGTCTGCCGGCTCGCGGTCACCAACACCGATGAGCGCGAGCAGCCGGTCGGCCTGGGCTGGCACCCTTACGTCTTGAAGCGGCCGCGCAGCCGTCTCCACGTCGAGGTCGATGGTCGCTGGGACACCGACGCGACCCAGCTTCCGACGCGCAAGGTCGCGCAGCACGGCATCGACGCCGACGTCGCTCACCTCGACTTCGACAACGCCTTCGACGGCTGGACCGGAGCGGCGCGCATCCGCGACGAGCGCTACTCGATCCGCATCACGTCGACGCTGGCCCGGCTGGTGGTCTACACGCCGCAGGCGCGCGACTACTTCTCCGTCGAGCCGGTGAGCCACGTTCCCAATGCCATCCACATGGCCGACCCGCTGGCACACGGCCTCGTCGCGCTGGCGCCGGAGCAGACGCTGCGCGCCGAGATGGAGATCGCGATCGCGCCGGTCTGAGGCGAAAGGGTCGGCTGCTCGACGCCTGCGTCAGCGGCCGGACGACGTCGGCCGGGCCGGATAGCGCCGCGTCTCGCCCACGGCCATCACCGAGAACGCGGCCGGCTCGAGGCCGCGCTCCCGTACCGCGGCGTCGAGCGCGCGTGGCGGCGCGTCGAGCGCGTCGTCGGTGAGCTCGAACGCGCCCCAGTGGATGCCGACCGATCGTGTCGCCGCCAGGTCGACGTGGATCTGCACCGCCTCGGCGGGGTCGACGTGCTGCTCCTTCATGAACCAGCGCGGCTCGTAGGCGCCGATCGGCAGCAGGGCGAGATCGAAGCCCGGCTCGGGTGCGTGGCGCGCCTTGAAGCGAGCGTGGATGTCGGCGAAGTCACGGCTGTAGCCCGTGTCGCCGGCGAAGAACCACTGGAATCCGGGCGAGAACACGGCGTAGCCGCCCCACAGCGTCTTCATCCGGTCACCGAGTCCGCGACCCGACCAGTGCTGCACCGGTACGAACACGATCTCGTTCGTGCCCACGCGCTGGCTCTGCCACCAGTCGAGCTCGATCACATCGTCGATCCCGCGATCGGCGAGCCAGGCCTTGATGCCGAGCGGCACGATGAAGCGCGGCGGGCCGCCCGGCTGCCGCGCGAGCGCATCGACGCTCGCCGCGTCGAGGTGGTCGTAGTGGTTGTGCGAGATCAGGACGAGGTCGACGCGCGGCAGGTCGGCAAGGACGATGCCCGGTGGCACGTGTCGCTTCGGTCCGATGAACGAAAGCGGCGAGACGCGCTCGGAGAACACCGGGTCGGTCAGCACGGTGAGACCGCCTGACTGGACCAGCGCCGTCGCGTGGCCGATCCACGTCAGCGCCGGTTGCATCGACTCGCTGGCGCCGGCATTCGCTTTCAGGAAAGCGAGATCGGGCGACGTGCCTGCGGTCGGCGTCGCGGGAGGCGGCGGGAGGTCGCGGCGCCACGCGTCCATTCGCCAGCGCAACAGGTCACCGAGGCCACGCGGCTCGAACTCGACGTACCGGTTCTGGAAGCGGCCGTCGGCCCGGTGATGCGCTGGGGCGGACACGAGGCAAGTGTGCCCGGAACCGGAAGCCGGAGAATCGCGACGATGCGTGCTCCATCCATTGCCGACTTCGTGGTCATCGGCGCGGGCATCGCCGGCGCCTCGATGGCGGCGTGGCTCGCGGAACGCGGCCGCGTCGTCGTGCTCGAATGCGAGTCGCATCCTGGCTACCACTCCACCGGCCGTTCCGCCGCCCTTTTCATGGAGAGCTACGGCACGGCGCAGGTTCGCTCGCTGACGATGGCGAGCCGCGCTTTCCTCGAGCATCCGCCGGAGGGCTTCGCCGAGGTGCCGATCCTCTCGCCGCGCGGCGTGCTCATGGTCGGAGCCGCCGGCCAGGAGTCCGAGCTCGACGCCCATCTGCAGGTGATGGCATCGGTGACCGATCGGGCCCGTCGACTCGACGCTGCCGAAGCCTGCGCCATGGTGCCGGTGCTGCGCCGGGACCGGCTCGCCGGCGCCCTGTTCGAACCCGATGCGCTCGACATCGACGTGCACGCGCTGCACCAGGGCTACCTGCGACGCCTGCGACGTGGCGGCGGCGAGGTCGTCTGCGATGCGGGCGTCACCGCGCTGGCGCGGAGCGGCGGTGTCTGGCGGGTCGAGGCCGGCGAACGGTGCTGGCAGGCACCCGTCGTCGTCGACGCGGCCGGCGCGTGGGCCGACGCGGTCGCGCGCATGGCCGGCGTGCAGTCGATCGGCCTGGTGCCGAAGCGCCGCGCCGCGTTCGTGTTCGCGCCGCCGCCCGGCGTGTCGGTGTCGTCGTGGCCGGC
>JBBSPY010000397.1:0-2743 GCA_038258415.1 Burkholderiales bacterium
GCGTCGATCCACGCCACGCTGGCGGCCGACGGCGGCGGCCGCGATGCGTTCGAGCTGTCGCGCCTGTCGCGTTTCGCCGGAACGTGGATCCACCACGGCGACTGGTACCCGGATCGCGTGGTGCGCCTGTTCCGCCGCGACCGGGGGCGTTTCAGTGCCGATCGCGTGCACGAGCGCGTGGTCGTCGCCGGCGGCGCCGCGGCGATCGGCCGACTCGACGGCCACCTCCTGCACGAGACGATGCCGACCCACGCCGACGCGCTTGCCAAGCTCGACCGCTACAGCAGCGCCGGCGCCGAAGCGAAGTTCGCCGCCGGTGCGCGGGCCGGCATCGGCACCGCGGCGCTGCACTCGGCCTGGGCGTTCCTGCGTTCGTATGTCGTGCGCCGCGGCTTCCTCGACGGCGCCGCCGGCTTCGCGGTCGCGGTCTATGTCGCCGAAAGCGCATGGTGGCGCTACCTCAAGCTCGACGAACTCACACGCGGCGAACCGGTGCCGGGTGGTGCCTCGGGCGCCGCCGTCTCGCTCGCCACCGGCGACACCGAGCCGTGATCGTCGGAACCTTTCTCCTCAACGCTGGTCAGGTCTTTTCACGCATGCAGACATCCCCCGACGCGCGGCGCCGCTTCCTGCGCATTTCCAGCGCCGCGGCCGGCCTCGTCGCCGCCGGCGCTTCCGGTCACGCCCTGGCTCAATTCAAGGTCGAGATCAGCGGCATCGGCGCGACGCAGCTGCCGATCGCCGTCCTGCGGTTTCGCGACGAAGACCGGATCGGCCAGTCGCCTTCGGCCATCGTGCGCGCCGATCTCGAGCGCAGCGGCGCCTTTCGCATCGTCGAGAGCAACACCGCGCTCGACGAGACCGGCACGCCGGCCTTCGCCGAGTGGCGCAGTCGCGCCGCCGACGCGTTGGCCGCGGGCTCGATCGCCCGCCTCGCCGACGGCAGGCTCGACGTGCGTTTCAAGCTCTGGGACGTCGTCAAGGGCGCCGACCTCGGCGGTACCAGCAGCGCCGTCGACGCCGGCGACCTGCGGCTCGCGGCGCACCGCATCGCCGACGCGATCTACGAGAAGCTCACCGGCACCAAGGGCGTGTTCTCGACCCGGATCGCCTACGTCACCCGTGCCGGCAACCGACACACGCTGCGGGTGGCCGACGCCGACGGCGAAAACGGCCAGGTGGCGCTCACCAGCGCCCAGGCGATCATCTCTCCCGCCTGGTCGCCCGATGGCAAGGAGCTCGCCTACGTGTCGTTCGAGCGACAGAAGGCGGTCGTCTACGTGCACACGGTGGCAACCGGCGAGCGCCGCGCCATAGCCGATTTCCGCGGCTCGAACAGCGCGCCGGCCTGGTCGCCCGACGGGCAGCGGCTGGCGGTGACGCTGTCTCGCGACGGCGGCTCGCAGCTGTTTCTGATCGGCAAGCACGGCGAGAACCCGCGTCGCATCACCTCCAGCCCCGCGATCGACACCGAGGCCGAGTTCAGCGCCGACGGCCGCCACCTCTACTTCACGAGCGACCGCGGGGGCGCGCCGCAGATCTACCGCATGCCGTCGCTCGGCGGTGGCGCCGAACGGGTGACCTTCGCCGGGAGCTACAACGTCAGTCCGGCTGTCAGCTCCGACGGACGCACGCTGGCCTACGTGACGCGCTCCGGCGGCGCTTTCAAGCTGATGGTGCTCGACCTCGCGACGCCCGGCGCGCAGCCCTTCGCCCTGACCGACACGAGCGACGACGAACACCCGAGCTTCGCCCCCAACGGGCGCCTGCTCGTGTACGCGACGCGCGTGCAGGGCCGCAGCGTGTTGATGACGACGACCCTCGATGGCAAGATCAAGGCTCGGCTGCCTTCCGCCACGGCGGATCTGCGAGAACCCGTCTGGGGGCCTTTCGGGCGATGATCGAATGCCCTGCGAGTCCCGGAGCGGCCCGCAAATTGCCAATCAACTCCCAATCTCCGCAAGCAACAAGCAAAGGAAGCACCATGACATCCAGCCACCGCCTTCTCCTCACCCTGGTCGCGGCCGCCTCGCTCGCGGCCTGCTCGAGCGTCAAGCTCGACGACGCGCCCGTCGAGTCGCGCAACACGTCGGCCCTGGCGCCCGGCGGCACGGGCAGCAGCGGCGCGCAAAGCGCACAGACCCGCGTTGCGCCGGTCGACGCGACGCCGAACGACGGCATGGCGATGGGCAACGCGCAGCGCACCATCTACTTCGACTACGACAGCTATGTGGTGAAGGACGAGTACCGCCCCGTCATCGAGGGCAATGCCAAGATGCTCGCGTCGAACAGCTCGCGCAAGGTCGCGGTCCAGGGCCACACCGACGATCGCGGTTCCAGCGAATACAACCTGGCCCTCGGCCAGCGCCGAGCCGAGGCCGTCGCCAAGTCGCTGACGCTGTTCGGCGCACAGCCCTCGCAGGTCGAGGCCGTGAGCTTCGGCAAGGAGCGGCCTGCGGTCGAAGGCGAGAACGAGGAAGCGTGGGCCAAGAACCGGCGCGCGGACATCGTCGCCGCCGGCCGGTGACGCGTCGCGCTGACCGGGTCGGCGTGGCAACCCGCCGCACCGCTCGCGCAACGGCGTTCGTGCTCGCCGTCGCGGCGTCGGTGCCGATGCTGCTCGCCTCGGCGCCGGCCCACGCCGGGCTGTTCGACGACGATGAAGCGCGCCGCGCGATCCTCGACATCCGCACCCGCCTCGACGACCAGGCGCGCGCCCGCCAGGCCGACCAGGCTCGCGCCA
>JBBSPY010000398.1:0-2715 GCA_038258415.1 Burkholderiales bacterium
CAGCCACGACGGGTCGGTGTCGAGGCGGATCACCCGCGACGCGGCGTCGGCGCGCCAGTTGCGCGGCGCGTTCTCTGCCGAAGCGTCGGTCAGCAGCCACGCGAGCGCCGCATCCTCGGCGTAGAAGGCCAGCCGCGCCGACGGGAAGCTCGGGTCGAGCGGCACGTAGGCCGCACCGGTCTTGAGTACCGCCATGAGCGCCGTCAGCAGCTCGGCGTCGCGCCCGAGGCAGATGCCGACGCGGTCGCCGCGGCCGACACCTCGCTGACGCAGCGCCCTGGCAAGCCGGTTCGATCGGGCGTCGAGTTCGCCGTAGGTCCACTGGCGATGACCGTCGCGCACCGCGCGTCGGTCCGGCTCGGCACGCGCCCGCTGCACGAACGCGTCGTGCATGAGGCCGCCGACCGCAGGCGCCACGGCTCGGCCGCGCAGCGCAGCAAGCTCGGCCTCGTCCTCCTGCGCCAGCAGCGGCAGGCTGCCGATCGCCGCGCCCGCATCGCGCCCGATGCCGCCCAGCATCGTCTCGTAGCAGCGCAGCCAGCGGGCGACGGTGGCAGCGTCGAAGAGGTCGGCGCTGTACTGGCATTCGAGCCGGATGCCGCCATCGGCGAGCCGCACCGCGTTGACGAAAAGCTCGAAGTTCTCGTAGCGGCGCGGATTGACTTGCACCGCCGCCTGCAGGCCGGCAAAGGCGTCCGTGGCGGCCACGGAAGGGTCGAGGTTGAACATCACGCTCACCAGCGGCAGTCGGCTCGGATCGCGGCCGACCGGCAGCAGCGCGAGCAGCGACCCGTAGGTCAGCGCAGCGTGGTCGAAGGCGTCGAGCAGCGTGCCGGCGGTGCGGCGCAGGAACCCGCTGAACGGCTCGGCGGCTCGAGGGTCCGTGCGGACCGGCAGCAGGTTGACGGCGTGCCCGACGAGTCTGCCGAGCCCGCTGCTCGCCTGCCCGGCCGAAGGCACGCCGACGACGACGTCGCTCTGGGCGGTGAGCCGCCCGAGCATCGCCGCAAACGCGGCGAAAAGCGTCGCGAACGCACTCGCGCCCAGGGCGCCGCCGACGCGCTGCACGTCGGCGACGAGCGGCGCCGACATCACGTGATCGATGCGACGCGAGCGAAAGCCACGTTGCGTCGCGCGCGGCCGGTCGGTCGGCAGTTCGAGCACAGGTACGTCGCCGGGCGGGAAACGCGACAGCCACCAGCGCTCGTGCGCCTCGCCGCTCGCGCCGCTCGACTGTTCGCGCTCCCAGCGGACGTAATCGCTCCAGTCGTCGGCGGGCGGCAGTCCCGGCGCATCGCCGCCGTCGCATGCGGCGGCATAGAGCGATGCCAGCTCGGACACGATCACGCCCCACGACCAGCCGTCGCAGACGATGTGGTGCGCCGTGAGCAGCAGCCGGTGGTCCGACGCGCCCAGCCGGAACAGACGCGCGCGAAAGAGCGGGCCGCGCTCGAGGTCGAATGGCGTCTCGACCGCGTCCATGACGGCGGCGTCGAGGCGTCGCGAACGATCGGACGCCTGCGCGGCGCCGAGGTCGTCGAGTGGGCAGAGCATCGGCGGTGTGACCCCGATCAGCATCTGGGTGCCGTCCGGGGCGAACGTGGCGCGCAGCGTGGCATGACGGGTCACGACCGCGTCGAGCGCGCGTCGCATCGCGTGCGCGTCGAGGCGCCCGGCGAGCGTCAGCGTGATCGATTCGTTGAAAGCAAGCGAAGCCTCGCGGCCGAGCCGATCGGCGAGCCAGACCTCGCGCTGGGCCGCGCTCGTGGCGACCACACGCTCGACCGC
Organism: Burkholderiales bacterium; assembly: GCA_038258415.1. Taxonomy (GTDB): domain Bacteria; phylum Pseudomonadota; class Gammaproteobacteria; order Burkholderiales; family Burkholderiaceae_C; genus Schlegelella_A. The sequence goes on from JBBSPY010000398.1 coordinate 1,789, forward strand.
GCCAGACTGGAACGGATCGAAGGCGTCGGCGGCGGCATCTTGCGTGGGCAACGCGGCACTCACGGCTCGACCTGGCGGTAGCGACCCGGCGCGTCGGGATCGGGGACGTACCAGGCGGCGTTGCCGTCGCGATCGCGGCCGAGCCTTGCGTTCGCAACGGGCGGCTTCGCGGCATCGGCAAGCACGGTGTCGGCCAGGCCTCGCGGCACGAACTCCGATTCCTGCAGCTCCACCACGGATTCCTTGAAGGCCGACACGATCGCGGCCACGTCGTGCGGGGTGTGCGCCGTGGTGAAGAAGCAGGGAAAGTGATCGAGGATGTGGACACCGCGGCTGCGCATCATCGCGAAGAGCAGATCCTGCAGTGGGTGGTCCTCGGTGAAGAAAACCTTCCAGACCGAGGCGAACGACTTCAGCACGATCGGCGCGCCGACCCGCCGGCACCACGCATTGAGGTCGTCGACCATCGATGCCGTCGTGTGCGTGAGCTGCGCCTGCAGCTCGGGCCCTTCGGCCTCGAGTCGGTCGAGCACGGCCTTGGCCGCCGCGAGGGCCAGCGGGTGGCGCACGAAGGTTCCGGCGAAATAGGTGACGCCGACGCTCGGCACCGAGTCGTCGCCGAAGCGCCAGTCGCCGCCATCGAGCGCGTCCATGCAGTCGCGACGACCGGCGATGACGCCGATCGGAAAGCCGCCGCCGATGACCTTGCCGTAAGCGGCGAGGTCGGCGCGCACGCCGAACAGCGCCTGCGCGCCACCCGGGTGGCTGCGAAAGCCGGTGACGACTTCGTCGAACACCAGCAGCGTGCCGGTGCGCGACGTGATGTCGCGCAGCTCGCCGAGGAACGCGACCGGCTGCAGGTCGGGGCGGCGACTCTGCACCGGCTCGACCAGCACGGCGGCGAGGTCGTCGGCGTTGGCTTCGATC
>JBBSPY010000399.1:0-2708 GCA_038258415.1 Burkholderiales bacterium
CGCGGCAGCACCCTGGACGAAGGTATCCCCGCGTGACCGACGCCGACCTCGATCACGCCTACACCGCGCTGTGCGAAGCGATGTCGACGGCGGGTGAGAAGGAGGCCATGCAGCTGCTGAGCCGCTTCGCCCTTCTCGCCATCCTCGAGATCGACGACGCAGGCAAGGTCGACACCCTGATCGCGCGGGCGGCGGTACGGCTTCACGCTCTCGAGACCCAGTCGTCAGTTCGCTGACGCGGTGACCTCGCGCAGCTCCTGGATCGGCCAGGCCGCCGTGCCGCGTCTGCGAGACGACAGATGGCAGCAGGCGTGCACCTCGTCATCGTCACGTGTCATGGTCATGCCCGCGTTGGCAAAGATGCGACGCATCGGCGCGTTGCGCGCGACGCACATTCCGAGAACGTTGTGGGCGCGAATGGATTCGGCGAAGCGCCGCGTCTCGGCCATGAGCGACGAGCCGATTCCCTTGCCACGCTGGTCTGCATCGACGCTGAACGCAACCTCGACATTGACCCTCTTGCCGACGGTGTACGCGCAGCCGTGCGCGAACGCCACCAGCTCGCCGTCCGCATTGACCATGCCCAGGACTGCGTCCGTGCCGAACCGGATGCCGGCAACGTAGCGGCAGATCGTCTCGTCCGTGACGACGCCGGCGGCAAACCGAAGCGATCGGTCGACCGGTGCGAGGCGCAACAGATGTGCTTCGATGAGTGCGGCATCGACGGCGTGCAGCACCCTGATCGGCAGGAACATCGCGACTCCCGAAGGCATGGGCGCCTTGCCCATATCCCGGAGTACGCGTCGCCGTCGCCGATCCGGACACGACATCCGGCAGTGCGCCGCGTCGAGCCCGGCAAGCTCCGCTATGGTTGCCCACGACGCCATGCACAACTCCGCGCCCCATGACGGCCTGCCCGTCGATGTCGATGTGGTCGTCGCCGGCGCCGGCGTCATCGGGATCGCCATCGCGCGCACGCTTGCACAGGCCGGACGCGAGGTGCTCGTCCTCGAATCGGAAGGCGGCATCGGCGAGCACACCTCGTCGCGCAACTCCGAGGTCGTCCATGCCGGCCTCTACTACCCCACCGGCTCGCTGAAGGCCCGGATGTGCGTCGCCGGCCGCGACCTGCTCTACGACTACTGTGCCCAGCGCGGCGTCCCGCATCGGCGCATCGGCAAGGTCCTCATCGCGACCGCCGACAGCGAGCGCCCGGCACTGGAGACGATTCGTCGGCAGGCGGCGGCCAACGGGGTGGCCGTCGAGCCGCTCGACGCGGCGCAGGTGGCCGAACTCGAGCCCGCGGTCGTCGCCGTCGCGGGCCTGTGGTCGCCGCTCACCGGCATCGTCGACAGCCACGCCTTCATGCTGGCGCTGCAGGGCGACGCCGAAGCGGCCGGCGCGACGTTCGCTTTCCGCACGCATGTCGCAGCTGTGGCCGTGGATCTCGGCGAAAGCGGCCCGGTGACGGTCACGACGGCCGGCGAGGACGCGACGACGCTGCGGTGCCGCCTCTTCGTCAACGCCTGCGGGCTCGGCGCGAATGCGCTCGCGATCGCGTCGGGCGGCGGCGTCGCCGACGGTGTCGCGCCGCTGTGGCTCGCCAAAGGGCACTACTTCTCGCTGGGCGGTCGCTCGCCGTTTCGCCATCTCGTCTACCCGATGCCGAGCCCGGCCGGGCTCGGTGTTCACGTCACGCTCGATCTGGCTGGGCAGGCCCGGTTCGGCCCCGACGTCGGAAGCTGGTCGCGCGAAGTCGACTACCGGTTCGACGACGATCGCGAGGTGGCCTTCTATGCCGCCATCCGCCGCTACTACCCGGCGCTCGCCGATGGAGCGCTGCAGCGCGGCTACACGGGACTGAGGCCGAAGCTCGTCGCGCCCGGGTCGACTCAGTCGGCGGATTTCCGCATCGTCCGCGACGCCGGCTCGGGACACGCGCGCGTGATCCAGCTGTTCGGAATCGAATCGCCCGGGTTGACCGCGTCGCTGGCGATTGCGAAAGAGGTCGAGCGTTTGACCACGAGGAGCTCGAATACTGTATAAATAGACAGTATGAACACACTCGTTCGCCGCATCCAATCCACCGAAGCGCCGCCCCCCGACCTGGCAGCGCGCGGCCCTCGGAAGGGTCGCGGAACGATCTGGGCGATCGACCACCGTTTCCATGCGACGTCGACCGAGGCCGTCGACGACGGCTGGGGCACCCTCGATCAGAGCGCCACCGAGGAGCGCGTCGGCCCCGAGACGACGGTGATCGAGCAGCGGGCGAAGTCCATCCTCTCGAGCAACGATTCGCCCGACCTGTCGTTTGACCTGGCCATCAACCCGTACCGGGGCTGCGAACATGGCTGCATCTACTGCTTTGCCCGGCCCACGCACAGCTACCTCAACCTGTCGCCGGGGCTCGACTTCGAGACGCGCATCGTCGCCAAGGTCAACGCCGCGGAGCGCCTGCGCGAGGCGTTCGCAAGCCGGGCCTACGAACCGACGACGATCAACATCGGCGCCGCGACCGATGCCTACCAGCCGGTCGAACGCAAGCTCCGCATCACCCGCTCGGTGATCGAGGTGATGTCCGAATGCGACCATCCCTTCACGCTGGTCACGAAGTCGTCGGGCATCGAGCGCGACCTCGATCTCGTGGCGCCGATGGCGGCCAAGGGCCTCGTCCAGGTTTTCGTATCGGTGACGTCGCTCGACCCGGC
>JBBSPY010000400.1:0-2688 GCA_038258415.1 Burkholderiales bacterium
AAGCGCTGGTCCGGCTCGACGACGCCGAGACGGGCTTCGTGCACGAGCTGAGCGACGTGACGCTGAAGAACTGGAACGGCATCGAGGTCGGCCGGCTGCGCGCGACCGAGTCGCTGCGCAACGCCTTGCGCGGCTGATCGAGACGGCGAGCCGACCTCAGCCCGTCGAGGTCAGCGCGAGCAGCGCCTCGAGCGACGCCATGGTGTCGGCCTCGTGCAGCGGCTTGTCGTCGCGCATGCGCAGCATGCGCGGGAAGCGCACGGCGATGCCGCTCTTGTGTCGCGGACTGCGGTTGATGCCCTCGAAGCCGAGCTCGAAGACGAGGCTCGGCTTGACGCTGCGCACCGGGCCGAATTTCTCCAGCGTGTCGCGGCGGACGATCCGGTCGACGGCGCGGAACTCGGCGTCGGTCAGGCCCGAGTACGCCTTGGCGAACGCGACCAGCTGCAGCGCGCCGGGTTGCGCCGGTTCCTTCCGCGCGATCGCGGTGACGACGGCCTGCGCCTCGTCGGCATCTTTGGGCGAGCGGCTCCAGACCGCGAACGTGTAGTCGGTGTAGACGCTGGCGCGGCGGCCATGCCCGGCCTGCGCGTAGACGAGTACGCAGTCGACCGAAAGCGGGTCGATCTTCCACTTCCACCAGGTGCCGCCAGTCAGGTCGTCCTGCTTGCGCCGGCCGGTGCCGTAGCGCGCCTGGCGGTGCTTGAGCATGAAACCCTCGACGCCGCGTTCGCGCGACTCGGCACGCAGCTCGGCATACGCCTGCCACGAATCGCGTGACTCGATCGGCGAGAGATGCAGCGACGGACGCGGCGCGACGATGCGCTCGAGCCGCTCGCGGCGCTCGTCCTGCGGTTCGTCTCGGAGGTCGACGCCTCCCTCCTCGAGCACGTCGTAGGCGATGAAGCCGACCGGCGCCGCGTCGAGCACCTTCTTCGTCAGGAGCTTGCGGCCGATCCGCTGTTGCAGGAGATTGAAGGGCTGCACGCGGTCGTCCTTCCAGACGACGATCTCGCCGTCGAGGACGGTGCCGTCGGGCAGACCCTTCACGGCCTCGACGACCTCCGGGAATCGGTCGGTCACGAGCTCCTCGCCACGCGACCAGATCCAGACCTGCGACGCGCGCTTGACGACCTGGGCACGGATGCCGTCGTACTTCCATTCGACGATCCAGTCGGTCGGCGACGCCAGCTTCGCATCGAACCCGGCGAGCGGCGCGTCGAGCTGGTGCGCGAGAAAGAACGGATACGGCTGGCCGAGGTCGAGCGGGCCTGCCTCGGCGCTGCCGGTGAGCGACAGGTACCGCTCTGCGCTGGGCGCGGCACGGCGGTCGGTGTAGCCCATCATGCGCTGGGCGACGAGCTTGGCGTCGACGCCGGTCGCCTCCGCCAGCGCCCGCTGCACCAGCAGCTTCGACACGCCGACCCGAAAGCTGCCGCCGATGAGCTTGTTGAGCAGGAAGCGGCCGGCCGTGTCCAGCTCGTTCCAGTACGACGCGACGCGCGCCGCCTGCTCCTCGGGCGACAGACCGCGCAGCGCCAGCAGGCGTTCCTCGACCCACTCGGCGAGGCCGAGGTCGCTGTCGCGCCCGGGCGGTGGCAGCACATGCGAGACCGTCTCCGAAAAGTCGCCGACGGCCTGGTAGCTGGCGTCGAACAGCCACTCGGGGATGCCGGCCTCACGGCAGGCAAGCGCCCACAGCACGCCGCTCGGCACCACCTGCCGCGGCTTGCCGCCGGCGAGGAAGTACACGGCCCAGGCGGCGTCGCGCGGCGCGGCGTCGACGAAGTAGCGCTTCAGCGCGTCGACCTTGGCGAGCGTCGCGGTGCTCTGGTCGAGCTCGGCGTAGAGGCTGGCGAACCGCTTCACGAGATCTCGACGGGAGCGTCGAGGGGCGGCTCGACGGACGGCTCGTCGTCGTCGCTGTCGCCGTACTCGGTCTGGAAGGAGCCCGCTTCGAGGCCCTGCTCCGTCAGCCATCGCACCATCACCGCTTCGTAGCCGTGCGTGACGATGACCCGGCTCGCGCCGGTTGCGCCGATGGCCCGCTGCAGCCCCGGCCAGTCGGCGTGGTCGGAGAGCACGAAGCCGCGGTCGACCGAGCGGCGGCGGCGGGCACCTCGCAGCTGCATCCAGCCGCTCGCGAAGGCATCGCTGTAGTCGCCGAAGCGGCGCGTCCAGGTGGAGTTCTGCGCCGACGGCGGCGCGACGATGAGCGCGCCCTTGAACTGAGCCTTGTCGTTGACGTCGGAGACGAGCGTCGTCTCGGGAAGGTCGACGCCACCGGCGCGGTACGCGCGGTTCAACGGCTCGACCGCGCCGTGCACGAAGATCGGCCCGATCGTCCGGTCGACGCCCATCAGGATGCGCTGCGCCTTGCCGAACGCATAGCCCAGGATGAGGCTGGCGCGGCCGGCTTCGGCGTTGCCGCGCCACCAGGCGTCGATCTCGGCGAACAGCTCGCGCTGCGGCTGCCAGCGGTAGATCGGCAGGCCGAAGGTCGACTCGGTGATGAAGCAGTCGCAGCGCACCGGCTCGAACGCGGCACAGGTGAGGTTGTCCTCCGCCGCAGACGCGTGCGACCCGGCGACGTAGTAGTCGCCCGATGCGACCCAGACGCGCCCCTGGTGCTCCAGGCGCACCTGCGCCGATCCCAGAACGTGCCCCGCCGGATGCAGGCTCACGCGC
>JBBSPY010000401.1:0-2688 GCA_038258415.1 Burkholderiales bacterium
GCGGGCATGCCTTCGGAGAGGAGCTTGAAGCGGCGATTGGTCTTGAACGCGTCGCCCTCGCCGGCGAACATGCGGGTCGGGTCCTCGTTCTCTCGCTTGAACGCGAAGGTGCCGGCGGTATAGGGGAAGGAGCCGGGCGCGTTGTCGAGGAGCAGCCACTTGAGCACCTCGCCGTCGTCTTCCCACGTCGGCAGCGCCACCTTGCGAATCTTGCTCCCCGACAACGTGGTGTGGGTGAGCGCGGTGCGGATCTCCTTGCCGCGAATGCGGACGACGTAGTCGTCGCCCGCGTAGGCCTTCTGCATGTCTGGCCACATCGCCAGGAGCTTGCGAGCGCGCGGAGTCAAACGCGATTCGCGGTCGGCAGCCAGCCCCTCGATTTCATTGGCAACTACGGCGGAGTCCGCGTTCGCTTCCTTGAGCATCCTGCCGCTCGCGCGCAGTTGCTGCACCTCCCGCGCCAGCCGCGACTGCGCCAGCGCCTCCTGCTTGTAGCCGCGAACCGTGTCGGTGATCTCGGCGAGGTAGCGCGCCCGCGCCGGCGCCACGATCGGCACCTGCTGCGTGCTGTGCCGGGTCGTGACCGCGGGCAACTCGCCGGGGGCGAGCGCGAGGCCAAGGGCGGTCAGACGCGGCACCATCGCCTGGTACAGCGCGGTCACGCCGTCGTCGTTGAAGCGGCTCGCCATCGTGCCGAAGACCGGCATCGCGGACGGCTTGTCGGCGAACGCACTGCGGTTGCGCTGCACCTGTTTGGCCACGTCGCGCAGCGCATCGGCGGCGCCCTTGCGGTCGAACTTGTTGATCGCCACGAACTCGGCGAAATCGAGCATGTCGATCTTCTCGAGCTGGCTGGCGGCGCCGTATTCGGGGGTCATCACGTAGACCGGCACGTCGACGAGCGGCACGATCGCCGCGTCGCCCTGGCCGATGCCCGAGGTCTCGACGACGACCAGGTCGAAGCCGGCGGCCTTGACCGCTGCGAGCACGTCGGGCAGTGCCTCGCTGATCTCGGAGCTGGCATCGCGCGTGGCGAGCGAGCGCATGAACACACGCGGCCCGTCGCCCCAGGGCCCGATCGCGTTCATGCGGATCCGGTCGCCGAGCAAGGCACCGCCGCTCTTGCGGCGGCTCGGGTCGATCGAGATCACGGCGATCTGCAGCCGGTCGCGTTGGTCGAGCCGCAGGCGGCGGATCAGCTCGTCGGTCAGGCTCGACTTGCCGGCGCCGCCTGTGCCGGTGATGCCGACGACGGGCGTCGTCGGCGCCTTCGCGGCACCGCGCACGGCATCGAGCAGCTTCGGCGCGACGGCGCGGTTCTCGATCGCCGTGATCAGCTGCGCCAGGGCGCGGCGAGCGCCCGGCGAACCGCCGCGGATCGCGTCGACCGACGTTGGCGCGGCGGGTGACAGGTCGACGTCGCAGCGCATCACCATCTCGCCGATCATTCCCTGCAGACCCATGCGCTGGCCGTCCTCGGGGCTGAAGATGCGCGCCACGCCAGCGGCGTGCAGCTCTGCGATCTCGGACGGCACGATGACGCCGCCGCCGCCGCCGAACACCTGGATCGCGTCGCCGCCCTGCTCGCGCAGTCGCTCGAGCATGTACCTGAAATATTCGACGTGGCCGCCCTGGTAGGAGCTGACGGCGATGCCCTGCACGTCTTCCTGCAGCGCCGCGGTCACCACGTCGTCGACCGAGCGGTTGTGGCCGAGGTGGATGACCTCCGCGCCCATCCCCTGGAGGATGCGGCGCATGATGTTGATGGCGGCGTCGTGGCCGTCGAACAGGCTCGCGGCGGTGACGAAGCGGACCTTGTTTTTCGGCCGGTACTCGGCGAGCGCTCGGTAGTCGGCGGAGAGTTCGGTCATGGGGCGGTGTCCTTGCGCGTCGTCGTCAGACGATCTTCAGCTTCGCGAGCTTCGGGTCGCCGGGCGGGTAGCGCAGCTTCAGCCCGCTCAGCGCCTCCTTCACCGCCGCGCCGATCATCAGGTTGCGGTGCGTCTTCGAGTCGGCGGGGACGATCGTCCACGGCGCCCACGGCGTTCCGGTCGCGGCGATCGCCTCGGAGTAGGCGCGCTGGTAGGCGTCCCAGAGCTTGCGCGCGTCCAGGTCGCCGGCGTTGAACTTCCAGTGCTTGGTCGGGTCGTCGAGGCGCGCCTGCAGGCGCTCGCGCTGCTCATCCTTCGAGATGTGCAGCAGGAACTTGAGGACGAGCGTGCCGGTCTCGGCGAGCATGCGCTCGAAGGCGTTGATGTGGGCGTAGCGGCGAATCGTCTCGTCGCGGTCGATCCAGCCCATGACCGGCGGCACCAGCACATCCTCGTAGTGGCTTCGGTTGAAGATCGTGATCTCGCCGGTCGCCGGGACCCGGGCGTGGATGCGCCAGAGGAAGTCGTGGGCCTGCTCGACCTCGGTCGGCGCCTTCCATCCCACCGCGTGCACCCCGAGCGCGCTGGTGCGGCTGAAGACGCCGCGGATGGTGCCGTCCTTGCCGGCGGTGTCGGTGCCCTGCAGGACGACCAGCACCTTGAAGCGCCGGTCGGCGTGGAGCAGGTCCTGCAGCGTGTCGATCTCCTCGGCCAGCTGGTCGACGGCATCCTTGTCGTCGCCCTTGTCGCCGCTCGAGAACGGCTTGGCGCCGGGGTCGTACCGGGTCAGCTCGAAGGTCGCGTCGGCGCCGATCCC
>JBBSPY010000402.1:0-2684 GCA_038258415.1 Burkholderiales bacterium
CATCGGCGCTGCGATCGCGACGGCATGGATGGCAAGCGCGCCGCTCGCGGGCATCGCGCTCGCGGTGCTGGCTTTCGCGCTGATCGGCATTGGCGTCGGTGCTTCGGGCACCGCGCTGCTCGCGCTGCTCGCCCTCCGCGTCCCGGACGAGCGTCGTGCGGCCTCCGCGACCATCGTCTGGCTGATGATGATCGCGGGTTTCGTCGTCACGGCCGGCGTCGCCGGGCAGCTTCTCGATCCGTACACGCCGCAGCGGCTCGTCGGCGTGGTGGCCGGCGTGTCGCTCGCCGCATTTGCGATCACGGTGCTGGCCACGTTCCGGCTCGAGCCGTCGGCGGGTTCGCGCGTCGCCCCGGCCGGGGCGCTCCTTGCGACCTCGAAGCCGCCCTTCCGGGTCGCGCTCGCGTCGGTCTGGGCCGACGTCGACGCACGCCGCTTCACGTGGTTCGTGTTCGTGTCGATGCTCGCGTACAGCGCCCAGGACCTCATCCTCGAGCCCTTCGCGGGATCGGTCTTCGGTTACACGCCGGGTGCGTCGACGCAGCTCGCGAGCGTGCAGCACGGCGGCGTTCTGATCGGAATGCTGGTGGCCGCTTTCGCCGGCGCGCGGTTGCGTGGCCGTCGCTTCGGATCGTTGCGTGGCTGGACCGTCGCCGGCTGCGTGGCCTCGGCCGTCGCGTTGGGCGGTCTGGTCGTCGCCGGGCTCGGTGGCGAGGCCGCCTCTGCATGGCCGCTGAAGGGGAACGTGTTTGCAATGGGCGCGGCCAACGGCGTGTTCTCGATCGCCGCCATCGGCTCGATGATGCGGTTGGCGGGCGCCGGCGAAGCCCGGCGCGAAGGCGTCCGCATGGGCGTCTGGGGCGCGGCGCAGGCGGTGGCGTTCGGTCTCGGCGGCATCGTCGGCACGGGCGCCTCGGATGTGGCGCATGCCCTTGTCGCCCGGTCGGGGACCGCCTACGCGCTCGTGTTCGCGTTCGAGAGCGCGCTCTTCCTGGTCGCTGCATGGATGGCGCATCGCCTCGCAGGCGCAGCGGCGACACGATCGGGTTCACCGCCTGCGGCGACCGCCCGCGCGGCGCAGCGACCTTCACCCTGGCCCACCGGAGCACAACATGAACCCGCCTGAGCCCGTCGATGCCGAAGCCCCGTTCGATGTGGTCGTCATCGGCGGCGGCCCCGCTGGTGCCACCGCCGCCGACGACCTCGCACGCCGTGGCCGACGCGTGTTGCTGCTCGACCGTGCCGGCCGCACCAAGCCGTGCGGTGGGGCGATCCCACCGCGCCTGATCGCCGACTTCGCGATTCCCGATTCGCTGCTCGTCGCCAAGGCCCGGTCGGCACGGATGGTGTCGCCGAGCGACGTCAAGGTCGACATCCCGATCGAGAACGGATTCGTCGGCATGGTGGATCGCGATCGGTTCGACGAGTGGCTGCGCGAACGCGCCGCGAGCCACGGCGCCGTGCGCCGCACCGGCGCGTTCGAGGCGTTCGAGCGCGACCCGGACGGCACTGCGGTCATCCGCTACATCGCCCGCGACCGGCACGGCAGTGGAGTTGGCGTCGCGAAGACGGTGCGCGCGCGCGCGGTGGTCGGCGCCGACGGTGCACGCTCGGCGGTGGCCCGCGAAGGCGGCGTGCCCCATGCCGACCGCACGCGCTACGTCTTCGCGTACCACGAGATCGTGCGTGCGCCGGCACAACCGCCGGCCGGCTACGACGGATCGCGCTGCGACGTCGTCTACCGCGGCACGCTCTCGCCTGACTTCTACGGCTGGGTCTTTCCGCATGGCGACACCCTCTCCATCGGCACCGGCAGCGCCGACCGCGGCTTCTCGCTGCGCGCCGCCGTCTCGCAGCTGCGCGCCGACGCGAACCTGGCCGGCGCGGAGACCCTGCGCCGCGAAGGCGCGCCGATTCCGATGAAGCCGCTGCCGCGCTGGGACAACGGCCGCGACCTCGTGCTCGCAGGCGACGCCGCCGGCGTCGTCGCACCGGCGTCGGGCGAGGGCATCTACTACGCGATGGCCGGTGGGCGGATGGCAGCCGAGGCGGTCGAGACGTACCTGACGACCGGCGATGCGCGCGCGCTCGCGCAGGCACGCAAGCGTTTCATGAAGGAGCACGGCAAGGTGTTCTGGGTGCTCGGCATGATGCAGCGCTTCTGGTATTCGAGCGACAGGCGTCGCGAGCGCTTCGTCAGCATCTGCAAGGACAAGGACGTGCAGACGCTCACCTTCGAGTCGTACATGAACAAGCGACTCGTCCGCAAGCGCCCGATGGCGCACGTGCGGATCTTCTTCAAGGACATGGCCCACCTGCTCGGCATGGCGCGTGTCTGAGACGGCGGCGCGGCGGCGCGGCGGCCGCTGGAAACCAGTCGTCGCGGCCGCCACCGCAGCCGTCGTGCTCGCCGGTATCGGCGGCCTCGCCACCGACATCGGACCCTGGTACCAGTCCCTCGCCAAGCCGTCGTGGCAGCCGCCAGACGCGGCCTTCGGTCCGGCGTGGACCCTCATCTACGCCTGTGCCGCGATCGGCGGCGTGAAGGCGTGGCGCTCCGCGCCGACCCGCGCCGACGCAGAGACGATGCTCGTGCTCTTCGCCGCCAACGCCTTCGTCAACGTCGCCTGGAGCCTGCTGTTCTTCCGCCTGCACCGACCCGACTGGGCGCTGCTCGACGTGGG
>JBBSPY010000403.1:0-2652 GCA_038258415.1 Burkholderiales bacterium
CGTGTGCGGCGGCTTCTGGCCGCGGCGCGTGAGGTCGTCCTTCACGCGGCTCAGCTCGGTCACGAGCTTGATGCGCTGCGCCTCGCCGCCCGAGAGCGTGGGTGAGGGTTGGCCGAGCGTGAGGTAGCCGAGGCCGACGTCCTTCAGCAGCTGCAGCGGGTGCGCGATGTTCGGCATGCTCGCGAAGAAGTCGACGGCTTCGTCGACCTCCATCTTCAGCACGTCGCCGATGCTTTTCCCCCGCCACGTGACGGCGAGCGTCTCCGGGCTGAAGCGCTCGCCGTGGCACACGTGGCACGGCAGCTTCACGTCGGGCAGGAAGCTCATCGCGATGGTGCGCACGCCGGCGCCTTCGCAGGATGGGCATCGGCCCTCGCCGGTGTTGAAGCTGAAGCGCGCTGGCGGGTAGCCGCGGGCGCGCGCCTCGAGCGTGTCGGCGAACAGCTTGCGCACCGTGTCCCAGAAGCCGATGTAGGTGGCCGGGCACGAGCGCGGCGTCTTGCCGATCGGCGTCTGGTCGACCTCGAGCACGCGGTCGATCACCTCCCAGCCGTCGATGCCGTCGCAGCCGGCCCACTTCGGCTTCGCGTTGCGGACGTTGCGGAACAGCAGATTGGCGAGCAGCACGTCGCGCGCGAGTGTCGATTTGCCCGAGCCCGAGACGCCGGTGACGGCGACGAGGCGCTTGAGCGGCACGTCGACGGTCAGCCCGCGCAGGTTGTGCAGCGTAGCGGCGCGCACCGTCAGCATCGGCGTGACGCCGGTGCGCCGCGGCTGCAGCGGATGGACGAGCGGGTGCGCGAGGAAGCGCCCGGTCACGGACTCGGGGTGCGACGACAGCTCGGTGACGCTGCCCTCGCCCACCAGCCGGCCGCCGCGCTTGCCGGCACCGGGGCCGATGTCGATGAGGTGGTCGGCGCTGCGGATCGTTTCCTCGTCGTGCTCGACGACGACGAGCGTGTTGCCCTTCGATGCGAGGTTGCGCAGCGCGCCGAGCAGGATCTTGTTGTCGCGCGGGTGCAGGCCGATGGTCGGCTCGTCGAGCACGTAGCAGACGCCCTGCAGGTTCGAGCCGAGCTGCGCCGCGAGGCGGATGCGCTGGGCCTCGCCCCCGGAGAGCGTGGGCGCGGCGCGGTCGAGCGTGAGGTAGCCGAGGCCCACCTCTTCGAGAAACGCGAGCCGCGAGCGGATTTCCGTGATCACGTCGCGCGCGATCTCGGCCTCGCGGCCCGACAGGCGCCCGCTCCCGGCCAGCGCGTCGACCCAGAGCCTGGCATCGGACACCGACCATTGCGCGATCCAGGCGATCGAATGGGAGTCGAACTCGACGTTGCGCGACGTGACGTTGAGCCGCGTGCCGGCGCACTCGGGGCACGGCTCGTCGACCACGCCTTCGACCTCGGCCTCCTCCGACGGGAAGCTCTGCTCGCGGCCGCGGTCGTCGGCCGAGACGATCGTGTCGTCGTAGGCCTTGCGCTGCTCGCGCGTGAGCTTGAGCCCGGTGCCGACACAGGTCTTGCACCAGCCGTGCTTCGAGTTGTAGCTGAACATGCGCGGATCGAGCTCGGGGTAGCTGGTGCTGCAGGTCGGGCAGGCGCGCCGTGTCGAAAACACCTTGACGGCGCCGACCTGGCGCGTGGGCGTGCCGGCGAGCATCGCGCCACGCAGGCCGGTGAGCGGCGAGAGCAGGTGCAAGACGCCCTTGCCGTGGTCGAGTGCGGCGTCGATCAGGCGGCGCAGCTCGGCTTCGTTTTCAGTGGCCACGACCACGTCGCCGACCGGCAGCTCGAGCGTGTGCTCCTTGAAGCGATCGAGCCGGGGCCACGGGTCGACCTTCATGAAATCGCCGTCGACGCGAAGGTGCGAGTGGCCGCGCGTCTTCGCCCACTTGGCGAGGTCGGTGTAGACGCCCTTGCGCGCCACCACCAGCGGCGCCAGCACGCCGACGTGCTCGCCGCCGTGATCGCGCAGGACCTGGGCGACGATGCTGTCGGCGCTCTGCGGCCGGACCGGCGTGCCGTCGTGGATGCACTTCTGGATGCCGAGCTTGACCCACAGCAGGCGCAGGAAGTGCCAGACCTCGGTCGTCGTCGCGACGGTGCTCTTGCGGCCGCCGCGCGACAGCCGCTGCTCGATGGCGACGGTCGGCGGGATGCCGTACACGGCGTCGACCTCGGGCCGGCCGGCCGGCTGCACGATCGAGCGCGCGTAGGCGTTGAGCGAGTCGAGGTAGCGGCGCTGGCCCTCGTTGAAGAGGATGTCGAAGGCGAGCGTCGACTTGCCCGACCCCGACACGCCGGTGACGACGTTGAAGATGCCGCGCGGCACCGAGACGTCGAGCCCCTTGAGGTTGTGCTCGCGGGCGTTGACGATGCGGATCGACTCTTCGGCTTTCGCGACCGGCGCGCGCGGCACGACCACGATCGGCAGCGAAGGCTCCGCCGCGTGGGGCGCGGCGAAGCCCATCGCCTCGTCGTAGTCGCGCAGCGCCTTCGCCGTGTGCGACGTCGGGTGGCGCTTCAGGTCTTCCGGCGTGCCCGTCGCGACGACCTCGCCGCCGGCGTAACCGCCCTCGGGCCCGAGGTCGATCAGCCAGTCGCTGGCGCGGATGACGTCGAGGTTGTGCTCGATGACGACGATCGAGTGCCCGGC
>JBBSPY010000404.1:0-2650 GCA_038258415.1 Burkholderiales bacterium
CGGCTCACCCACACCAGCGCGCCGGACCGCTACGTTCGCAAATGGCTGCAGGTGCGCCTCGGGGCACATCGGCGTGGGCGGGTCGTCGCCGATGACGTCACGCCCTCGCTGCTCCGGGAGATCGACGTCTCGGAGTGTCCCGTCCTGCGTGTCGCGCTCACACACGGCGAGCGTGGCGACGACGACTGGTCGGTCGATCGCCTCAACAACGACGGCGCGTACGCTGCGAACAACCTCGCGGTGATGAGCGTGCGGGCGAATCGAGCCAAAGGCGCGCTCGACTTCGCAGAAGTGCGCCGCCGCGCCTCGCTCGAGGCGGCGTGCGGCGGTCTGGAGCCCGTGGAGTGGGCACGGCTGGCCGCGCTCATGCTCGGGCCGTGCTTCGTGCAGCGTCCGTGCGACGCCCCGCTGATTCCGCTCACCGCGGCCATACCGCGGCGCTCGGCTCGTCCGGCGGCGCAGCAGATCCAGCACGTGTTCGCGATCTCGGCTTCGCGGCCGGCCGGCAAGAACCGGCTCGTGAAGGCGTTCAAGCCGGTCTGCTTCGACGAGCGATCGATCGTCCGGCTTTCCTCCCTGGCCGACGCCGTGCATGCCGGACTGAAAGCGGTCGATCGGGCGTGCGACGTCTGGCTCCAGCCGGCGGCGATGCCGGCGCTGTCGGCCTGGCGGACCTCGCTTGGCGAACAGGGGTGGGCGGCCGCCGGCGAGGTCTCGCGCGCACTCACCGGTGCGCGAACCATCCCGCCACGGCGATTGGCCTCCTGGCATCTCGACACGCGCGGATACGCCGCGTGACGCTCACCCCATTTTCGAATGCTCACATGACGTCCACATCATTCTCCGACCGGCGGCGATTCAGGCGCTGGCAACTCATCCTCAGCCGCACGTTGCGCGCGGTCGCCCTCGGCGCGCCCGTCGCGGCGAGCGCGCAATCGACGTCGGGCATGACCACGACGCTGCCCACCGTGGAGGTCACCGGCACGTCGACGGCGCAGCCGCTGACCCGCGTCACCGAAGACATCGCGGCGTCGCCCGCCTCGGTCACGGTGCTCGGCCGCAAGGATCTCGACCAGAAGACGATCTCGACCTACGGCGACATCTTCCGTGGCTTGCCGGGCGTCTTCGTCAACGAGTACGGGCAAGGACTCGTCGCGTACGAACTCAAGTTCCGGGGCTTCTCGAGCGGTCACGGCCGCGACGTCGCCGGCTTTCTCGACGGCGTGCCGCTCAACATCACCGGCTCGCAGCACACCAACGGCTACATGGACCTCGCCCAGCTCATTCCGGAGCTGGTCGACCGCGTCGAGATCGTGCGCGGGCCGTTCAGCGTCTACGCCGGCAACCACGCCGTGGCGGGCTCGGTGCAGGTCTACACCGATCGAAACGTGCCCTCGATGCTGAAGGCGACGGTCGACAGCTTCGGTCGCACTCGCGTGCTCCCGGTGTACTCGCGGGGCATCGGCCCGGGCGACCTGCTCCTCGCGGTCGACGCGACGACGGGCAGCGCCTACACGCATCAGAGCGACGTAGAGCGGCTGAACATCTTCACCCGCTACAGCGTGCCGATGCTCGGCGGGGTCGGCGCGTTCCGGTTCCAGAGCTACAACGCGATCGCCGAGGCGCCGGGCTACCTCGATCTCGCCCGCATCGAGTCGGGCGACATCAACCGCCGCGATGCGCTCGCCAAGGGCTTGGGTGACGCCAAGCACCAGCAGAACGCGGTGTTCAACTACCGCTCGGACGATATCGAAGGCACGAGCGGGCTGCGCGGCGGCTGGACGGCCAGCGTCTACGCGGTGCGCGACCGGCGCGAGCGCTACACGTTCTACGACCTGGCGGCGCAGCCGGACAGCGACGTGCCGATCGGCGCCGAGCGCGACCGCCTGCACCAGTCGGGCCTCGACTTGCGCAAGACCACCTCGTTCTCATTGGCGGGCATGCCGTCGCAGGTCACCGGAGGGTTGCAGTACAACCGCGAGCACGTCGCGGCGGCCAACTTCGTTGCCGATTCCAGTCGTCACCAGGCGGCGCCTTCGGCCGCGATGCCGGATGTCGTCGGCATCGACCGCGAAGTGCGGACGACGACCCGCGCGGTCTACGTCCAGATGCAGCTGCAGCCGATCGCGTCGCTCAAGCTCACCGGCGGCTTGCGCTACGACCGCATCGGCTTCGACGTCTCACTCCACCCCGGCGACGACACCTACGCCGCGGCGTCGGCGGTGGGCCTGACGACGATCGACACGACGTCGTCGCGGGTCAGTCCGAAGCTCGGCGCGGCCTGGCAGGTGTTCGACAGCGGCGGGTCGACGATCGATCTGTACACGAACTACGCGCTCGGCCTGAAGAGTCCGTATGCGTTCAGCGATTTCTACGCCAACGTCGACTCCTCGTCGGAGGTTCCCGACCTGTCGCTCTCCACGCTGCGCAGCGTCGAGTTCGGTGCGACCGGCAACGCCAAGGACGGCAGCATGCGCTGGCGCGTCGGCGTCTGGGACACGCGGCAGGAAAAGGAAGGGCAGCGCAACGACGCCGGCCTGTTCCAGGCGCTCGGCACGACGACACGTCGGGGGTTCGATGCGGAGGGCAGCCTGCTGGTCACGCCGACCCACCGCGTCTACGCGAACTACAGCGTGGTTCGCGCGCGGTC
>JBBSPY010000405.1:0-2645 GCA_038258415.1 Burkholderiales bacterium
CCAAGTGGGGCGGCTTGTCGGCGAGCGGTCGCCTCGGCGGCGTCGTCGACCGCATCGCGGCAGCAGGTCGGTGCTGGTGCCCGCACTACCTCGGCGCCGGCGTCGGCTTGCTCGCCTCGGCGCACCTGCTGGCGGCGCAGGGCGCGCCGGACGGGCTGCTCGAGGTCGATTCCAACGAGAACCCGCTGCGCACGCTGCTGTGCCCGCCGCTCGCGACGATCGTCGCCGGGCGCATGGCCCTCGGCGTCGCACCGGGCCTCGGGGTCGAACCCGATCTGCTCACGCTCGCGGAATCCTGCCGGCGCTGAGGCCACGCCCGGCGCGCCATCGTCCGACACCGCGGTCGACGGCATTCGGCCAGAGTCCGCAGTCGATCTGGCAACTCGGGAGACCGCCCCATGAACCTGCACGTCAAGTCCCTCATCGCCGCGGCAGCGGTCGTCTTCGTCGCACAGGCGTCGGCGCAGGTCACGTTCTACGGTCGCGAGGGCTTTCGTGGTCGGGCGTTCGGCGTCGACCGTCAGGTCAACGATTTCGCGCGCAGTGGATTCAACGATCGCGCATCGTCCATCGTCGTCGAGCGCGGCCGGTGGGAGGTTTGCGAAGACTCGAACTTCCGCGGGCGTTGCGTGCTGCTGCGTCGGGGCAACTACGAGTCGCTTCGCAGCATCGGCCTGGAAGACCGCATCTCGTCGGTGCGGCCGGCGCGACGCAACGCCCGCGCCGTCGAGCCCCCGCCGCCGGCCCGCCCGGTCCCGGCCTACCAGTACCGGCAGCGTCCGAACGAACGCCTGTTCCAGGCGCCGGTGTCGACAGTTCGTGCCGTCGTCGGGCCGCCCGAGCAGCGGTGCTGGGTCGAGCGACAGCAGGCCGCGACGTCGCGACCCGACCTGAACGTACCGGGCGCGGTGATCGGCGGCGTGCTCGGCGGCATATTGGGTCACCAGATCGGCAGTGGCAGCGGCCGCACCGCGGCGACGATCGGCGGCGCGGTCGGCGGCGGCGCGCTCGGCGCCAACATCGACCGCATCCGCGGCGGCGCCGCGACGAACGACGTGCGCCGCTGCGAGAACGTGGCGAGCAACGCGCCACCGCAATACTGGGACGTCGACTACCGCTTTCGCGGCGTCACGCACCACGCGCAGATGTCGTCGCCGCCCGGCGACACGATCACCGTCAACGGCAGCGGAGAGCCGCGGGAGCGCTGAGGCTCAGGCCAGCGGCGGCAGCACCTTGCGCAGCTTCGCGTCGTCGATCGGCTTTTGAAGGTAGTGGTCGACGCGCGCGAAGGTGGCGGCGACCCGCTTGTCGCTCTTGTCCCAGCCGCTGACCGCAACGAGCACCACATCGTCGCCGAAGCGTTCGCGCAGCGCCGTCGAGAGCTGGTCGCCATCGAGGCTGGGCATGTCGATGTCGAGCATCACGCAGTGCGGTGCGAACTCGTCGACCACGGCGAGCGCTTCGAGCCCGTCGTGGGCGATGCGCACCCGGTAGCCGTCGATCTCGAGTCGCGCCGCGAGTACCTCGGCTGCGTCGGGGTAGTCGTCGACGACGAGGATGCGGACCTCGTCGGCCGGCGCGGTGTTGCTCATGACGACTTCACCGGGATTTCAAGGCCACGCTGCACCGCGGGCCGCTCGACGAACGCCGCCAGCACTCGCTTCACGTTGTCGAATCGATCGAAGCCCACGAGTTCGCCGGCGCCGTAGAAGCCCACGAGGTTGCGCACCCAGGGAAACGTGGCGATGTCGGCGATCGAGTACTGGCCGCCCGCGAGCCACTCGCGGCCTTCGAGGTGCCGGTCGAGGACGCCGAGCAGGCGTTTCGCTTCGTCTGCATACCGGTCCCTCGGGCGCTTGTCGTCCCAGTCCTTGCCGGCAAACTTGTGGAAGAAGCCGAGCTGGCCGAACATCGGCCCGACGCCGCCCATCTGGAACATCAGCCAGGCGATGGTCTCGTGCCGTGCGGTCGGCTCCGTGGGCAGGAATCGCCCCGACTTCTCGGCGAGGTAGATCAGGATCGCACCGGACTCGAACAGGCCGAGCGGCTTGCCGCCGGGCCCGTCGGGGTCGAGGATTGCGGGGATCTTGCCGTTCGGATTGAGCGAGATGAACTCGGCGCTCTTCTGCTCCTCGCGCTCGAAGTCGATCCGGTGCGGCTCGTAGGGCAGCCCGGTTTCCTCCAGCATGATCGACGCCTTCACGCCGTTCGGCGTGGGCAGCGAGTAGAGCTGGATCCGGTCGGGGTGGCGCGCTGGCCAGCGCTGGGTGATCGGGAACGTGGACAGGTCGGTCATGTGCGGCTGGTGGGTTTGGGTCGCCCGGTATGCCGGCCCCGTCTCCACCTTGGCGAACGGCGTGCCCGCCGTCGTTCCGACGAGGCGTTGGCTTACGACGATTCCATCGTATCGCCAAGCGTGCGGGTTACCCATACGATGCCGGCCCATGCGCATCACCACCCTCTCGCGGTTCCTGGTCGCGGCCTGTGCCCTGGCTGCCCTTGCGCTCCCCGCCCGCGCGTTCGATCTGCAGGCGCACCGCGGCGGCCGCGGCCTGCGGCCCGAGAACACGCTCGCCGCGTTCGAGAACGCGCTGCGCCTCGGCGTGACGACGCTCGAGCTCGACATCGCGATCACCTCCGAGGGC
>JBBSPY010000406.1:0-2633 GCA_038258415.1 Burkholderiales bacterium
CGAGCGCCGCAGCGTCGGTGATCACGGCGAGCTCGCCGACCTCCTGCTCGAACGCCGAGAACGTGAGCGACGACTCCGACGCGTCGCCGCGGACCTCGATCTCGTGAACCGCCGTCGTCGCGTCTGCGGAGAGTGCGTCCCAGATGCCGATGCGGCGCAGCAACGCCACCGATCGGGCGTTGAGGGCATAGGCGCGGACGTCAGGGTCGGCCGGCACACGACCGTTGCGCTGCCGCGCCCGAATCGCGACGCGCAACCCGGACCCCGCGCAGGCCAGGGCCAGGGAGCGGCCGACGATGCCGTCGCCGCGCACGAGCACATCGATGCCGGGCAGTGGTTGATCTTAGTGCGCGGCATCCGACAATCGCACCATGATCGACACCACACCCGTCCGCATCGAGTCGCTCCACCTTTATCCCGTCAAGTCGTGCGCCGGCTTCGCCGTCGGCGACGCGCTCGTCGTCGAGACCGGATTCGACCTCGATCGGACGTGGATGGTCGTCGACGGCGTCGGCGATTTCGTCAGCCAGCGGCAGCTGCCGCGCATGGCGCTGGTCGCCACGCGGCTGCGCGGCGAGGAACTCGTGCTGCGCGCCCCCGGCATGCTCGCCCTGCACATCGCCGTCGATCGCGTCGAGGTGCCGTGCGAGGCGACGGTGTGGGGCAACCGCATGAAGGCCTACGACATGGGGCCGCTCGCTGCGCAGTGGATCAGCGACTTCCTCGGCCAGCCGCTGCGGCTCGTGCGATTCGACCCGGAGCAGCGGCGCCTCGCCGACGCGCGCTGGACCGGCGAGGTCGAAGCGGAGGCGGCATTCCAGGACGGCTACCCGCTGCTCGTCGCCTCGACGGCGTCGCTCGACGCCGTCAACGCGCGGCTGGCGATCGCCGGCGAGCCGGCGGTGACGATGTCCCGCTTCCGCCCGAACGTCGTCCTGTCGGGTCTCGACGAGCACGGCGAGGACCACCTGCACGAGCTTTCGTTCTCGACGGCAGACGGCCCGGTCGTGCTGCGGCTCGTCAAGCCCTGCGTGCGCTGCCCGATTCCCGATGTCGATCCCGTCACCGCCGAGGTCGGCCACGCCGTCGGCGACGCGCTGCGCGCCTACCGATCCGATCCGCGGATGAACGGCGGGGTGACGTTCGGGATGAACGCCGTGCTCGTCGACGGCATCGAGCGGCGCCTGCGCGTCGGCGACGCGGCCGAGGCGTCGATCGCATTCGCTTGATGGCGAGGCTGCGCACCTGGCAGGTCTTTCTCGTCTGCGTCGTCGTATGGGGGACGACCTGGCACGCGATCACCTACCAGCTCGCCGACCTCGGACCCGAGTTCGGCGTCGCCGCCCGGTTCGGCCTGGCCGGTGCGCTGCTGCTGGCGTTCGCGGCGTCGCGCGATGAATCGCTGCGTTTCTCGCCGCGCATGCATGTCGTCCTCGCCGTGCAGGGCATCTTCCTCTACGGCGTCTCGTATATCTGCGTGTACCGCGCGGAAGAACATGTCGCTTCCGGGCTGGTGGCGGTCGGCTACTCGGCGTCGCCCCTGCTCGCCGGCGCGGGCGCGGCGTGGCTCTTCGGTGCGCCCCTCTCCCGACGCTTCGCCCTCGGTGGCGTGCTCGGCGTCGTCGGCATCGCCCTCGTGTTCTGGCCGGAGATCGTGCGCCCTGCCCGCTCCGGGAACGACGGCGCCGTCGGCGCGGCCTACACCGTCGCCGCCGTTCTGCTTTCGACCGTCGGCGCGCTCGTCTCGAGCCGCAACCGGGGCCGCGGTCTGGCGCTCGTGCCGGCCATGGGCGTCGGCATGCTCTACGGCGCCGCGGCAGCGCTCGTCGGAACCGCGATCAGCGGCGGGCGGGTCGGCTGGCCGGCGTCGTGGTCGAGCTGGGCGGCGCTCGGGTGGCTCGCCATCGCCGGCTCGATCGTCGCCTTCGCCGCCTTCCTGACGCTGCAGGAACGGCTGGGCGCCGGACCCGCGGGCACCGTCGGCGTGATGGTGCCGATGGTGGCGCTCACCGTGTCGATCCTGCTCGAGGGCTACCAGCCGAAGACCGCGACCGTCATCGGCGCCGCGGTCGCGGTCCTCGGCAACGCACTGATCCTGTGGCCGACGCGGCCGGCGCTCAGCCTCGGCGCGGCGGCAGCGGAATGAACTCCGTCTCGCCGGCAACGGCGGGAAACCGCTGCGCCAGCCAGTCGTCTTCGGCATCGCGAATGCGCTCGCGTCGGCTCGACACGAAGTTCCACGACACGAAGCGCGGCCCGAGCGGCTCGCCGCCGAGCAGCACGACGCGGCCGCCGCGCGGCGCCGCGATCTCGGGCTCGGTGCCCTCGGCGATCGTGACGAGCGTGAACTCGTCGACCATCTCGCCGTCGACCTCGAACGGATGGTCGACGGCGTAGAGGGCGCGCTCGGGCGCGACCGGCGGCAGGCGCACCGACCGGCCGCTGGCGACATCGAAGTCGAGGATCGCACCGAGCGTCGGCGAGCGCGCCTCGACCGGCGACTCGACGCCGAAGGCGCTGCCGACGAACACGCGCACCGTGGCCGCGTCGAGCCGGATCTCGGGAATGGCGTCGGCGGCGGCATGCTGGAACGACGGCATGCGGTCCTCGTCGCCTTCGGGCAGTGCGACCCA
>JBBSPY010000407.1:0-2614 GCA_038258415.1 Burkholderiales bacterium
CCTTGCATGCGTACTTCCGCGAGCTCGACAAGGCGACGCTCGCTGAGATCGCGATCGCCGGGCCGCTTGGAGTGCCCTTCAGGCCCCAGCCCCCAGGCAAGTCCACGCGGCCGATCACGCTGATGCGGGCGCCGACGCGTCGACCGCGAGCTTCATGAATACGCCCTCCAACCTTCCCTTCCCCGGCCATCGCACACCCCAGGCGGGGTTCGAGGCGCCGCTCGAGATGCTGTCGGCCTGCCATGGTCGCATCGAGGATCAGTGCTCGACCCTGCGACGGCTCGTCGAGCACGTCGGCGCCTGCGGTGTCGACGAGCAGGCACGCACTGCGGCACGCGCCGTGATCCGCTACTTCGAGACCGCGGCGAGACTCCACCACGTCGACGAGGAAGAGAACCTCTTCCCGACGCTCCTCGAGTCGATGGCGGGCTCGGACCCGGTCTGCATACGCGAGCTCACGCATCGGCTGGTGGCCCAGCACCGTCGACTCGAGACGCAGTGGCGCCGGGTACACGAGGCTCTCGAACGCCTGATCGAAGCCGGCAATCCCGGCTCGCTCGACCCGGGCGACGTCGAGGCGCTGGTGGCGTTGTACGAGGAGCACATCGCGCTCGAGGAGCGCGAGCTGCTGCCGATGGCGGCGCGCCTGCTCGGCGCTGACGAACTCGACGCCATGGGCCGCGCCATGCGCGAGCGACGCGGAGTCGAACTGCCGTGAAGCCGGCACCGCCCGTCGAGAGGAAGGGCGCGAAGCGGCCGGCGGGCGAGAACGACTGCAGGGTGCTCACGATCGGACATTCGACACGGCCGATCGAAGTGTTCCTGGGGATGCTCGTCGCCCATGGCGTCAGCCAGCTCGTCGACGTGCGCACGGTGCCGCGCTCGAGGCACAACCCGCAGTTCAACGCCGAACTGCTGCCGACTTCGCTGACGTCGGTCGGCATCGGTTACGCGCACGCGCCCGGGCTCGGCGGGTTTCGTCACGCGTCGCCCGACTCGGCCAACGCCGGCTGGCGCAACGCCTCGTTTCGCGGCTATGCCGACTACATGCAGAGCGCCGAGTTCGACGCCGAGTTGGCGGGGCTCATGGAGCTGTCGAAGCGCGACCGGATTGCCCTGATGTGCGCTGAGGCCGTGCCCTGGCGCTGCCACCGCTCCCTGATCGCCGATGCGCTTGTCGCGCACGGTGTCGCCGCGTGCGAGGTTGTCGGCCGGGACCGGCTGCAGGCCCACCGGATGACGCCGTTCGCCAGGATCGTCGGCGAGACCGTCACCTACCCGCCCAGCGCGGCGACGCGATCTTAGGGCGCCCGGTTGCCGCGATCAGGCCCGGCGGCCGCCCACCACCAGCAGCAGACCGCCGACGACGATCGCGCCGATGCCGGCCCACATCGGGACGTTGACCCGCTCCTCCTTCTTGGCCGAAATCTCGACCGGGCCGATCTTGGCCACCGTCTTGTCGTCGGTGTAGCTGAAGCCGCCGTAGGCGAGCGCGAGGATGCCGGCGACGATGAGGACGATGGCGACGATCTTGACCGGATTCATGCGGTGCTCCCGTGGACCTTTGGTGACCCTACTCTAACCACCCTCGCCGGCGCCGATGGCGTCGCGCACGTGTTGCAGCGCCGACGCGTCCTCGATCGTCGTCAGGTCGCCGGGATCGCGGCCTTCGCTCAGCGCCTGGATGGCACGGCGCAGCAGCTTGCCCGAGCGCGTCTTGGGAAGTGCCGAGACGAAGTGCACGCGCGACGGGCGCGCCACCGAGCCGAGCTGGCGGTCGACGGTCTTCATCACGTCGCCCTCGAGCGCGAGGCGCGCCTTCGGGTCGGCGACAGCGGCGCTGTCGCGCGGCACGACGAAGGCCATCGCGAGCTGGCCCTTGAGCGCGTCGGCGACTCCGACCACCGCGACCTCGGCCACCGCCGGATGGCTCGAGATGCTTTCCTCGATCTCGCGCGTTCCGAGGCGGTGGCCGGCGACGTTGATGACATCGTCGGTCCGGCCGAGGATCGTGAAGTAGCCGTCGGCGTCGCACATGCCCCAGTCGAAGGTGTTGTAGACCTGCCGGCCGGCGATGCTGTTCCAGTACGTGTCGACGAACCGCTCGTCGTCGCGCCATAGGGTCTGCATGAAGCCGGGCGGCGTCGGCCCTTCGATGACGACGACGCCTTTCGTGTCGGGCTTGTCGAGGTCGCGGCCCGTCTCCTCGTCGACGATGCGCACGTCGTATCCGAGCATCGCCACGCCGGGACTGCCGAGCTTTCTGCGCATCGGCTCGATGCCCTCGGCCACGGTGAGGATCGGCCAGCCGCTCTCGGTCTGCCAGTAGTTGTCGATGATCGGCTTGCCGATCGCCTCGCCGATCCAGGTCGCGGTCGGCTCGTCGAGCGGCTCGCCGGCGAGGAACAGGTGGCGCAACGACGTGAGGTCGTGCGCCCGCATGAAGGCAGGGTCGTGCCTTCTCAGCACGCGGATCGCGGTCGGCGCCGTGAACATCGCCGTCACGCGGTGCTTCTCGACGAGCTGCCACCAGATGCCGGCGTCGGGCCGGATCGGCAGGCCTTCGTAGAGGATGGTCGCCATGCCGGCGATGAGCGGTCCGTAGACGATGTAG
>JBBSPY010000408.1:0-2614 GCA_038258415.1 Burkholderiales bacterium
AAAGGAAGGGCAGCGCAACGACGCCGGCCTGTTCCAGGCGCTCGGCACGACGACACGTCGGGGGTTCGATGCGGAGGGCAGCCTGCTGGTCACGCCGACCCACCGCGTCTACGCGAACTACAGCGTGGTTCGCGCGCGGTCGCTGACGGCGCCTGCCGGCCAGGCCTACCTGCCGAACGTGCCCGAATGGATCGCGTCCCTGGGCGTGCAGTCGAGATTTGCGGCCGGGGCACACCGGATCGACCTGTCGCTTGAAGACAGCCTCGTCGGACCGCAGCCGCTCACCACCGACAACGCCCTGCAGGGCCGTCGCTACAACCGCTTGACGGCTCGCGCGGCCTACGGCCATGCCGCCCTCAAGGGCGCGACGGCGTTCCTGCAACTCGTCGGCTACGACCGCCCGCTCGAGGAGACGCAGTTCGACTTCGGCGGCGGACAGGTCGGCGTCTCGCCGCGACCTCGCCTCGCCGCCGTCATCGGCGTTCAGCTTCCCTTCAACTTCTGAGTCATCCTTCCACCATGAAAAGCTTCATTCGTCGAGTCGCCGCCGCCGCGACGCTGTCACTGCCGTTCTTCGTCCAGGCCCATGACCTCGTTCTCATCCCGGAGGCCAACGGGAACCTCACCATCCGGTTCGGCCATCCGGGCGACTGGCAGATCGCCGATCGCGAGCGCCTGATCGATTTGCGCGTGGCCGGAGCCGGCTCCCTCGTCACGACCCCTACGCTGACGGTGCAGGGCAAGAACCTGGAGGCCACCGGCGCCTCTGCGTCCGGCTCCGCAGCGATGGCGTCGGCCCGATACGACAACGGCCTGTGGGTGACGGTTCCGGGCGAAGGCGGCAAACCAACGTACTACAACACCACGAAGGCGATGCTGCCGAAGGCGACGTCGACGATGGCGGCGATCAAGTTCGCGAAGGGTCTCTACGGGACCCCGAACGACACCGGGGTGTGGAAGCGAGAGGTCGGTCACCTCATCGAGCTCGTGCCGCAACGCAATCCCGCGACCGTCAAGCCTGGAGAGAAGCTGGCCGTGCTCGTGAAGTACAACGGCAAGCCGCTCCGCAACGCCAGCGTCGAGATCACCGACTCCGCGACGACGACGGTCGAGGGGCAGAAGAAATTCCCGACCAACGCCGCAGGCATCGCCGAAGTGCCGATCACGCACGAAGGTCTCAACGTCGTCTCGATCGACTACGAGCACGCCAACGACGGATCGCTCGGCAAGGCGATGAAGGCGTTGCCGGTGGAGAAAGTGGCGATGATCGCGACCTACGCCTTCCAGGTCCGCTGACGTCCGATGCGCATGACGACACCCAACGATCCCTTCATGCTCCGCCGATTCCTCGTCGCAGCGCTCGCGCTCGCCGCGGGGGCCGCGAGCGCGCACACCGGCGAGGGCATCACGGGCGGCTTCTCGAGCGGGTTCATGCACCCGCTCTTCGGCCTGGACCACGTGGTCGCGATGGTCGCGGTCGGTCTCTGGGGCGCCTTCCTCGGCGCTCCGGCGATCTGGGTGCTGCCCATCACGTTCCCGCTCGTCATGACCATCGGCGGAGCGCTCGGCGTGGCCGGCGTGCCGCTGCCAGGGGTCGAGATCGGCATCGCGCTGTCGGCGATCGTGCTCGGTGCGATGGTCGCGTTCGCGGCGCGGCCGCCGCTGTGGCTGGCCGCAGTGATCGTCGCCGTTTTCGCGATCTTCCACGGCCACGCACACGGCACCGAGTTGCCCGGCGCCGCTGATCCGATCGCCTACAGCCTGGGCTTCGTTGTCGCGACGGGCCTGCTCCACCTGGCGGGCATCGCCATCGGCCTGGTGACGCGATGGAAGCACGGCCGCACGTTCGTGCGCACCTGCGGCGTCGGGATCGCGGCGGCCGGCGTCTTCTTCCTCGTGAAGCCGATCGTGTGATGGCGCAACGGCTGCGCGCCACCGCTGCGCTCGCCTTCGCCTCGCTGCCGAACATCGCCAGCGCACACGGCACCACGGCAGGGCTGGGCACGTTTTTCAGCGGCGTCGTCCATCCGCTCCTCGAGCCCGCGCATCTGGTCGCGATGATCGCAATGGGACTGCTGATCGGGCAATGGACGGAAGGCCAGGAGCCGCACGGCGTTCGACCGGCGTTCGCCGCTGCAGTGCTGGGAGGCGCTATTGCCGCGGGAGCCGGGGTTTCACTGGAGACCGACGTGGCGCTGCTGGTCGCCGCGATGGTGGCCGGATTGTCCGTCGTGCTCGCGGTCAGGCCGCCGTGGCTCGCCTGCGCCGCACTCGGCGTGACCATCGGCGCCGGCATCGGCCTCGGCTCGAGGCCCGACGTGGCGATCACGCGCGACCTGGTGACCACGCTCGCCGGCGTCGTGATCGGCGTCGTGTCCTGGACGCTGACCGCCGCGGTCGTGACACAGGCGATGCGCGCCCGCGCGCCGTGGCTCCGGATACTCGTTCGGGTGCTCGCGTCATGGGTGGCCGCGAGCGCGATCCTCGTGCTGGCGCTCGTCCTGTCGGGACGACCCTTGCAGGGCTCGGCAGCGTCTCCGGATGTCGCTGCTGCACGGTCGCAGCGATGACCGAGCGTCGGGTCAGGCCGGCGTGGCGGCCCCCGCCTTCGATT
>JBBSPY010000409.1:0-2597 GCA_038258415.1 Burkholderiales bacterium
GCGCGCGGCCTGCTCGATCAGGCGCAGCGCGACGTTGACGCCGACGCTCATGTTCGGCGCCAGCACGACGCCGATGCGGCGGGCGATCGCGGCGATCTCGGCCTTGTCCGCCGGCGTGAACCCGGTCGTTCCGACCACTGCGGCGACCTTGGCGTCGCGGCATGCGGCGAGGTGGGCGAGCGTGCCTTCGGGGCGGGTGAAGTCGATGAGCACCTCGGCGCCATGGAGGCCGGTCTGCAGGTCGGCGGTGACGCGCACGCCACGGTCGGCGCCGAGGCCGGCGAGCGGATCGGAGCCGATGGCCGGGCTTGCCGTCACGTCGAGCGCGCCTGAGAGCTCGAGGTCGTCGCTCGCCGCGATCGCCTCGATCAGCATTCGACCCATGCGCCCCGAGGCACCGGCCACGGCGACGCGACGCCGCGCCGTGCGGCTCACGATCGCGACTCGAGCGGAGGGTAGCTGCGCGGCGGCAACGCAGCGCTCGCCGCGGCTGCAGCCGGCGGCGCGGCGGGCGGCGGCAACGCCTTGAGCTGCTCGTCGGACAGCGACAGCGCCGGCACGCTGCGCGCAATCTTGGCGGTGTCGATGGAGGCGACAAACTCGCGCTCGCTCGGCAGTTCGCCGCCGGTGTCGATCGACTCGAAGGCTTCGCCCTTGAAGCGCACGACGACCCGCCTCAGCTGTGGCTCGGCACCTTGCCGCCGGATCGTGAAGACGTAGTCCCAGCGGTCGGTGTGGAACGGGTCGGTCAGCAGCGGCGAGCCGAGTGCGTCGCGCACCTGAGCACGCGACTGCCCGGGCTTGACGAGCGCCGCCTGCTCGCGTGTGACCACGTTGCCCTGAACGACTTCGAGGCGATAGGGCGTGATGACGCCCAGGAAGTTGTCGCTCGACTGGAGCGAACGGCAACCGGCGAGCGAGCCGAACGCAGCGGCGGCGAGGATGGCGATGAAGGCGGATCTCATGGCAGCAGTGCGAGGACCGTGCGGGCCTTGCCCGTATGATCAATCGATTCTATCGATGACACACGCCGAGGAACTCAAGCAGAGCGGACTCAAGGCGACCTTGCCTCGTATCAAGGTCCTCGAGCTGTTCGAAAAGTCCACGCAGCGCCACATGAGCGCCGAGGACGTGTTCCGGGCGCTGCTCGCCGACCATGCCGATGTCGGCCTCGCCACCGTCTACCGCGTGCTCATGCAGTTCGAGCAGGCCGGCATCCTGGCGCGTCACCACTTCGAGAGCGGCAAGGCGGTCTTCGAGCTCAACGAGGGCAAGCACCACGACCACCTCGTCTGCCTCGACTGCGGCCGTGTCGAGGAGTTCTACGACGCCGAGATCGAGAAGCGCCAGAAGGCCGTCTCGGTGTCGCGCGGCTTCGAGCTGCAGGACCATGCGCTGGCCCTCTACGCCGTCTGCACGAAGAAGAACTGCCCGCACCGCGCCAAGGGCGCCGACGGCGCAAGCCACCGCTGAGCGGCCTTGGCCTGCGCTAGCGAGCGGGGCCGGCCTGGTCGGTCATCGCCTTCTGGTGACGGGCGACGAACTCGCCATAGGTGTCGATCCCGCGCAACTGGAGGATGGTGTTGCGCACCGCGGCTTCCACGAGCACCGCGAGGTTGCGGCCGGCGTCGACGGCAATGACGATCTTCTGGATCGGCACGTCGAGGATGTCCTCGTTGAGTGGCTCGTACGGCAGCCGCTCGAACTCGCGGTCCATCGTCTCCTTGCGCACGAGGTGGATGATGAGCTTGAGCCGCATCTTGCGGCGCACCGCCGTCTCGCCGAAGATCGCCTTGATGTCGAGCAGACCGATGCCTCGAACCTCGAGCAGGTTCATGAGGAGCTCGGGGCAGCGGCCCTCGATCGCCGTCTGCGCCACCCGGTAGAGGTCGACCGCGTCGTCGGCGACGAGGCCGTGACCGCGCGAGATGAGCTCGAGGCCGAGCTCGCTCTTGCCGAGGCCCGACTCCCCGGTGAGCAGCACGCCGACGCCGAGGATGTCCATGAACACGCCGTGGCGCGTCGTGCGCTCGGCGAAGTGCTGGCTGAGATAGCCGCGAACCAAGTCGATCACGTGCCCGGCCGGCTCGACGGTCACGAACAGCGGAATGTCGGCGCGGTCGCACAGCGCCACCAGTCGCTCGGGCGGGACCTGGTCGTCGGCGACGATGAGCACCGGCGGCTCGAGCGTCACGAGGCGCGAGAAGCGCCGCTCGGAGATCTCGGGCGTGTCGTTGGCCAGGTAGGCGATCTCGCGCTGGCCGACGATCTGGACCCGGTTCGGGTGGATGTAGTTGAGGTAGCCGACCAGGTCGGCTGAGGATCGCGCCTCGCGCACCGCGTCATCGTCGAAGTGGCGCTCGGGGTGCGCGTGGCCGGCAAGCCACTGCCAGTGCAGCGTGGTGCGGAACTCCTCGAACAGCGCCTCGGCGCTGATGGCAGTGGGTTTCACCGGGTGCGGCTGGAAAAGCCTGGCCTCACGCCACCGAGCGCAGCGGCTCCCAGCCGGCGATCAGCTTGTGCACCGACGCTGCGTCGGCCTCGCCCTTGAGCTTCTCGCGCAACTCGCGGTCGGACAGCATCTCCGCGATCTCCGA
>JBBSPY010000410.1:0-2592 GCA_038258415.1 Burkholderiales bacterium
GGTCGCGGAGCGGCTTGGCGATCAACGTGACGGCCGGCCTCGATGCATCGAACGACAGCGACACCACGCGCTGCGCATCGATGCGGCGCACCCCGGGCAATCCTGCGGCCGCGATGGCGAGCGACGACGGCAAGGCGGCCACGTCGCCACCGGAGGGTCCGACCGCGGCGCGCGCGTACAGGTCGGCGGGCAGAACGACGTCGAGCCATTCGACGACGGCGTCGCGAAAGCTCGTGACCATGACGGTCAGCGCGACCGAGAGCGCCAGGCTGGCGACGACGCCCGCCACCGCGACCGTCGCCGCCGAGCGTTCGTGGCGGGCGCGCTCGACGGCGAGCAGCGCGAGCGGTTGCGTCGGCTCGCGCCAGCCGGCCAGCAGCAACGCCACGCTGCCGGGCACGCAAGCGATTCCGCCGACGAGCAGCAGCGCCACCGATGCGTAGGCGGCCAGTGGCAGGCCGGCGATCGGCGGCATCAGCGCAAGACCGAGGCCGGCGGCGATGGCGGCGGCGCCAAGCGCGACGGTGGCCCGGCCTTGCGGCGGCGAACCGAGGCCCTTGAGTGCCTGCGCCGGCGCGAGTCGGGCAGCTGCCCTCGCCGGCAGGAAGCCGCCGGCGATGGCCGCTGCGATGCCGAGCGCGCCGTGCACCAGCAGGCCGCCGGCTCCGACATGCAGCGCCGGCGAGACGCCGGAGAAATAGCCGCCGCCAAGGTCGCCGCCGAGCTGCCGCAGCGCCAGTGCCGCCAACGCCGCCCCGAGCGCGAGGCCGAGCGCGCTGCCGAAGACACCGAGCACCGCCGATTCGGCGACGACGAGCGCGAGCCGACCGCGCGCCGACAGGCCGAGCACGCCGAGCAGCGCGAGCTGCTGCTGCCGCCGTGCCACCGACAGCGACTGGATCGAATAGACGAGGAATGCGCCGGTGAACATCGCCACCAGCGCCAGCACCGTGAGGTTGACGCGATAGGCGCGAGACACGTTCGACACGCGCTGCAACCCGTCGCCGGGCGCCGCGGCGCGAACACCGGGCGGCAACACGAGGTCGCGCGCGAAGGCGGCGCGGTCGGCGCCGGAGGCGAGGCGCACGTCGATGCGGGAGAGAACGCCGAGCCGGCCGAGCAGCACCTGCGCGCCGGCGATGTCCATCGCCGCCAGTGCCGGGCCGCCGGTGGCGACGCTGCCGGCGACGCGCCACGGCGCCCGCCCTGCCGCGGTCTGCAGCTCGATCCTCGAGCCGCCGCCGCCGAGCCGCCGCGTTGCTTCGGCATTGAGGAAGACCGCACCGGGGTCGAGCACGGCGTAGCGGTCGTCGGGATGCGACGGCCGCAGCGCAAGCGCCGGGGCCAGCGTCGGCGCGACCAGTGCGTCGATGCCGACGATGCGCAGCGGCACGCGGTGCCCGTCGGCTCCGAACGCAAAGGTGTCGCCTTCGACGATCGGGCTGGCAAGCGCCACGCGCGGATCGGTGGCGACGCGCGCGTAGAGGGCCTCGTCGAAGCCTCCGCTCGGGCCGGCGAAGGTCAGGTCGGGCTCGCCGCCGACGGCGCGCACCGCAGCCGAGAACTCGTCGAGCGCCGACGCGTTGACCAGGTGGACCGAATAGGCGAGCGCCACCCCGAGCATCACCGCGACCAGCGCCGCCGCCGTGCGCCATGCGTGATGCCGCAGCTCGGGCCACGACAGCGCGACCAGCAGCGACCGCAGGGTAGCGCCGGCACCGACGGCCGCACCGACCGTACCAGCGGCGGTCATGCGATGCCGGATGCGGTGAGCGAGAGCACCCGGTCGGCTCGCGCCGATGCGGCCTGCGAGTGCGTCGCGAGCACGCACGCCGCGCCGTGTTCGCGCACCTGCGTCACGAGCAGCGACATGACGCGATCGGCGGTGGTCGGGTCGAGGTTGCCGGTCGGCTCGTCGGCCAGGATCAGCCGAGGCCGGTGCACCAGCGCTCGGGCGATCGCGACGCGCTGCAGCTGCCCGCCCGAGAGCGTCTGCGGCAACCGCGGGCCGAAGCCGGCCAGGCCGACGGCGTCGAGCATGTCCGACACGCGCGTCGCGTCTGGCGCACCCTGCAGCAGCAGCGGCAGGCCGACGTTGGCGGCCACGCTCAGGTGCGGCAGGACGTGGAACGCCTGGAAGACGAAGCCGAGGCGGCTGCGCCGGAAGGCAGCGCGGGCGCCGTCGCCGAGGCGGTGCACGTCGGTGCCGGCGATCGTCACCCGGCCTTCGTCGATCTGGTCGAGGCCGGCGATGGCGTTGAGCAGGGTCGACTTGCCGACGCCGGATTCGCCGATGACGGCGACGAACTCGCCCTGTGCGACCGTGAACGAGACGTGCTCGAACACGGTCTGTGCGGCGTAGCGACGGGCAATGTCCGCGACATCGAGCAGCGGCGGGCGCGCGCCGACGACATCAGACATCGTCGAGCATCCGGGTGGCCGACCGGACGAGGCGCGCCGCGGCATCGGTCGCGTCGCAGGCGATCACGTGCCGGTCCGGCATCGACCGCAACCAGGTGAGCTGGCGCTTGGCGAGACGCCGGGTCGCGGCGCTGCCGCTCGCGTGCAGGTCCTGGAGGTCGCCGGCCTCGA
>JBBSPY010000411.1:0-2591 GCA_038258415.1 Burkholderiales bacterium
ATCGTTCGCCGCGCCGGCACGGGCCCAGGCGACCGACTACCCGAGAAAGCCGATCAAGATCGTGTCGCCTTTCGCCGTCGGCGGAATAGCCGACGTCTTCTCGCGCCTGATAGGCGCGCACCTGCAGCGTGCTTGGGGTCAACCGGTCACGGTCGAGAACCGGACCGGTGCCGGCGGCAACATCGGCGCCGACATCGTCGCCAAGTCGGCGCCCGATGGCTACACCATCGTCATGGGGAACAACGGCACCCATGCCGTCAACGTCAGTCTGTTCCAGTCGATGCCGTTCGATCCGATCCGGGATTTCACGCCGATCATCCGGGTGATCAACGCCGAGGGTCTGCTCGTTGTGCATCCTTCGGTGAAGGCGACCACCGTGCAAGAGTTGATCGCGCTGGCGCGAAGCGAGCCCGGACGGCTGTCGTATGGATCCGGCGGCGCCGGCACGACGAGTCACCTGGCGGGCGAGTTGTTCAAGTCGCTTGCGAAGGTGGACATCGTTCACAGTCCTTACACGGGCAACCTCGAGGCGATCAACGACCTGCTCGGCGGTCGCACGCAGCTCGCCTTCGCCACGTTGCCGACGGTTCTGCCATTCGTGCGAGACAACAGGCTGCGCGCGATTGCCGTCATCGAGAGCCGCCGCTCGAGCGTTCTGCCCAACGTTCCCACGGTGGCTGAAGCGGGCGTGCCGGGATTCGACGTCAAGAACTGGATCGGTCTGTTCGGCCCGGCGGGCGTGCCCTCGCCGATCGTCGACAAGATCAATGCCGAAACCATTGTCGCGATGCAGACGCCGGAAATCCAGGCGCAGCTCACGTCCGCCGGCGCGCGGTTCACGCCCAACACGCCAGCCGAGTTCGCGCAGTTCGTACGCGACGAGAAGGAGCTCTGGGCCAAGGTGATCAAGAGTGCCAACATCCGAATCTGACGGTCGACGCGGAGCAGCCACCCGAATGCGCCGTAGCGTTCTCTTTGTCGGCGGTCTCGTGCTCGACGGGCTGTCGGCGGCCTTGGAGAGCGAAGCGGACTGCGTCTGCATCGACCTGGAGGATGCGGTTCCACCCGAGGCCAAGTCGGCAGCGCGGCAGGACGTGCTCGCGGCGTTGGCCGGCGTCGAGCCTGCTGCTCGGTCCCGCCTCGTCGTGCGCATCAACAGCCTGCGCTGCATGGCGGGCCTGCACGACGTAGCCGCACTCACAGCGGCGTCCGATCTCGTCTCGGCGCTGGTGCTGCCGAAGGTCGAAACCGGCGACGAGATCCGCTGGGCGGGCTCCCTTCTCGACGACGCGAAGAGCGGTCTTGGGCTGCTGGCGATCATCGAGACCGTCGACGGCCTGCAGCA
Source organism: Burkholderiales bacterium (assembly GCA_038258415.1). Lineage (GTDB taxonomy): Bacteria > Pseudomonadota > Gammaproteobacteria > Burkholderiales > Burkholderiaceae_C > Schlegelella_A. The sequence continues at coordinate 1,346 of JBBSPY010000411.1, forward strand.
CGTTCGCGCCATTGCCCGTGCCCACTCCCGACTGGAGGCGCTGCTCTTCGGCGGTTTCGATCTGTCGACGGCGCTCGGTGCCGAGATGGCGTGGGAGCCGCTGCTCTACGCACGATCACGCGTCGTGCATGCCGGGGCAGGCGCGGATCTGCCGGTGCTCGATTCACCGTATCCCTTGCTCGACGACGCGGGTCTGGCCATCGCGTGCGAGCAGGCGCGCGCCCTCGGAATGAGCGGGAAGGCGGCGAAGCACGCGAGCCAGATCGGCGGCATCCATTCGGCCTTCACGCCGAGTGCCGAGGCGCTGGCGCTGGCGCACCGCGTCGTTGCCGCGTTCGATCTGGAGCCGACAAGGCCACTGGTCGTCGACGGCAAGCTCGTTGAGCTGCCGACGGTGAAAAGGATGCGTCGCCTGATCGCGGCCAACGCCGCCTCCGACGGCTGACCAATCCCGAGCGCGTTCAAACGCATGGTGCGCCCGGCTGGGATCGAACCAGCAACCCCTGCCTTCGGAGGGCAGTACTCTATCCATTGAGCTACGGGCGCGGAGCGCAGATTCTATCCATCGCTCCGCGCCGGCTCGCCCGCTCGGCACCGCCTCAGCAGCGCGCCGCCCTATAATTTCGGGTTTGCTCCGGCATCCCCGAAGGTGGCCGGCGAGGCGGTGGAATCCACGCCGCGAGACGGTTCGAGGGCCTGATGAGCGAAGCGCACGAAACGAACGAATACGACGGCCCGCACGAAGGGCCGATCAAGACGCCGCGGCAACTCGTCCTCGCGATCATCCTGTCCTTCATCGTTCCGATCTTCGGCATCGTCCTGCTCGTCATGTACGTGACGATGCAGTCGAGGCCAGCCGCCGGCACCGAATCCCTGACCGACCCGTTGGCGATCCAGAACCGGATCAAGCCGGTCGGCATGGTCGAGGTGAAGGACAGCAGCGACGTCGCTTCGCTGAAGACCGGCGAGCAGGTTTTCGGCGCTCAGTGCACGGCCTGCCACACCGCGGGCGTGCTCGGAGCTCCCAAGCTCGGCGACGTCGACGCGTGGGCCGCACGCATCAAGACCGGATACGAGGCGCTGCTCCATTCGGCCCTCGCCGGCAAGGGCCAGATGCCGCCTCAAGGCGGGGGCGACTTCAGCGATTTCGAGATCGGCCGTGCCGTCGTCTACATGGCCAACAAGGCCGGCGGCAAGCTCGCCGAACCGGCGCCGCCGGTCGCCGGTGCGTCGGCTCCAGCCACGA
>JBBSPY010000412.1:0-2562 GCA_038258415.1 Burkholderiales bacterium
CCTGCCGATCGACGTTCGCGCCGAGATCTACCCGCTGCGGCTGGGCGCGGTTCGGGAGGCGCTGCTGGCGTCGGCGCAGGCCGAGGGTGGCAACGACGCCGTCGTCCTGCAGCGGCTCGTCGCCGCCGGCCTGCGCGCGCAACTGCGCACCGGCAATCTGCTCACGGGGCAGCTGTACGTCGCCCTCGACTTCATCGGCAAGTCACCGGCCCGCGCGACCGTGCGCCCCGACGGTGCGCTCGAGCTTCCGACCGCCCACGGAACGCTGTCCGACATCCAGCCGCAGATCGCCGAGATCGTCTCCAAGATCAGCAAGATTCCGTTCGACCAGATCGGTCGCGACCTCGGCGCCACGCTCGGCCAGGCCCGCGCCGCGATCGGCAGCCTGACGCCCGAGGCGCAGAGGGCGCTCGCGGAGGTGCAGAAGACGCTGAAGCGAGCGCAGGGTTCGCTGGACAGCCTCGACCGCAACGTCACCAACCCCAACGCGCCGGTCCAGCGCAACGTCGAGGACACGTTGCAGGAACTGCAGCGAGCGTCCCGCGCGCTGCGGCAGTTGGCCGACTATCTGCAACAGCACCCCGAGTCGCTGCTGCGCGGCAAGCCGCCCGATCCGAAGGTGCCCACGCGATGAACCCTTCCACGCCCCCATCGCCGTCGCGCCGCCTTTCCTTCGTCGCCGTCATCGCCGGGATGGCGGCGTCGCTGATGAACGGCTGCGCGGCGCCTCCGCCGACCCATTGGCACACGCTGCTGCCGGCTGAACTGGCCGCGACCAAGCCGACTGGCGCGCAACCGGCAAGCAGAAGCGAGACCCTCTCGGTCTCGATCGCACCGGTTCGCCTGCCCGCCCAGGTCGACCGCGCGCAGTGGCTGGTGCGGCTACCCGACGGCGGCGTTGCGCTCCTGGAACAGGAACGATGGGCGAGCCCGCTGGCCGACGAGATCCGCCTGGCGCTGGCCGCGGCACTGGCGGCCCGGGACGGCCTCGTCGAGGCGCCGGCAGGGACCTCTCTGCAGCCGGCGGTGCGCGTCGCCGTCGACATCAGGCGCTTCGAGTCGTTGCCCGGGCGCGAGGCCCGGATCGCGGGCACGTGGACCCTTTCGCCCGCCAGCGACGGCCGCGTCTCGCGTTGCGATTTCCTCTACCGCGAGTCGACCACCAGCGCGGGGTTCGACGCGATCGCCGACGCCCACGTCCGCGCCACCTCGAGGCTCGCGGCCGCGATAGGCGATGGCGTGCTGGGTCGTGCGGGATGTCCGCCAGCCGATTCGCGCTGAGCAACTCGCGCCGAAGGGGTGGGCGCGCGAGCGACGCTCAATCCGTCAGCCAGTCGGACAACTCGTCGGCATGCTCCTGTTCCTGGCTCAGGATGCCTTCGAGGATGCGGCGCGTGGTGGAGTCCTTGTCGCCGATCAGCCCGATCATCTGCGAGTAGGCCTCGATCGCAACGCGCTCGGCGATCAGGTTGGCGCGAATCATCGCCTGAAGGTCGGCCTCGTCGTTGTAGTCGGCGTGGCTGCGCTCCATCAGCGTGGTCGGGTTGAAATCGGGCTCGCCGCCGAGTTGGACGATGCGTTCGGCGATCAGGTCGGCGTGCGCCGATTCTTCGTTCGCGTGGACGAGGAACTCGTCGGCGATGGCCGGCGACGCCACGCCCTTGGCGGTGAAGTAGTGGCGCTTGTATCGCAGAACGCAGACGAGTTCCGTCGCCAGCGAGTCGTTCAGCAGGCGGATGATGTCTTCCCGCCACGGGCCGTAGCTCGGTGTGACGGCGCCTTTCTCGATGCTCCGCTTGGCCGCATCGATGGCGACCGGGTCGAGCATGAGGCCACCCTCCGGCTTCGGTTTCGTGTTCTTCGTTGCAGGGACGGATGACATGCGTGGAACTCCTGTCGGTGAGCGGTTTCGATCTTGGGCGGTCTACTTCCCAGCCACGGCCTTTGCGCCGAGCAGGCCGATGACCAGAACGACGACGAAGAGGACCAGGAAGATCACGAACAGGATCTTGGCGATGCCCGCGGCGCCTGCCGCGATGCCGGTGAATCCGAGGGCGCCGGCGACCAGCGCGATGACGGCGAAGACGATGGCCCACTTCAGCATGGAAACTCCCGTTCGTGAAGGTCCGACTGTAGGGTTTTGCCACCGCGCCGCGATCGGAGCCTCGCGTTTCTCCCTGTAGGAAGGTGTCCCGCACGTTGCGATCCGCGGGTGTCATCCGGATGCAGCGTCGGCATTTCGCAAGTGCAGCACCACGGTCGAGAGCACGGGCAGCGACGACCACCGGATCGCCTGGCCGCCTTCGATCGTCGTCGGGCGCGCGTCCGCTGCACCGTCCGCCGTTCCGGCCGGAAGATCGCGGGTCAGGACCAGCCGTAGCGTGCGACCGTTCCGGCTGAGCGTGATCTCAGCTTCCGGCCAGTCGCTCGGCAGGCAGGGGTCGAACGAGACCTCGTCGCCGCGGAAGGAGAAGCCGAACATCGACTCGATGGCCGCTCGTGAGAGCCAGCCCGCCGATCCCGTGTACCAGCTCCAGCCGCCCCGCCCGACATACGGCGGCG
>JBBSPY010000413.1:0-2558 GCA_038258415.1 Burkholderiales bacterium
ATGGACGCGATCCTCGCCCGGCGCATCCACGCCGGCGACGTGATGGTGCTGCGCTATCTCGGCCCCAAGGGCGCGCCGGGAATGCCCGAGATGCTTGCGCCGACCGGTGCGCTGATCGGACAGGGTCTCGGCGAAACGGTCGGCATGGTGACCGACGGGCGGTTCTCCGGCGGCACCTGGGGCATGGTCGTCGGCCACGTCGCGCCCGAGGCCTACGCCGGCGGGAACATCGCCCTCGTCGAGGAAGGCGACACGATCACGATCGACGCGCACCGGCTTCTGCTGCAGCTCGAGGTCGACGACGCCGAGCTCGCCAGGCGCCGTGCCGCGTGGAAGACGCCGGCGCCGCGCTACACCCGCGGCGTGCTCGCCAAGTTCGCGAAGAACGCGTCGAGCGCCAGTCTCGGCGCGGTCCTCGACGGCGACTGAGCGCAGCGCAGGGAAGCAACCGCGGTCGCGGTCGCGGTCAACGCCGCTACTTCTGCCGCTTGTGCCGCGAGCGCTGGCCCATGCCCAGCGCCGTGAGGTTCTCCTCGCGGCGCGCCTGCTTCTTTTTCTCCATCCGGTTCATCTCGCGGCGCTTGTCGAGGCCCGACTTGTCGGTCCACGCCCACCAGATGACGGCGAAAACGAACGGCACGCAGAACTTCCACATGTCGCCGAAGAACTCCCAGTTCCAGGCACCGAACGGCCCGATGTCGAACAGGTTCAGGGCGATCAGCAGGACACCGATGGCGACGAAGAGCATCGCAGGTTCTCCAGGGAGACCGATCCGCGGGCGCGTCAACGCGAGGCCACCCGGGTCGTTATGCTCATGGTAGCCGAGCACGCCGCCGGCGCACGCACCCGCAATCGAATGAAGTTCCTCCTGCTCGCCCTGTTCGTGACACCGTTCCTCACCGCGCCGGCCTGGGCCAATGCCGATCTGGCTCAGAAGAAGAACTGCATGGCGTGTCACGCCGTCGACAAGAAGGTGATCGGCCCCGCCTACAAGGACGTCGCGGCCAAGTACGCCGGTCAGGCCGATGCCGTGAACAAGCTCGCCCAGAAGGTGATGAAAGGCGGCTCGGGTGTCTGGGGCGTGATCCCGATGCCGGCGAACCCGCAGGTCAGCGAGGCCGAGGCGAAGCAGCTGGTGCAGTGGATCCTGTCGACGAAATGACCTCGCGCGTGGCGGCGTCGATGGAGAACCGCGGCCCGTAGCGCTCCGCCAGCGTGGTCGCGCGTTCGATGAAGCGCTCGGTGCCCTCGCTGGCGATGTACTGGATCGCGCCGCCGGTCCAGGCGGGAAACCCGATCCCGAAGATCGACCCGATGTTGGCATCAGCCGTGCTGCCCAGCACCCCTTCGGCGAGGCATCGAGCCGTCTCGATCGATTGGCGATAGAGGAGCCTGCGCCCGAGCTCGGCGACATCGCCCCCCCCGCGGTCGGCCCTCTCGAAACGCGCCGCGAGCCCCGGCCAGAGGTGCTTGGCCTGCCCCGCAGGGTAGTCGTAGAACCCGCCACCGCCGGCCCTGCCAGGGCGGCCGAGCTCGCGGACCATCCCCTCGACGAGCCGCTCGCCGTCGCTCGGCTCCCACCGCCGGCCTTCGACGGCGAGATCGGCGCGCGTCTGCTCCATCACGTGCACCGACAGCGAGAGAGAGGTCTCGTCGAGCACCGCGAGCGGCCCGAACGGCATGCCGACGGCGAGCGCGGCGTTCTCGATCAGCGGCGCGGAAATGCCTTCGGCGAGCATCGTCGCGCCCTCCATCACGTAAGTGCCGAAAACGCGGCTGGTGAAGAAGCCCCGGGAGTCACGGACGACGATCGGCGTCTTGCCGAGCGCCATGACGTAGTCGAACGCCCGGGCGATGGTCTCGTCGCTCGTCAGCTCGCCGCGGATGATCTCGACCAGCTTCATGCGATGCACCGGCGAGAAGAAGTGCAGTCCGACGAAGCGGTCGGGCGCGCGGCTCGCCGCCGCGAGGCCGGTGATCGGCAACGTCGACGTGTTGCTGGCGAACACCCCGCCTGGTGCGAGCATCGGCTCCGCCTCGCGTGTGACAGCCGCTTTCAGCTCGCGCTGCTCGAATACGGCCTCGACGATCAGGTCGCAGCCCTCGAGGTCGGCGACCGCCGCCGTCGTGACGACCCGCGCAAGCAGCCTCGCCGCATCGGCCCCGTCGAGCCTGCCCGCCAGGACCTGCGACGCGACGATCGCCTCGACCGCCTTGCGCCCTGCCCCGGCTTTCTCCGCCGAGACGTCCCTCAGAACGCAGGCGATGCCGCGCGCCGCGTTGGCGTGGGCGATGCCGGCGCCCATCATGCCGGCGCCCAGGATCCCGACCCTCGCCGGCTTCCATCGTTCATGCCCCTCGGGTCGCGAGCGGCCCGAGCGGATCGCGTTGAGGTCGAAGAAGTTCGCCTGCACGAGGTTCTTCGTCGTCTGCGAGACCATCAGCCGGGCGAGCTTGCGGCTCTCGATCCGCGTGGCGGTGTCGTAGTCGACGAGTGCGCCCTCGACCATCGTCTCGAGCACGGCCTGCTGCGCGGGGTAGAGGCCGCGCGTCTTCGC
>JBBSPY010000414.1:0-2540 GCA_038258415.1 Burkholderiales bacterium
AGACCGTCGATCGCCATCGTGTAGCTCGCGACGCCGAACCCCGCGACGACGCCGACGCACGCCGCTGCGATCCGCGAGCGATGGCGAAACGGCTCGCGTGCGTGCACGTTCGAAAGGTGGACCTCGACGACCGGCAGCCCGATCGCCTTGATGGCGTCGTGCAGGGCAATCGAGGTGTGCGTGTAGGCGCCGGCGTTGAGGACGACGCCGGCGATCGAGCTTCCTGGCGTCGCGGCACCGTGCAGCGCGTCGATCAAGGTGCCCTCGTGGTTGCTTTGCCGGAATTCGATCTCGTGGCCGTGCGCACGCGCCGCCTCGGCGCAGGCGCGCTCGACGTCGGCGAGCGTCGCGCTGCCATAGACAGCGGGCTCGCGGCTGCCGAGCAGGTTCAGGTTGGGGCCGTTGAGGACGAGCAGCTTGGCCATCGGGCAACGATTGTCGCGCCTCGCCCCAGATGGAGGAAGGGCGCCTCGCGGCGCCCTTCGCTCGACCGTGGTGCTGCCTTTACCGGGCGCTGCCGCGGCGGAACAGGTTGACGATGGCCAGCAGGATGATCGCGCCGAGCAGCGACACGCCCAACCCGGCCAGACTGAAGTCGCCCGAGTTGACGGTGCCGGTGCCGAACAGCGGCGCCAGCAGCCAGCCGCCGAGCAGCGCGCCGACGACGCCGACGACCACGTTGAGGATGATCCCCTGCTGCCCGTCTGTCTTCATGATCATGCTCGCGACCCAGCCGATGAGACCGCCGACGATGAGCCAGATGATGAAATTCATGTTGAGCACTCCCGAATTCGCCCCGTGTCGGGGACAGTTGAAGAACGAACCTCGCTCATGCCGCATGGCCTGAGAGCGTGCCGAAGGCTAAGGTGCGATCGTTCGGGAAGCGAAAAGACGAGGGCCTGCTTGCCTGTGGGTTTGGTCCTACCCCGCCCGATGAACGGTCTCAGGAGATCGGGGAAAACGCCGAGATCACGCCCTGATAGACGCCGATGAGCATCGCCGCGACCGACAGGTACGCGATCGCATGGCGCCTGCCCGCGTCGATTCGCAGCCCGAGCCGGGCGCCGAAGCAGGCCCAGGCGACCACCAACAAAAGCGCGCCGGCGTCGACCCGGTCGAGCGCGTGGCCCGAGGCGTATGCGACGCCGGTGACGGCGAGCCAGAGTCCCGCCGCCCTCACGGCGGCGGCGGTGAGCTCGCCGAAGGCGGGCCTGCGAAGGACGATTCCGAACAGCTTCATGGTGATGGAACGGTAAGCGCATCGCCACTGTCGCGGTCGAACGAACAGCCGCCGTGCCATGGCGCATTTCGCGGCGATGCCGACTTCACGCCGACTTCGCACCACCTTCGCAGGGGGCGCCGATCGTCCGCCTTGCCGCACGTGCGGCGCCGACCTCGAGGCGACAGCGATGACGACGACGCAGAGACGTTTCCCCCTCATGGGCAAGACCGTGGCCATCGCCGCGGTCCTGCTTGCCGTGACGCTCGCCCTGCAGGCGGTGAGCGGCATCGTCGCCGAGCGCGAGTCGCGCCTGCGCGAGGCCGAGCGCAGCGTCGCCGCGAGCCTGGCGGCGTCGCAGACGCTGGTCGGGCCGATGCTGCTGCGCGAGTGCACCGAGCAGTGGGAGACCACGCAGGGCGAGGGCAAGGAGCGCAAGGTCGTCACCGAGGAGTCGCGCTGGTACCTGAGCGAGTCGCCGAAGACCCTCGACGTCACCGCCGACGCGACGCTCGAGCCGCGCTACCGCGGCATCTTCAAGGTCAACGGCTACGTGCTGAGGGCCAGGCTCGCCGCGACCTGGGCCGACGGCGCGGGGCTCGCCGCGCAGGGACGCCACCCCGGCGCACGGCTGTCGTGCGATGCACCCGTTCTCTACGTCGCGCTCGGTGATTCGCGCGGTGTGCGCAGCGCGCAGGTGCGGATCGACGGTGCCGCGGCCGCGGTGCTCCCCGGCACCCGGCACGCCGCGCACCGCAACGGCTTCCACGTCGCCATCGCCGAGTCGTGGGCCGGCGCGCAGAAGCCGATGTCGGCCGACATCGCGCTCGAGCTCGTCGGCACCGGCGGGCTCGACATCGCGCCGGTCGGCGAGGCGACGCAGGTGTCGCTGAAATCCGACTGGCCGCACCCGTCGTTCACGGGCCGCTTCCTGCCGCTCGAGCGTGTCGTCACCGCCGACGGCTTCACGGCGACCTGGAAGCTGAACGCGCTCGCCACGACGGCGCCGGCCGAGGCGAGCCTGGGCGTGTCGGCGTGCGGCACCGAATACGTCGACGAGCTGACGCCGAAGTCGGCGCGCAGCGGCCGCTGCCTGGAGACCTTCGGTGTCGACTTCATCAACCCGGTGAGCCCCTACACCTTGTCCGACCGCGCCACCAAGTACGGCTTGCTCTTCATCGCGCTCACCTTCGTCGGTGTCGGTGCGGTCGAGGTGCTTCGTCGGGTGCGCGTGCATCCGATCCAGTACCTGCTGGTCGGCGCGGCGCTGTCGATCTTCTTCCTGCTGCTGGTCAGCCTCTCGGAGCACGTCGCGTTCGGC
>JBBSPY010000415.1:0-2521 GCA_038258415.1 Burkholderiales bacterium
GCGGTCGCCGCTGCGCCGGCGTTGTAGGAGCCGCGCTGATCGCAGTTGAAGCCGTGATCGGCAGCGTAGAGATGGACTTCGACTTCCGGATGCGCGTGATCGAAGGACTTCACGCTCTCCATCGAGATGTGGGCGTCTTGTTCACCGAAGTGCGCCATCGTCGGCACCGCGGGCTTGCGCGACGGTTCGCTGCCGACCGTCATGCCGCCCCCGTAGTAGGCCACCGCCGCGGACAGGCCGCGCACGTTCTCGGCCGAGCGCCAGACCAGCAGGCCGCCCCAGCAGTAGCCCACGACGCCGACCTTGCCGGCCCTGGCAACGTGGTTGACCGCGGCCTGGATGTCCTGCAGCACTCCGGGCGCCGGAAGCGCCTCGACCGCGGCCTTCAGGCGCGCCCCGCGGGCGATGTCGTCGGGCGTGTAGCCGAGCTGCACGTTGCGCTCGATGCGGTCGAACGTCGCGGGTGCGATCGCCAGGTATCCGGCCGCCGCGTAGCCGTCGGCCACGGCGCGGATGTGCGAATTGACGCCGAAGATCTCCTGCAGCACGACGACCGCGCCCTTCGGCGTGTCCGACGGCTCGGACAGATAGGCGGAAGAGGTGAAGCCATCGGCGGCGGTCAGCGTGACGGGGGAAGAAGACATGGCGAAAAACTCCAGTTGGCCAGCGTGCAGCGCAGCTAGGCCGTGCCGGGCCGGAAGGTGTCGAGCAGGTTTTGCGTCAGGTGCTCGACTTCCGCAGCGAGCAGCTCGAGCACGGGCAGCGCGCCCGCGTTCGCCTCCCGAATGGCTTCGGTCACGGCGTTGTCGAGAACGATCCGGACCTGACGGAGACGCGCGTACGCGTCGGAGACGATCTGCCAATCGGGCATGCTGCCCTCCGCTTTTGATGAGCCGCCACGGCGCCGGCGGGCGCGATTGTGCAGAAGACGAAGGGCGAGTGCGCGGGAAAGCGAATCTCCTACGGATCGATGGAGAATCCGCGCGGACGAGTCGGATGCAACGCTTTCCCCTGCCGCACCCATCGACCACGCCATCGCCGTGACACAAGGCCCCATCGTGGCCCTCGGCGAGCCGATGGTCGAGTTCAACCAGATCCGCGGCGGCGACGGCCGGAGCTACTTGCAGGGGTTCGGTGGCGACACGTCGAACTTCGCGATCTCCGCGGCCCGGCAAGGCGCGAAGGTGGGCTACATCTCCGCGGTCGGAGACGACGTCCACGGCCTGATGCTGCGCGAGCTGTGGCGGGAGGAGGGCGTCGATCAGCGCGATGTGACGACCGACCCGGATGCCCACACCGCCATCTACTTCGTGACCCACGACGCGGCAGGGCATCACTTCACTTTCTTTCGCAAGGGTTCCGCGGCGAGCCGCCTGACGCCGGCCCAGCTGCCGCAGGCACAGATCCAGGCGGCAAGCGTGCTGCACCTGTCCGGCATCTCGCTGGCCGTCTCCGACTCGGCATCCGAAACCTGCCACGCCGCGATCGACATCGCCCGCGGCGCCGGTGCGCAGGTCTCGTTCGACACGAACCTGCGCCTGGCGCTCTGGTCGGTCGACCGCGCTCGTCCGATCATGGCCGACGTCATCGGCCGCAGCGACATCTGCCTGCCGAGTGCGGACGACCTGACGGCGCTGACCGGTCTGACGCGCCCCGACGACCTCGTCGACCACTGCCTGCGCCTCGGTGCGCGGATCGTCGCGCTGAAGCTGGGCGCCGAGGGCGCGCTGGTCGCCGACGCGCATCGGCGCTTTCGGCTCGCCGCTCATGCGTGCGCGCCGGTCGACGCGACCGGAGCAGGCGACGCGTTCGGTGGGGCGGTCGTCGCTCGCCTGGTCGCGGGCGACGATCTCGAGGCCGCCGGGCGGTATGCCGTGGTTGCCTCGGCGCTGTCGACCGAAGGCTACGGTGCCGTGGCGCCGATCCCGACCTCGGCTGTCGTGCGCGCCGCGCTGGCCGGCGCGCCGTCGGGCTCTGCCCGCTAGCCGCGCCCTGCCTGCCGCAGCAGCGCCTCGGCGCGCAGGATGATCGGCCGGTCGACCATCTTGCCGTCGACCGCAACCGCCGCACCTTCGGCTTCCGCTGCTGCGTCCAGCACCCGCTGCGCCCATGCGATCTCGTCGGCGCCCGGCGAGAAGCCGGCGTTGACCGCGTCGACCTGCTTCGGGTGGATGCACAGCTTGGCGCCGAAGCCAAGCCTGCGCGCGCGCAGCGTGTCGCCGCGCAGCAGGTCGGCGTCGTCGATGGACGCCGTGACACCGTCGATCGGCGACGCAAGACCCGCCAGCCGCGACGCGAGCACGAGCTGCGAGCGATGGAACAGCAGCTCGTCGCCGTCGCCCGTGATGCCCAGGTCGAGCTGCAGGTCGATCGAGCCGAAGGCCAACCGCTCGACGCCCGATGCGCGCGCCAGCTCGCGCGCGGCATCGATGCCGACGGCCGTCTCGACGAGGGCGAGCACCGGCTTGCCGATTCCGTCGAGATCGGCGGCGCGCTCCGACTTGGGCACCATCACGGCAGC
>JBBSPY010000416.1:0-2516 GCA_038258415.1 Burkholderiales bacterium
GTGAGCACGCTGTTCGGCGGGAAGCCGAGCGTCTCGTTGAAGAACTGCGCCACGCGGGCGACCTCGGGCGAATGATCGGCGAGCAGGGGTTCGACGAGCGGCATGGCGCCATTCTCGCGGAGCGGCGCGACGTTGCGAACCGGGCCGTTCAGCGGGCTCGCGGCGACGACCCGGCGCGCCACGCCGCGACGCAGACGAGCACCGCCGCGCACACCCACAGCCAGCCGATCGAGCGGATCGGCCCTGCTGCGGCGTAGAGCACCGCGTCGACGCGGTGCATCGACACCGACTCGACGCAGAACACCGCGACCGCCGCCGCGCTGCCGAGCAGCGCGAGCCGCAGCGCGGCGGCCGTGCGCGACACGCGCAGTAGCATCGCCGTGCCCGCGGCCAGCGCCGCGACCGCGGCGACCACGAGGGCCCATTGCAACGCCTCGCGGCCGGAGTAGAGACGGCGGGCCTCGAGCCATGCGTCGACCGCCAGGCGCGCCTCGTAGCGAACACCGACGATCACCTCGATGGCCAGGATCGCGTGCACCACCGCCATCGAGCGCCAGACGACACGGTCTCCGTGCGAGGCGGCGCGCACGCCGCGCCACGCGCAACAGGCAGCGGCGGCCGCAAAGGCGAGGACGCCGGCGAGCTGCGTCGCGTCGGCGCCGGGCGAAGCTGCGGTCATCGACGCCGCGGCGCCTGCTTCATGACCGCCGCCATCGTGTTCGTCTGCTGCGCGCTCGCATCGCTGCTGGTGTTTCGCTTCTGTCGACCGGTGGTCGCGGTGGTCGCGACCGTTCTCGCCGGCTGGATCGTGCTGCCGGTGGGAACCTACCCCGACGGCGCCGCGATGGCCGCCTTCCCCTATTGGATCATCGGCTCGGCGCTGCCCTCCGACATGCTCGTCGGCAAGGCTTGGGTCGCGCCAGTCGCCGCGCTGCTCGGCGCGCTCGCCTTCGACACCGGTCGCTTAGGCGCATGGCGTCCGCGCTGGATCGACGCGCCGATCGCGCTGTGGTGCATCTGGCCGCTCCTGGCGTCGGCACTCGTCGACGACGCACGGCCCGCCGGCTGGATCGCCGCCCTCTACCTCGGGGGAACGTGGGGCGTTCCGTGGCTGCTCGGCCGCGTCTACCTCGCGTCTCTCGACGGCCGCCTCGTCTTCCTGCGCGGATTCGTCGTCGCCGGCCTCGCCTGCCTGCCCTTCAGCCTGTACGAAGGCGTGTTCGGGCCGACGCTGTACGGCGCCGTCTACGAGACGCACCCGTTCCGCTTCGACGGCGACGAACGCTACGTCGGCTACCGGCCGATCGGCTTCTTCGAGCACGGCAACCAGTTCGCGATCTGGATCGCGCTCGCGGCGCTCGGTGCGCTGTGGCTCGCGCTCGTGTCTCGACACGCCCCCGATGCACGACGCAACCGTCCGGCACGGCGGCACGCCGTCACAGCGGCCACGCTCGTGGCGATGGCGCTGGCGTCGCAGTCGGTCGGCGCGATCGCGTTGCTCGGCGTCGGCGTCGCCTTCCTCTTCGGCAGCCGGCACGTGCGCCCGCGCGGTGTCGTGCTCGCGCTGGTGGCCGCAGGCGCGATCGGCGGCGGCGTCTACCTGTCGGGCGCCGTGCCGCTCGCCCGCATCGCCAAGGAGACGGCCATCGGCCGCAGCGTCGTCGACGCGGTGCGCGCGACCGGCCGCGGCTCGTTCACCTGGCGCGTCGCGCAGGACCAGAAGCTCCTGCCCGAGGCGATGGCGCGGCCGGCGACCGGCCACGCGCAATGGGACTGGTGGCGTGCGAAGGCCACGCGGCCCTGGGGGCTCGTGCTGCTCGTCGTCGGCCAGTTCGGGCTCATCGGCGCCGCGCTCGCGTTCGGCACGCTGCTCTGGCCGGCGTGCCGTGCCGCATGGGACGCGCCGCGCGGCAACCCGTGGCGCGCGGCGGCGATGCCGCTCGTCCTCGCCACGCTCGTCGTCCTGGCCGTGCTCGACAGCGTGCTCAACGCATTCGTCTTCCTGCCCATCGTCATGGTCGCGAGCGGGCTTGCCGCGCACGACAATCCGAAGCCATGAACGCCCCCGACCCCGTCATCGAAATCCGCCCCCGCGACCTCGCCGCCTACCGCGCCGGCAACACCGGCATCGACTACGTGCACCGCTTCGAGTCCGGCAAGCCGGGGCCGCACGTGATGGTCAACGGCCTCACCCACGGCAACGAGTTCTGCGGCATGACGGCCGTGTGCCACCTGCTCGACAGCGGCGTGCGCCCGAAGGTCGGCACGCTGACGCTGAGCTTCGCCAACGTCGCCGCCTACGAGACCTTCGACGACGCCCGCCCGTTCGACAGCCGCCTCATCACCCACAACCTCAACCGCATCTGGTCGGCCGAGCAACTCGACGGCGGCGAAGACAGCGTCGAGCTGAGCCGGGCCCGCGCCATGCGGCCGGCCGTCGCCGTCGCCGACCACATCCTCGACATCCACTCGACCAGCCAGGACGTCGTGCCGTTCTGGGTCTACCCGGCGTTCGA
>JBBSPY010000417.1:0-2513 GCA_038258415.1 Burkholderiales bacterium
CACGATCGGCTCGCAACCGCGCATCAGCCGCCACATCGCCTCGCTGTGGTGGTTCTCGACCATGAGCACGATCGGCCCTTCGTTGATCGCGACGTGCCAGGGCGAGACCCATCCGAGCTCGGGACGCTCGTCGGTCCGGAACGCCGGGTTGAGCGAGGCCTTGAACCCGTACGGTTGGTCGGCGCCGGCGCACCAGCGGGAAAACGCCTCGACCGTCGGCAAGACGATCTGCGGCGCGAACGGCAGCGATGCGACGACAGCCCACGGCGCGACCGTTCCGTCGTCGGGGCCCTGTGGCGCGCCCCGCGCTGCGTAGCCGTAGAAGTGCCGCGCGGTGCCATCGACCCGGCGCCGCGCCGGCCCCGGCCCATCGCCGGCGCTGAGCCCCCAGAAGTACTCGCCGTAGTGCGCGAAGCGCTTCGGGTTGCGGATCGCGTAGCGCTGCTGCACGCGCGTGGCCCGGCAGCTGTTCTCGAAGTAGTCGCTGTCGTGCTCGCGCATCCACGCATCGCGGATGCCGCGCAGGTCGACCCAGGCGTGCGTGTACTGGTGCACGAACAGCGGCCCGCCGAAGAGGTACTCGATGCCGTAGGCGCGGGCGATGCGGTAGCCCGACGTCCACGCCTGCCAGCTGGCGCGCGGCACCGGGTGGCTGGGCGAGCCGAGGGCGAGCAGGTAGAGCAGAAGCGCCTCGTTGTAGCCACGCCAGTGGTAGGGCATGAAGCCGCGCCCGACCCGCCAGCCGTGGCAGATCGCGCCGTCGGCGCTGCGCCTGGCGCCTTCGCCCAGCATCCAGTCCCACTCGACGCGCTCGTACAGCCGCATCGACAACGCCCGGACTTCCGCCTCGCCGACCGTGTCGCGGTCGAAGTGCCGCCCGGCCGCGAGCACGCCGACGATCAACAGGGCGGTGTCGATGCTCGACAGCTCGCTGGTCCAGGCCCGCACGCCGCTGGCCGGGTCGAGGAAGTGGAAGTAGAAGCCGCGGTGCCCGGTCGCGTCGGCGCGGCCGCTCTGATCCGACGTGTCGAGGAAGCGCAGCACGCGCGCCGTGCGCCCGAGCGCGTCGTCTCGCGACATCCATCCTCGCGACTCGCCGACGATCCAGGCGCCGAGCCCGAAGCCGGTGGCGGCGAGGCTCGCCGGCGCGCCCGTCTCGTTGCGGTCGAGCACGAGGCCGGTGGTCGGCGAGACCTCGTGGACGAAGTACTCGAACGCGGCGCGCTGCACGCGTTCAAGCAGCGGCGACGGCTCGCGGTCGTCGGTCCGCTCCGTCAGGCGGCGGCCTCCCACGTGATTCGCACGTGCCGGACCGACTGCGGCGCGAGGTCGAAGGCGAACTCGATGCCGGCATCGACGGTGTCGAACTGCACCGGCTCGTAGCGCAGCGTCGACGCCTCGACGAGCGCGGCGACCTGCGCCGTCGACGGGTACTCCGGCGCGCCCATGTCGTGCCAGGCGCGTTCCGGATTGGCGTGATCCACGTCGACGCGGGCCGCTTCGACCCGGTGCGCACGGCGGCCCGCAAGCGGCGCGACGTGCAGCCGCACCGACTCGGTGTCGATCGGATGGTGCGGCATCGCCTGGTTGACGAGGACGACCGACGCCTCGGCATCGGCCATCGCCTGCGGTCGCCCCGCCCAGGCGACGACCGTCGGGTGGTCGACCGCGAGCTCGAAACGTTCGTCACCGAGCTCGCGCAGCATCTGCAGCGCGCGGTACACCGGCTTGGGAATGCCGTGCAGGTTCATGAGGCCGAAGCCGCCGTGGAACGGCACGCTCGGGAAGTAGTTCTCCTCGAAGATGTCGGTGAAGGTCCACCAGCTGTAGGCATCGACGACGTCGTCGACGCTCATCACGATCCGCGCCGCCAGCGCCGCGCAGAACGACGAGTCGTGCATCGCGTCGCGCGGGTTCGACGTGATGTTCCACTCGGTGTAGTAGAGCGGTCGGCCTGCCGCCGCGGCGCGCGCCTCGAGGGCGCGCTCGCGCATGACGTCGCGCGGCGCACCGGCGAGCTGGCTGGCCGTGTCGGTCTCGCTGCTGCCGAGAGCGTCGGTCGGGTAGTAGTGGGTGCTCAGGAAGTCGACCGGCAAGCCTTCCTTGCCGCACCAGGCGAGGAAGTCGTCGAGCCAGGCGTTCTCCGAGGTGACGGGGCCGCCGACTTCCAGCCGCGGGTCGACCGACTTCAGGGCCAGTGCCGTGGTCTTGTAGAGCTTGAAGTAGTCGTTTTTCGTTCCGGGCCAGAACGCCGGCAGGTTCGGCTCGGTCCAGCATTCGAACGGCCAGGTCGCGACCTCGTCGATGCCGTAGCGATCGACCCAGTGCTGGGCGATTCGCCGCACCAGCTCACCCCATTGCGAGTAGTCTTTGGGCGGCGTGATGTTGCCCTGGTAGTGAAAGACGAGCTTGCCTCCCGACGACAGCGTGCGCGGCATGAACGACAGCTCGACCAGCGGCTTCATGCCGATCGACAACAGGAAATCGAAGATGCGATCGGTGTTGAAGAACGA
>JBBSPY010000418.1:0-2508 GCA_038258415.1 Burkholderiales bacterium
CAGGACCGCCGCTCGGAAACCAGAACTCCATCTCGGGCAGCAGGGTGCGCAGCGCGGCGAGCGACGCGTCGAGCGGCGGCAGCACCGTCGTCGAGACCTCGCCGAGCCAGGCCACCACGTCATCGGCGCGGTGGCCCCAGCCCTGTCGCTCGCAACGCAGGCGCAGACGCTCGGCCAGCCCGGGATCGGTGGCGAGCGCGAATCCGGATGCGGCGAGCCATTGCAGCTGCTCGTGCAGGAAGTTGCCGGGCAGCGCGCCACGCGGAAACCGGTGTCTGGGCGCGCGTGCCCCGGGCGGCGCGGGTGGCTCGTCGGTGACGCCGGCGAGAAGTTCCTCCTCCAGGGAAGGACTGGCGGGGGTGATCGCGAGCGGCGCACGCGACAGGTCTCGAACCAGGCTCGAGAAACTGCCGATCGTCCAGTCGGTCTCGAAGCGAGTCGTGTAGTCGGGCGCGTCGACGAAGGCGGTGGCACCGGTTCCCGCATCGAGGACGACGACCGGCTCGTCGGTCGAATCGGCGACGTCGACGACGACCGATGCCAGCCCGGCGGTCGCCGCGTCCAGCAGCGCACCGAGCGCGTCGGCCTGGATGCGCCGACCGCCGTCGAGCAAGTGTCCGAGCGCCGTGAGCTGCAGCGCGTTGCCGCCCTTCCCCTTCGGCGGCGACACGCCGATCCACAGCGCGTGTCGCGCACGCGTCAGCGCGACGTAGAGGAGACGGATCTCCTCCTGCAGGCGCGCGAGGTCCGCGTCGGCGACATCCTGCTGCGACGGGTCGAAGACGATCCGCCGGCCGCCGTCGCCCTCCGGGACCGCGATGACATCGTTCTTCGCCTTCGCCTCGTGGAACGTGGCCGCGTAGGGCAGCAAGACGACGGGGTATTCGAGCCCCTTGGACTTGTAGACGGTCACGACCTGGATCAGGTCGGCGTCGCTCTCCAGCCGAACGAGATGTTCGTCCTCGCCACCGTGCTCGGCGGCCGTCTGGTCGACGAGCCAGCGGATCAGCGTCTCCTCGCCCTCGACCTCGGCCGACGCGGCCTGCAGCAGCTCGGCGAGGTGAAGGACGTTGGTGAGCTTGCGTTCGCCGCCATCGGGCTCGGACAGCCAGCGCGCCGGCAGGTCGAGCGCGTGCAGCGCCTGGCGAAGCATCGGCAGCACGCCCTGGCGCGCCCACACGGCCTTCAGCCGGCGCAGCAGCTCGACGCGCGACTCGATGACCACGTCGTCGTGCGCGAGCGCACCGAGCGCGTCGGTCGAGAGGCCGGCCAGCGGCGTCGCAAAGGCGGCACGCACGCGCCGGCTGTCGAGCGGCGTCGCGACGGCGAGCAGCCAGCGGACGAGGTCCTTGGCCTCCGGCCCGGCGAACACCGAGTCGCGGTCCGACAGGTAGACCGACGCGACGCGGCGGCGGCGCAGTGCACCCTGCACGGCCGCGGCTTCCTTGCCGGTCCGCACGATGACGGCGATGTCGGCCGGGGCGAGTCGACGGAAGCCCGCTTCGAAGTCGTCGAAGCCGCATGCGGGATCGGCGAGCCACGACACGATCCGCGACGCCGCGCGATCGGCGAAGACGCGGCGCGTGTCGGTGACGTTCAGCTCCGCCGCGTCCACGCAGACCGTGATCGCCGGCACCGATCCCGACGACGCGACGAACCGCTCTCGACGGCCGCGGGCCTCGACCGGCACGAAAGGCAGCGGCGACGGCCCCGACGGATCGAGCGCGCCGCCGAAGCGGAAGGCGCCGCCGTCGAAGGCCTCGGCGTTCGTGAACAGCCGGTTCACGGCCGCCACCAGCGCCTGCGTCGAGCGGTGGTTGACGCCGAGTCGGTGGTGGCGACCCGCAGTCGCGTCGCGGGCACGAAGGTAGCTGCGGATGTCGGCGCCACGGAAGGCAAAGATCGACTGCTTCGGGTCGCCGATCAGGAACAAGACGGTGGCGGGATCATTCGCGGCGATGCGGTAGACGCGGTCGAAGATGCGGTACTGCAGCGGCGACGTGTCCTGGAACTCGTCGATCAGCGCGGCCGGGAACTGGGCCACGATGCGCGCCCGGAGTCGATCGCCGTTCGGGCCGTCGAGCGCGGCGGCGAGCCGCTCGAGCAGGTCGCGGAAGCCCGGCGTGCCGGCGTGGCGCTTCAGCTCGGCGACGCGATGGCGCACGCTCGCGGCGGCATGGCGCCGCATCGCGGCGGCGGGCGACACGAACGTGGCGAGTGCGGCCCGCAGTTCGACCGTTTCGGCCGACCACGGCGGCGGGTCGATGGTCGCTTTGCCCTTCGCCGCATCGCGCAGGCCCGCAGGCGAGAGCCGGTACCAGTGGGCGTCCTCCAGCGCCGGGAACGTCACGCCCGACGACAAGGCCCAGGCCCGCAGCGCCCCGCATCGCTTCGCTGGCCAGTCGACGCGAATCTTGCTTCCACTGAGCGGCGACGGCGACAGCGCGAGCTGTTCGTCGAACCACCGCTGCATCGCATCCGCCCGCTCGACCCAGCCCGCCCTGAGCC
>JBBSPY010000419.1:0-2482 GCA_038258415.1 Burkholderiales bacterium
AGTGCGGCGAGGACGCCGGCACCGATCGTCAGCCGCTGCGTCTTGCTGTGCCACCAGGCGCGCCGCGCGGCTTGCTCGCTGCCGGGCTTCGGCATCTCGGTGCCGAAGAAGGCCAGCCCGAGCGGCATCATGCGCAGGCCGAACAGGCCGACGGCGGCGATGGCGAAGCCGGCACCCGACGCCGACCGCATCGCATCGGGCAGGATCGGGCCGAGGGCGGTGAGCGCCAGCGAGTCGACCGCGATCGCCAGCGCCGCGACGAGCACGATCGACAGCGCGATCACGTAGTGCACGGCGAGAAGGTTGCGGATCGCCAGCGCCACCGCGTAGACGTAGTCGCCGGCGCCGGTCGGGGCCAGGTAGCGACCGCTGCTGCGCAGCCACCAGAGCTGCCAGCCCGAAGGGCCGTCGCCGGGCCGGCAGATCGGGCCACGGAGCGTGTCGTAGGGGGTGGGCGGCGGCGATGGCGATGGCGCCGGCGTCGCTGCGGGGCGCCGCGCGAACAGGCTCGCGAAGAACGCGCCCGCGTAGCCACCTCCCGAGACTGTCGACAGGTAGTCGAACGTCTCCAGGACCCGTGCTTCGGCGAGCGCGCGCATCAGGCCGAGCGAGAAGGTGGCGCTGCGGATGCCGCCGCCCGACAGCGCCAGGCCGACGGCCTGTGCGGGTTCGTCGGCACCGGCCTCGATGCCGACCGATGCGCGCCTGCCGGCGATGCGGGACCGCTCCGCGACCCAGACGGTGCCCGTGTCGATGGCGCCGCCGAT
The DNA here is from genome assembly GCA_038258415.1 of Burkholderiales bacterium. Taxonomy (GTDB): domain Bacteria; phylum Pseudomonadota; class Gammaproteobacteria; order Burkholderiales; family Burkholderiaceae_C; genus Schlegelella_A. Next base: position 768 of record JBBSPY010000419.1, read on the forward strand.
CGTGTCGCTCATGGTGCGGCGACCCTGCCTGCCGAGGACCGCGGCGCTCGCTCAGAACTGGTAGCGGACTCCTGCTGCGTACGAGGTGCCGCGCGCCTGGCGGCGGACGCGGTCGTCCATCCCGAGCACGTAGATGTCGAGCGTGCTGTCGTAGTTGTAGACGTAGCCGAGACTGGTCGTCGTGTGCCGACGATCGACCGCGGGCCCGTGCGACGTCGCGTAGCCGACCTGCGCCAGGACGCTGCCTTCCCACACCGGAACCGAGACGCCGACGGTGGAGATGCGGCTGCGCGATTCGAGCCCGTCGTCGCGGGTCTGCGTGTGCTCGCCGAACGCGCGTGCCCACCCGAAGTTGTAGGTCGCGCCGAGCTGGTAAGCCGTTTCGCTGGTCCGATCGTCGACGCCGTTGTCGAAGCGGACGCGCTGGACGACGAGCGATGCGGCGAACACGCCGCGCGAATAGACGAGGCTCGAGCCGAAGTAGTGGCCCCGGTCCTTGCCGCTGCCCTGCGAGAACATCACGTTGCCCTGCAGCCCGATGTTGTCGAACTTCGGCGTCGTGTAGCTGGCGGCACGGTCCCAGTAGAAGTCGCCCTGGACACCCTCGAGCCCGCCGGACAGGAAGAGCTGCCGGAGGGCTGGCGAGAACGCGGGCGAGTTGCCGAAGGCGTTGAAGCGGATGGTGGTCGCGAACAGGTCGGTCTGCATGCGGCCGACGCGCAAGCGGCCGTAAGGGCTGTCGAGGGAGGCGAAGGCGTTGCGCGAGAGGAAGGGGTCGTCGTCGTTGCGGCCGTAGTCGCCGTCCTGGAAGCGAATGAAGGTTTCGGCCGTGCCGCCGAGCTTCCAGCCGCCCTCGAAGCCGTAGCTCGCGTTGAGCCCGACGAAGCTCGCCGACAGCGAGTTGCTGTTGAAGCGGTTGTCCTTGACGAAGCCGCTCGGCTGGAATCGGCCGTAGGAGAGGTCGAGCGTTCCGTAGGCCGAGTAGTCGAGTTGGGCGCGCGCGGAAACGCTGAAGAGCGCGATGGCGGCGAGAAAGACAAGGCGGAAAAAGGCGATGCGTGCCATCACAGCGTGCCCTCTCGCCGGCCACGGACCTGCGGCGCCCGACGGTGCCTTCCGCGCTCGCGCCGCCACAGCCACGCAAGCGCCGCGAGCACCGTCAGCCACAGCGTCGGGTCGAGCGGCGACGTGCCGTCGCCGATGGTGCAACCACCGCCGTCGGTGACGTCGGCCTGCGCCTCGCCGCTGCCCGACAACGCGATGTCGCGCGTGGCGGGAGCGGCATCGGTGGTGATGCGCAGCGTCCCGGCCGACGTGCCTTCGTCGTTCGGCTTGAACGAGACGGCGATCGTGCACTCGTTGCCTGCCGCGAGCATGAACGGCAGCGCCGGGCAAGTCGTGCTCGAGACCGCGTACGGCCCGGTGACGGTCATCGCCGTGACGGTGACGACTCCCGTCCCGCTCGACGTCAGCCGCACCGTCGCCGGCAGCGATTCCGAGCCGACCCGCGTCTGCGCGAAGGCGAGCGCGGTTTCCGACACCGCGAAGCTCGGGTTCGGCCCGGAGAGGCCGACCCCGGTGAGGGTCAGCACGGGCGGGAAGTTGCCCGTCGAGGCGACCTGCACCGACGCGGTCTTCGGCCCGGCCGAGCCCGGCGCGAAGCGGATGTCGACGGTGCAGCTGGCGCCATCGAAGAGCGGCGTGGCGAGGCTGCA
>JBBSPY010000420.1:0-2454 GCA_038258415.1 Burkholderiales bacterium
AGCAGCGACACGATCCGCGGCGCGCTCCAGCCCGCGAGCCACTCGAACGGCCCCTTCGGATAGTTGACGCCGAGCTTCATCGCCAGGTCCGCGCCCTCGGGCGTGCACACGCCCTGCTGCACTGCGTCGCACGCCTCGTTGACGAGCATCGCCACCGTGCGCGCGACGACGAGGCCCGGCGCGTCGCCGATCGGCTCGGCACGATAGCCCGCCACCGCTAGCCAGCGCAACGCTTCGTCGCGCCAGGCCGGCGACGCGTCGGGTGCGTGGGCGACCGCGAGCGTCGTTCCCGGCGCACCGCCGCCCGTGGCGACGACGAGGTCGTGGAGCGCCAGCTCGCGGATGCCGTCGTCGAACGCGACCTCGGCAGCGCAGCGGCCGTCGGTCTGGCGCAGTTGGCCGGTCGAGGTCTGCAGGCCCGTCCAGCGGCTCTCGGCATCGCTTTCGTAACGCACGCCGGCTCGGTCGAGCGCCGCGGCCCAGCGATCGACAATCACGCCGCGGCCGTGCAGCGCGACGATCGCGCCGATCTCGATCTCCGGCGGCTCGAACGCCGGCTGCGCAGGCACGGGCGCAGCCGGATGCGCATAGAAACCGCGCCCGCTCTTGCGCCCGAGCAGATCCCCGTCGACCATCTCCTGCTGCACGAGCGAGGGCACGTAGCGCCGGTCGCCGAAGTTCGCGCCGTGCACCGATTGCGTGACCGCGAAGTTGGTGTCGTGGCCAATCAAGTCGATCAGCTCGCACGGGCCCATGCGAAACCCCGCGCCGCGCAGGCAGGCGTCGATCTGCGCCGGCTCGGCGAGGCGCTCATGCAGCAGGGCCAGCGCCTCGGCGTAGTACGGCCGGGCGATGCGGTTGACGATGAAGCCCGGCGTGGACCGCGCGTGCACCGGCGTCTTGCCCCAGCGCTTCGCGAGACCGAACACCGCATCGGCGACGGCACGCTCGGTCGACAGCCCCGAGACGACCTCGACCAGCTTCATCAGCGGCACCGGATTGAAGAAATGCATGCCGACGAAGCGGCCCGGCGTCTGAAGTCCGTTGGCCAGCGCCGTGACCGAGATCGACGATGTGTTCGTCGCCAGCACACAGGCATCGTCGACGACACGCTCGAGCGCGCGGAACAGCGACCGCTTGGCTTCGGCGTTCTCGACGATGGCCTCGACGACGAGGCCGCAGCCGGCCGCGTCGTCGAGCGTGCGCGCCGGCGTGATGCGCGCGGCGATGGCCTTCGCTTCGTCGGCGTCGAGCTTGCCCTTGGCGGCGAGGCCGTCGAGCGTCTGCGCGAGCTTCGCGCAGGCCGTCTCGGCGGCGCCATCGCGCGAATCGTGCAGGCGCACCGCGTGGCCGGCCTGTGCCGCCACCTGCGCGATGCCGGCGCCCATGATGCCGGCGCCGACGACGAAGACGGCGATACCGGGTGCGAGGTCGGAAGTCATGGCCCGGATTGTCGTGCGCAGCGCCGGTCCCGAGCGGGGACGCGGCGGCCGCGCGCGAGCCGCCGGTCAGGCCGCCTTGTAGAAGACGTAGTCGGCCTGGTACTTGACGATCTCCTTGCGTCCGACCGCGCCGGCGTCGCAGGCCGACCCTGGCGCGACGCCGCCCTTGGTCGCGGAGCGCTGCACGTAGGTCACGCCCGACATCGCGCCGGAACCCGTGGCAGGGTTGGCCTTGACGAGCTGCGCCGGGATGCTGCCGGCGGCCAGCGGAGCGACCGCGACCTGCATGCCGGTGATCGCCGAGCCATCGGTCGACGCCCACGTCGCCGGCGGGCCGTAGTAGGTGCCGACCTTGGCACCGCCGCGGCTGTTCAGGTCGGCCTTCGGGCCGACGAACACCCACTCGAAGGCGCCCGCGGTGTTGGCCTTGGCACGGCACTCATAGGTGATCTCGCCGACGCCGACGGTCTCGAGCGCGACGCGGTGACCGGGCGGGACGCGCACCGCGTCCGGCAGGCCGTCCTGCTTGAACATCATGGCGCCGGGCGAAGGCGCCATTCCCGAGCAGGCGGACAGCGCGGCGACGGAAGCGATGGCGAGGGCTAGAACGGTCGGTTTGGTCATGGTGGGGCTCCAGTGAAGGTGGTGGGGGACTGCGGATGTGTGCCAGGGCTCACCTCTGCACTACCGGCACCGCTGCCGGGTGGATGCAGGCGCGGAAAAAATCGCGGCTCCCCCATGCGGGCCGTAGCGTCTCGCGCAACGCGCCTTAGCATCCGCAGCCGGCTTCCACCACGGCGGAGATCACACGCATGAGCCTGTTGAACATCCTCGGACTCGCCTCCGTCCAGACGCTCGTGTCGCCATCCCCTCCGGTCGGCGAGAAGCCAACCGGCGGCTCGGCCGAGGGAAAGGCGGGAAGCAGCACGAGGCCCAAGACGCGCGGCAAGGATCATCAGGTCGACGACGGCGTGTCGCTGGGAGAACCGACGACGGTGATCGCGCCGAAGCT
>JBBSPY010000421.1:0-2438 GCA_038258415.1 Burkholderiales bacterium
CCTTTTCCTTGTCCGGACGAACATGACCATGCGCGCTCTCGCAGCCGTTTTCGCTCTCGTCTTCGCGGCGATGGCCACACCGTCGCACGCCCAGGCCGATCGCCCGCCACTGCGCATCCTGGTGGGATTCCCCGCCGGCGGCACCATCGACGTTGTCGCCCGTCTGCTCGCCGATCAACTGCGGGCCGATCTCGGCGGCACCGTCATCGTCGACAGCAAGCCCGGCGCGGGAGGCCAGATCGCGGCGCAGGCGCTGAAGGCGGCGCCCGCCGATGGCCGCACGCTGCTGCTGAGCCCGGACCACACGATGGTGATGCTGCCGCTCACCGTCAAGTCGCCCGGCTTCGACCCGGCCGTCGACTTCGCGCCGGTCGGCCAGGTCGCGCGATACCCGGGCGGCCTGGCGGTATCGGCGACTCTGCCGCCGCGCACGCTCGACGAGTTCTTCGCCTGGGCACGCAGCCATCCGCAGCAGGACAATGTCGGCGTGCCGGCGCCCGGCAGCATCCCGCAGTTTCTGGTCCACCTGCTGGCGCAGCAGGCGAAGGCGCCGCTCGTGTCGGTGCCGTATCGCGGCTCGGCACCCATGCTGCAGGACCTGATCGGCGGGCAGCTCGCCGCGGGCACGACGGCGCTCGGCGACTTCGTCGAGCCGCACCTGGCCGGCCGCGTCCGCGTCGTCGCCGTGCTGGCCCCGAAGCGCTCGGCCGCGCTTCCCGACGTGCCGACGTTCGCCGAACAGGGGGTGCGCATCGAGTGGGAGTACTGGCTCGGTCTGTTCGCGCGCGCCGAAACGCCGAAGGACGAGATCACACGCCTCAATGCCGCCCTTGGGCGCGCCCTTGCCCGACCCGAAATGAAGGAGCGCATGGCGAAGATCGTCTTCGAGCCGGCGTTCGGCTCGCCCGACGAGCTCGGCCGGCTGGTCCGCGCGGGCACCGCCTACTGGGAGCCGATCGTCAAGTCGTCCGGCTTTACGCCGAAGTGACCGACGGCGCGCCGCGGCCCGCCGAACAGCGACGACCGCGGATCGGACTCATCGGCCACGGTTTCGTCGGCCGTGCGGTCTTCGACCGCCTGCATCACGGTCCGCTCGCCGGTTCGGCCGAGGTGGCGTTCGTGCACACCCGATCGGCCGCGGCACTCGTCGACGTTCCGGGGCCGTTGCGGCTCGAACGCCTCGCGGACTTCGAATCGACGGCGCCGGATCTGGTCGTCGAGATGGCGCACCCCGACTACAGCGAGCGCTACGGCGAGCGCATCCTCGGCTTCTGCGACTACCTGCCACTCTCCGTGACGGCCCTCGCCGACGACGCGTTGCGCGAGCGCCTGCTCCACGCGGCCGCGGCCGCCGGCACCACGCTCGCCGTGCCGCATGGCGCGCTGATGGGCCTCGACAGCCTGCACGAATGGCGCGCCGCCTGGGAGTCGGTGACGATCACGTTTCGCAAGCATCCGAGGAACATCGACTTCGGAGCCTCCGGTTTCGACGCCGACTCGATCGACGGCGACACCGTGCTCTACGACGGCCCCGTGCGAGGCATTGCCCGCCTGTACCCGCGCAACGTCAACACCATGGTCACGTGCGCGCTCGCCACGGTCGGGCTCGATCGGTGTCGGGCTCGATTCATCGCCTCTCCGACGCTGACGGTCGCCGTCGCGGAGGTCGAGGCGGTGGGTGGCGACGGATCTCGACTGTCGATGCGCAAGGAGCAACCTGCCCAGGGCGTCTCCGGCAGCGAGATGGTCGAGTCGCAGCTCGCCTCGATCCTGCGCGCCGCCGCCGTCCGGCTGCCCGGCAGCATGGCCTTCGTGTAGCGGCTCACACGATCCCTACAATTCGCGCTCCCCGCCCCCACCTCGGCGAGGTCAGACCGCCATGGTTCCCCACCTCATCACCGCCCTGACGGGCCCCATCAACGAGCTCGAGCAGCGCATCCTCGAGTCGCTCCCGGCGATCGAGCGGTGGTTTCGCCTCGAGTGGATGGAGCACACGCCGCCGTTCTACACCTCGGTCGACCTGCGCAACGCCGGCTTCAAGCTGGCGCCGGTCGACACCAACCTCTTTCCCGGCGGCTTCAACAACCTGACCGACGACATGCTGCCGCTCGCGGTTCAGGCGGCGATGGCGGCGATCGAGAAGATCTGCCCCGAGGCCAAGAACCTGCTCCTCATCCCCGAGAAGCACACCCGCAACTCGTTTTACCTGATGAACGTGCAGCGGCTGATCGAGATCTTCCAGCTCGCCGGCCTCAACGTCCGCCTGGGATCGCTCGACAGCGCGATCACGACGCCGACCGACGTGGCGCTGCCCGACGGCAGCAAGCTCACCGTCGAGCCGCTGGTGCGCACCGGCAACCGGCTCGGGCTGAAGAACTTCGACCCCTGCACGATCCTGCTCAACAACGACCTGTCGTCGGGGCTCCCCCAGATCCTCG
>JBBSPY010000422.1:0-2436 GCA_038258415.1 Burkholderiales bacterium
CCGTTGCCTGAGATCGAGGAACGCAAGCAGGCAGCGGCGAACAAGGCGCGCATCCTCAGCTTCGCGCCGGTCGTCGGCCGCACCGGGCCCGACTTCGAGCGCACCTTGCTGCTCACGCTGTCAGGGGCGCTCAACCAGTTGCGCTTCCTGACGCAGGTGATGGCCGACCAGGAGCGCAACGCCGATCGCCAGAAGTTCCTGCGCTCGGCGCACCAACGCGTCGTCCAGCGCTACCGCGAAGACCTGACGCTGCTCAACGACGCGTACTACAAGATCGACGCCTACGACCCGAAGGACATCAAGTGATCGCCATCGGCCAGCCCGACCGCCGCAGGCGTCGCCTGCTCGTTGCCGGTTGCCTCGCGCCGGGTGTCGCAGCGCTCGGCGCCTGCGCGTCGACCCCGGGCGCCGACCGCGAATCGACCACGCCAGCCAAGCGCGACAACTCGCTTCTCAACGACGGCTACAGCATCCTGTACGAGACGGTTTCGGGCCTGCGCTTTTCCGACGACCTGCTGCTCGTGAAGTTCGAGAGCGACCGCCTGGAGAAGGTCATCAAGGACGTCTCGTCGTACTCCGACACCGTCAAGGCCGACCTCGAGCGAATCGCCAGGGACTACCCGGCGGTGCGCATCGACCGCAAGCCCCTGCCCGCGATCGAGGTCGAGAAGCGCGACGCGGTCAACAAGGACCGGCTGCTGAGCATCGCGCCGCTGATCGGCCGCAGCGGTCCGGTCTTCGAGCGCACGCTGCTGCTCAGCAGCTCGGGCTCGCTCGACCAGACGAGGTTCCTGTGCCAGGTGATGGCGGCTTCCGAACCCGACCCCAACCTGAAGCTGTTCCTGCTCGGTGCCGAGAAGCGCTTCGCGGCGCTCTACGACGAAGTGGTGGTGCTCCTGAACCGGGTGCACTTCAAGCACGACACGTACAAGCCCGGCTAGGTCGGGCCAGCGCGGCGCCGCGGCGTGGCGCCGCAGGCCCATGCCATCATCGCCCGCACCGTGGCGCCGCTGTCTACAGAACCCGCTGCACGCCGTCCGACGTCGGCGTGGATCGCGCGCGGCCTGCTGTTCGTCGCCGTCGTCTTCCTCCTGAAGGAAGCGCGGCCGGTGCTGCTGCCGGTCGTGCTGGCGATCGTCTTCACGTTCGTGCTCGCCGCGCCGGTGCGGGCCCTGCACCGCGCCGGTCTGCACCCGTACGTCGGTGCCGGACTCGTGCTCACCGCGGCGCTGGCGTTGATCGCGCTCGTGTTCGCGCTCGTCGCGGCGCCGGCCGCCGCGTGGTGGTCGCGGGCGCCGCTGATCGCACACGATCTCCTCGAGGCGCTGCAGCGCTGGCGCGACGCGCTCTTCCCCTACTCGACGCCGGCGCCGCTGTCGCGACCGCCGCTCGAAGGCGCCGTGGCGCCCGACGCCTTCCACGAGCGCATGGCGCTCGAAGGCTGGACCTTCACGAGGCTGGCGATCGGCGAGACGCTGCAGTTCGCGCTGTCGGCGTCGGCCACCATCATCCTGCTCTACTTCCTGCTCGCCACCGAGCAGTGGCTGGTGGCGCGATCGATCGTCGCCCTTCGCACCCGGCGCACACGCGCGCTGGTGCTCGCCGCGTTCCGCCATGCGCAGGTCGACATCGGCCTGTTCATCACGACGATGAGCCTCGTCAACGTCGCCCTCGGCGTCGCCACCGGCATCGCGCTGTGGCTGATCGGCCTGCCGAACCCGGTGTTGTGGGGCACGACGACGGCCGTCCTCGCCTTCGTCCCGTACCTCGGACCGCTGCTCATCGCGATCCTCCTCCTGCTCGCCGGCAGCGTGTCGTTCGGCACCGGCATCGCGATGGTCGGGCCGCCGGCCGCGTTCCTGGCGCTGCACTGTGTCGAGGCGAACTTCCTCACGCCGATGATCATGGGCCATCGCCTCCGCATCAGCCCGGTGTTCGTCTTCCTGTCGGTGATCGTGTGGGGGTGGCTGTGGGGCATTGCCGGCGCCTTCCTCGCGGTGCCGCTGCTGCTCGGGCTGCGGGCGGCGAGCCGGCACGCCCGGTCGCTGAAGCTGGTGCACGCCTACCTCACGGGCCATGAGGACGTGCCGCTTCAGGATCTGCTTCACGCGCCTTTCACACGCTGGCGGCAGCAAGGGAGGCGGGAACCCTGACCGAACAGGCACGCGACTTGCCCTCGTCGCGAGGCCCGCTCCTACATCATCACAACGCGCACCGCGACACCATTTCCGCATGCGCATCGCCTACGTCACCGAAACCTGGCCGCCCGAGCTCAACGGCGTGTCGCTCACCGTCGAGCGCGCGGTCCGGTACCTGCGTGCGCGTGGCCATCTGGTCGAGCTGATCCGGCCCTGCCAGCCCGGCGAGGCCAAGCTCGACGCCAGCGACGAGTTGCGCACCGCCGGCGCGGCGTTGCCGATGTACCCCGACGTCCGC
>JBBSPY010000423.1:0-2430 GCA_038258415.1 Burkholderiales bacterium
CGAGGACGACGATGCGCATCGCGTTCAGCTCCCCGTCTGCGGCCGGTCGCGACCCCACCACCACAACAACGCGCCGGCGACGATCATCGGCACGCACAGCCATTGACCCATGCTCATGCCGAGCGCGAGCAGGCCGAGGAAGGCGTCGGGCTCGCGGAAGAACTCGGCGATGAAGCGGAAGATCCCATAGCCGAACAGGAACGCGCCCGAGACCTGGCCGAGGCCGCGGGGCTTGCGCCCGTACACCCACAGGATCACGAACAGCAGCATGCCTTCGAGCGCGAACTGGTAGAGCTGCGACGGATGCCGCGGCAGCGGCGAACCGGACTGCGGGAACACCATTCCCCACGGCAGCGACGGATCCGAGAATCGGCCCCACAACTCGCCGTTGATGAAGTTTCCGATCCGACCCGCGGCAAATCCCGTGGGCACGCAGGGCGCGACGAGGTCCGACACTTGGAGGAACGGCCGGCCACGCGACCGCGCGAACAGCGCCATCGCGAGGATCACGCCGATCAGCCCGCCGTGGAACGACATGCCGCCCTTCCAGACCGCGAAGACCTCGGGCAGGTGCTGCGCGTAGTGGCCGGGCTTGTAGAACACGACGTAGCCGAGCCGGCCGCCGATGACGGTGCCGACGACGCCCCAGAACAGCAGGTCTTCGACGTCGCGCCGCGTCCAGCCCAGCGACCGGTAGGGCTCCTGTCTCGTTCGCAGCACCGCGAGGAAAAGGAAGAGCCCGAAGCCGACCAGGTACATCAGCCCGTACCAGTGGATCGCGATCGGCAGGCCGACCTTCGTGAGGTCGAGGGCGATCGGATCGAACTGCGGGTGCACGAGCATGGCGGCGGATTATCGGCGAGGCGATACGATCGAACGCTTCCCCGTCACGCACCGCACGCCATGGCCGAAGCACCGACCGACGCACCCAACCGCCGCTCCCGCCACATCACGGAAGGAACGGCGCGCGCGCCGAACCGGTCGATGTTCTACGCGATCGGCTACGAGGAGAGCGACTTCAAGAAGCCGATGATCGGCGTCGCCAACGGGCATTCGACGATCACGCCTTGCAATGCCGGACTGCAGAAGCTCGCCGATGCCGCCGTCGCGGGCATCGAGGCGGCAGGCGGCAACGCGCAGATCTTCGGCACGCCGACCATCTCCGACGGCATGGCCATGGGCACCGAGGGCATGAAGTACTCGCTGGTCTCGCGCGAGGTCATCGCCGACTGCATCGAGACCTGCGTCGGCGGCCAGTGGATGGACGGGGTGCTCGTGGTCGGCGGCTGCGACAAGAACATGCCCGGCGGGATGATGGGCATCCTGCGCGCCAACGTGCCGGCCATCTACGTCTACGGCGGCACCATCCTTCCGGGCCGCTATCAGGGCGAGGACCTGTCGATCGTCAGCGTCTTCGAGGCCGTGGGCCGCTACACCGCAGGGACGATGAACGAGCAGGACTTCCGCGAGATCGAGCGCCGCGCCATCCCGGGCACGGGCTCGTGCGGCGGCATGTACACCGCCAACACGATGAGCTCGGCGATCGAGGCGATGGGGATGGCGCTGCCGCACTCGAGCACGATGGCCAACGTGCACGACGAGATCGTCGCCAAGGCGGGCGAAGCCGCGACCGTCCTCGTCGACGCGGTGAAGCGCAACATCAGGCCGCGCGACATCGTCACGCGCAAGAGCCTGGAGAACGCGGTCGCCGTGACGATGGCCACCGGGGGCTCGACCAACGCCGTGCTGCACCTGCTGGCGATCGCCCACACGGCCGGCGTCGAGTGGACGATCGACGACTTCGAGCGCATGCGCAAGAAGGTGCCGGTGCTGTGCGACCTGAAGCCGTCCGGGCGCTTCATGGCCGTCGACCTGCATCGCGCCGGCGGCATCCCGCAGGTGATGAAGGTGCTGCTCGGAGCCGGGCTGCTGCACGGCGACTGCCTCACCGTCACCGGCCGCACGATCGCCGAAACGCTCGCCGCGGTGCCGGAGGCGCCGAGCGGGTCGACCGAGGTCATCCGGCCGATCGACAACCCGATGTACGAGCAGGGGCACCTCGCCGTGCTCAAGGGCAACCTCTCGCCCGAAGGCGCCGTCGCCAAGATCACGGGCCTCAAGAACCCGGCGATCACCGGTCCGGCCCGCGTCTTCGACGACGAAGCGTCGGCGATGGACGCGATCCTCGCCCGGCGCATCCACGCCGGCGACGTGATGGTGCTGCGCTACCTCGGCCCCAAGGGCGCGCCGGGAATGCCCGAGATGCTCGCGCCGACCGGTGCGCTGATCGGACAGGGCCTCGGCGAAACGGTCGGCATGGTGACCGACGGGCGGGTCTCCGGTGGCACCTGGGGCATGGTGGTCGGCCACGTCGCGCCCGAGGCCTACGCCGGCGGGAACATCGCCCTCGTCGAGGAAGGCGACACGATC
>JBBSPY010000424.1:0-2430 GCA_038258415.1 Burkholderiales bacterium
GCCTCTTCCAGGGTGCGCCGGTGACTTTCAAGGGACAGCATCCGCTCAACGCCGTGCTCGGGCTCGCGGCGCTGTTCTTCCTGTTCGGCTTCTGGCAGTCGGGCAGTGCGCTCGACTTCGCGCTGGTCTGCGCACTCGGCTTCGTCCTCGGCGTGACCATCATCATCCCGATCGGCGGCGCCGACATGCCGGTCGTGGTGTCGATGCTCAACAGCTACTCGGGCTGGGCTGCGGCCGGCATCGGCTTCTCGCTCAACAACGCGATGCTCATAGTCGCCGGCTCTCTGGTGGGCAGCTCGGGGGCGATCCTGAGCTACATCATGTGCAAGGCGATGAACCGCTCGTTCTTCAACGTCATCCTCGGCGGGTTCGGCGGTGAGGTGGCAGCGCCGGGCGGCGTGAAAGCCGAGCAGCGCCCCGTCAAGACCGGAAGCGCCGACGATGCCGCGTTCGTGCTCGGCAACGCCGAGACGGTGATCATCGTCCCGGGCTACGGTCTCGCCGTCGCCCGCGCGCAGCACGCGGTGAAGGAGCTCGCGGCCAAGCTCACCGCGAAGGGCGTGACGGTGAAATATGCGATCCACCCGGTCGCGGGCCGCATGCCGGGCCACATGAACGTGCTGCTCGCCGAGGCCGAGGTGCCGTACGACCAGGTCTTCGAGATGGAAGACATCAACCCCGAGTTCGGCCAGGCCGACGTGGCGATCATCCTCGGCGCCAACGACGTCGTGAACCCGGCCGCACACACCAAGGGCAGCGCCATCTACGGCATGCCGATCCTGGAGGCGAGCAAGGCCAAGACCGTCATCGTCAACAAGCGGTCGATGGCCGCCGGCTACGCCGGCCTCGACAACGAACTGTTCTACATGGACAAGACGATGATGGTCTTCGGCGACGCGAAGAAGGTGGTCGAGGAGATGGTGAAGGCGATCGAGTGACGGTGTAATACAATTCGAGCTCCGGTATTGGAGCCTGTGATGACGCTGACCGTTCGCCTCGACACCGCGCTCGAATCGGCGCTCGACCGCTACAGCGGCGAACGCGGCGTGACGAAGAGCCACGTCGTCCAGGAAGCGCTGGCCGAGTACCTGACGGCTCGCGCATCGCGCCGCCCGGCGCCTGCAGAGGCCAGCGACAACTACAAGGCCTTCGAGCGCGCCGGCTTGATCGGGTGCGCCATGGGCGACGGTCGAAGCGCGACCAAGGAAGTCGTGCGGGAGCGCGTGCGGGCCCGCCTCTCGCGTGAGCGAGCTTGATGAGACACCGCGTCCTGCTGGACACGGGGGTGCTTGTCGCGCTGCATCTGCTTGACGACCCTCGGCATGACGAAGTCGTGCGATGGTTTGCGGCGTATCGAGGCGAACTGCACACCGTCGAGGCCGTGCTCAGCGAAACGGCGTTCTTCCTGCCGCCCCGTCATCGTTCACCGCTGGCCGGCATGGCAGCGGGTGGCGGGCTGTCCGTCCACCACCTCGATTCCCGCGCGCACGCCCGCATGGCCGAGCTGTTCCGCAAGTACGCCGACCAGGATCCCGACTGGGCCGACCTCGCGCTGGTCTGGCTCGCGGAGTCGAGCGGCATCAGCCGCATCGCGACCTTCGATGTCGCCGACTTCGGCGTCTACCGCATCAAAGGCCGAAAGCGTTTCGAGCTCGAGTTGCTGCGCTGAACAAGCGCCGTGGCTCGCCGGCCCGGATCACTTCGGCGTCGACGGCAGCGAGATCACCTTCTCGCCGGTGGGCGTCACCTTGGTCACGCCTTCCTGCTGCAGCAGCACCTTGCCGCTGCCGACCGCGAGCGGGACCGACTGCGCGGTGCCGCGGCCGCCCTGGGTGGTGAAGACGTCGAGGTAGGCCATGCCGTCGGCAGAGGGCGTGACCTGCAGCGACACGACCGTCGCCTGGCCGCGTGGCAGCGCGATCGAGGTGACGTTGCCGAGTTGCGTCGACGACACCGCCGTGCCGACCGGCGCCCGCCATTCGGCACGGGCACCGTCGCTGCGCACGCCGCTGAACTCGAGCTGGACGATGGCCGTCTGCCCGGGGTGCAGCCCCGACGCCACCGTGTAGCGCAGGCGCACACCCGAGCCGTTGGGCTTGATCGGGCCGGGGTCGATCCAGGCCGACGGCTTCGCGGGGGCGGCACGCCCGGCGGCTGCCTTGGCGGCAGGTGTGCCGTCGGCGTGGGCGGACAGCGTGACGACCGTGGCGCCGGCGACCAGGCCGGCCGTGACGAGGCGGCAAGCGAGTGCGAGGTTGCGTTCCATCTCAGTCCACCTTGAAGTCGAAGCAGCTCGTGCCGGGATTCGCGAGGTTGAAGTCGCTCAACGCGATGGCGTGGGTGCCGGTTGGCAGGGCGATCGAGAGGGTTTCCATGTCGACGGTGCTGCCTTCCGCGCGCGTCTCGGCTCCGGTCGACGCGAGGAGGACA
>JBBSPY010000425.1:0-2418 GCA_038258415.1 Burkholderiales bacterium
CCCGCCATCAGCATGATCAGGCGCGCCGAGGAGCGCGGCGACATCAAGCCCGGCGACACGCTCATCGAGGCGACCTCCGGCAACACGGGCATCGCATTGGCGATGGCAGCCGCGCTGCGTGGCTACCGCATGCTGCTGGTGATGCCCGAAGACCTGTCGGTCGAGCGCGCGCAGACGATGAAGGCGTTCGGCGCCGAGCTGATCCTCACGCCGCGCTCGGGCGGCATGGAGCACGCGCGCGACCTCGCCGAGCAGATGCGGCAGGACGGCAAGGGTTTCGTCCTCGACCAGTTCGCCAACGCCGACAACCCGCGCGTGCACTACGAGACCACAGGCCCGGAGATCTGGCGCGACACCGCGGGGCGCATCACCCACTTCGTCAGCGCGATGGGCACGACGGGCACGATCACCGGCGTGTCGCGCTGCCTCAAGGAACACAACCCCGACGTGCGCGTGATCGGTGCGCAGCCGAGCGAAGGCTCCCGCATTCCAGGCATCCGCAAGTGGCCCGAGGAATATCTGCCGGCGATCTACGACCCGACCGCCGTCGACGAGCTGGTGCTGGTCTCGCAGGCCGACGCCGAGGACATGACGCGGCGGCTTGCCCGCGAGGAAGGCATCTTCGCCGGCATCTCCGCGGCGGGCGCCTGCTGGGTCGCGCTGCGCATCGCCGAGCGGGTCGAGAACGCGACGATCGTCTTCATCGTCTGCGACCGCGGCGACCGTTACCTGTCGACCGGGGTCTTCCCCGCCTGATCCTCGATGACGCACGAGACCACGTTCTGCACCAGCTGCGCGACCCGGCTCGCGCTGATCACCGCCGACGAAGACAGCGGCCCGACGACACGCCTGCGCTGCCCGGCGTGCGGCTGGACGCACTGGAACAACCCGACGCCGGTGCTGGCCGCCGTGATCGAGCTCGTCGACCGCGATGGCCACGTGCTGCTCGCCCGCAACTTCGCCTGGCCGGGAAAGTTCTACGGCCTCGTCACCGGCTTCATGGAAGCGGGCGAGACGCCGGAGGCGGGTGTGGCGCGCGAGGTCGTCGAGGAGACCTCACTCGCCGTCGGGCGGGTGTCGCTGCTCGGCGTCTACGAATTCCTGCGCATGAACCAGGTGATCATCGCGTATCACGTGCAGGCGAGTGGCGAGGTCGTGCTCTCGCCGGAACTGGTCGACTATCGCGTCATCGCCCCCGAGCGCGTGAAGTGCTGGCCCGCCGGCACCGGCAAGGCGCTTGCCGACTGGCTCGTCTCGCGCGGCATCGAGCCGCAGTGGATGGAGCTTCCGCCCGGCAAGCGCGCGACCGAAGTCGACGTCGATTGAGGACACAACGGAACACCATGGAAGCCCAGAAAGAACTCGACACGCGCGGCCTCAACTGCCCGTTGCCCATCCTGAAGACGAAGAAGGCGCTCGCCGACATGTCGACTGGCGACATTCTCAAGGTCGTCGCCACCGATCCGGGCTCGGTGCGCGATTTCCAGGCGTTCGCGAGGCAGACCGGCAACGAGCTGCTCGAACAGACGAGCGCGAACGACGAGTTCGTGCACTACCTGCGCCGGCGCTGAGGAGCGCCGTTCAGCGCGTCAAAGCGACAGCGACTTCAGCCAGGCGCGAAATCCGGGCCCGACCTCCGGGTGCTCGAGCGCCAGCGCGACGTTGGCTTCGAGGAAACCTTCCTTGCTGCCGCAGTCGAAGCGGCGGCCGTCGTAGCGATAGGCGTAGACCTTCTCGTGCGCGAGCAGTCCGGCGATGCCGTCGGTGAGCTGGATCTCGCCGCCGACGCCGCGCCCGAGCCCGTCGAGCTCGCGCCACAGCCGTGGCGTGAACACGTAGCGGCCGGCCACGCCGAGCCGCGACGGCGCGGACTCCGGCGCCGGCTTCTCGACGATGCGCTCGACATCGACGAGGCGGTCGCCCGCAGGCTCGCCGGCGACGATGCCGTAGCGCTTGGTGTGCTCCCGGGGCACCTCCTGCACGGCGATGACCGAGGCGCCCAGCTTGTCGAACTGCTCGACCATCTGCGCCAGGACCGGAGGCGTTCCCAGCATCAGGTCGTCCGGCAGGAGCACCGCGAACGGCTCGTCGCCCACGACGCGCCGCCCGCAGAGGACGGCGTGGCCGAGGCCGAGCGCCTGCGCCTGGCGAACGAATATGCACTCCATGTCGGTGGGGCGAACCGAGCGCACGGCGGCGAGCAGCTCCGTCTTGGCGGCCCGCTCGAGTGCGTCTTCGAGCTCGGACGTGAGGTCGAAGTGGTCTTCGATGGCACGCTTGTGCCGGCCGGTCACGAACACCATCTGCCGCACGCCCGCCGCATAAGCCTCCTCGACGGCGTACTGCACGAGCGGCTTGTCGACGATCGTCAGCATCTCCTTCGGAATCGCCTTGGTGGCGGGCAGCGAGCGGGTGCCG
>JBBSPY010000426.1:0-2365 GCA_038258415.1 Burkholderiales bacterium
GCGACGAGGAACGAACCGGTGTGGGTGAACGCCAGGTAGCCCGCGTATCCGCCGAGCATGAACATCGCGCCGTGCGCGAGGTTGAGAACGCCGAGGGTGCCGTAGATGATCGTCAGGCCGGACGAGATCAACGCCAGCAGGGCGCCGAGCACCAGGCCGTTGAACAGCTGCGATACGAAAGTCGCCCAATTGATCACAAGCGGTCCCGGGGTTGGCGAGAAGCGTTCGTCAAAAAGCCGGACGACGCGCGCGGCGACGTCCGGCTTCGAGGGAGTGGATTGTCAACGACTCAGGTGTACGAGCCGAGCTTGCATCCGAACGCCTCCGGCGGCTGGATGACCTTGTCGCCCGGCACGATCTCGACGACTTCCCAGAAGTCTTCCTTGTTCTTCATGTCCTTCGCGAGCTTGCCCTTGACGATGATGACGGGGCGGACGCATTGATGGTCTTGCGGCCGGTAGTGCACATCGCCGAGCAGCGAGGGGATCTTCTCGCCTTTCTCGAAGGCCTTGATGACATCGGGCGGATAGAAACTGCCCGCGTCCTCGACCATGCGCGCCCAGTGCGCGAAGCTCACGTAAGCGTTCTCCGCGCCCCACTCGGGCTTGTAGCCGTACTTCTTCTCGAACGTCTCGACGAACATCTTGGCCAGCGGGTATTTGTCTTCCAGCGTCCACCAGACGTCGGTCGCGGCGTAGACACCTTCGAGCAGTCCACCTCCCACTTCGGGAGCGAGGAAGGGGATCTGGTAGGGCACCACGAGCTTCATCTTCTCGAAAATGCCGAACCGCTTGGCCTGCTGGATCGACAGCACCGCGTCGCGGCCCCAATTCACGTTGATGAGCACCTCGGCGCCGGAGTTCGCGATGTTGAGCAGATAGGAACTGAAGTCGGGAGAACCGAGCGGCGAGACCTGGTTGGTCACCATCGTCCAGCCGCCCTTCTCGGTCAGGTAGTCGTTGACCGACTTGGTGACCGTGTGGCCGTAGGTGTAGTCCGGCGTCATGAACGCCGCCTTCTTGTTCTTGCCGAACGTCTTCAGCAGGATCGGGCCGATCGCGTTGGCGGCCATCTCGCCGTAGAAGCCCTGCCGAAAGCCATAGCGTGCGCAGTCCTTGCCGGTGGTGTCGTTCGAGCCGGAGATGCCGGCCATGTAGAGCACCTTCGAGCGGTCGGCGAGCTTGTTGAGCGCGACCGCGACCGCGCTCGAGGTCGAGCCGGTCATCAGGACGGCGTTGTTCTCGCTGATGAAGCGCTGCTCGGCCTGCACGGCGGTGTTCGGCTTGGCCGCCGAATCGGCGACGCCGATCTTCACGGTCTTGCCCAGCACGCCCTTGGTGGTCTTGGGCGAGAGCTTGCGCATCAGTTCATGGCCGGAGTTGATGTGCTCGACCGCGAGCTCCCAACCCTTGAGCTCGTCTTCGCCCTGCACCGCGTAGGCACCGGTGCGTGGCACGGCGATGCCGATGAAGACCGAGCTTCCAGACGAGCCTGCCGGCCAGGTGCCGATCGCCGGCTGGTCGGCTGCAAAGCTCACGTTCGGCAGAACGAAGCCTCCGGCGACGCCAGCTCCGGCAATGAGAAACCCGCGACGCGCTGCCTCGGCGGCCTTGACATCGTCAATCTCGTTCATGGTGACAGCTCCTGTGTGGAAAGGGTATTCGGAAACGACGGGCGCCGCAGTCGAGACCCGGCTGCGGTGCGGATGATGAAGCCGTTTGGCACGGCGGCTGTATCGCGACGCGACATCCGGATTGAATTTACATCGTCCTGCGATATAACTGTCACGGTGAAAACCCGCCCGGAATCCGACTTGAGCGAAGAGGAATTTCTTCGGCTCGCGGGGTTCCGGGGCGTCCTGCGGGCCTTTCAGACCTTCAGCGAACAGGCGGCCCACGCCCTCGGGCTGACGTCGCTGCAGTATCAGACCCTGCTCGCCATCAAGGTGCTCGGGAACCCGGCACCGGTCACCGTGAAGACGCTGTCCGCCTCGCTGCTGATCAAGCACAACAGCACCGTCGGCCTGGTCGATCGCATCGAGCACCTCGGACTGGTCGAGCGCCGGCAATCGGCCGGCGACCGGCGCAGCGTGGTGGTCGTGCTGACGCGAAAGGGGCAACGGGCGCTCGACCGCCTGGCCGCAGGCCATCGCCTCGAGTTGCGTCGCGTCGCGCCCCAGCTGCTCCAATACGCTCGGTCCTTCGCACAGCCGGTGGACGTGGCGCCTTCCTGAGGTCGATCGCGTCTTGAAAGGTCGGCGACGACAATGCGACCTAGCGTGTTGCGGTCTTCCCGCTCGACGGAGTCATCGATGTCCCGCCACCCCCTTCTCGTCCTGTTTTCGGTCGCGCTGCTCGCCGCAGGA
>JBBSPY010000427.1:0-2308 GCA_038258415.1 Burkholderiales bacterium
CAACGTCGTTCCCGGCTGGGCGACGCTGGCCGTCAGCGCCCTCTTCTTCAGCGGCGTGCAGCTGCTCTCGATCGGCATCCTCGGCGAGTATGTCGGCCGCATCTTCGACGAGGTCAAGCAGCGCCCGGTGTACATCGTGCGACGCGACAGCCGCGGCGGGGCCCCGCCGCCTCGCCTTCCGGGCCGCACATGAACGCCGAGGCCCGCACCATCGGCGTGTGCATGGACGACGTCGGCCTGGTCGGCGGCGTTGCCGAGGCGGCGCTGCGGCTGGCGGCGGGGCGTCGCGTCTCGGCCGCGACCTGCGTGACGACGGCTCTGGCCTGGCCGTCGGAAGGCGCCGCAGTCGCCGCGGCGGCGACCGGCGCACTCGAGCTTGGGCTGCACTTCAACCTCAGCGAAGGGCCGCCACTGTCGCCCGACCTCGCCACCGTCTGGCCCGAGCTGCCGCCGCTGCGAACCCTGCTGGCGGCCGCGCACGTCGGGCGCTTGCCGCTCGCGGCGATCGGCGTCGAGCTCCTCGCCCAGCTCGATGCGTTCGCCGAGGTCGTCGGCCGGCCGCCCGATTTCATCGACGGCCACCAACACGTGCACCACCTGCCGGGGGTGCGCAGGCTCGTCGTCGACGCGGCGGTCGAGCGCGGCCGCCCGGGCGAGCCGATCCCGGTGCGCAACACCGGCCGCGTGTGCGGGCCGGGGAACCCGCTCAAGCGCCTCGTCATCGAGCGCAGCGGCGGCCGCGCCCTGGCTCGGCTGCTCGCTCGACGCGGGGTGCCGACCAACTCGGCGCTGCTCGGCGTCTACGACTTCCACGCCCGCGACTACCGCGCGCTGGTACAGGCCTGGCTCGCGGCGGCGCCGGACGCCGGCAGTCTGCTCATGTGCCATCCGCGCATCGGTCCGGTCGACGCGCGGGAGCCGATCTCGGCGGCGCGTTCGCGCGAGTTCGCCTACCTCGCCAGCGACACCGTCGTCGACGACCTGGCCGCTGCCGGCTTCGTCATCGGTCCGAGCTGGCTTCCGGCGCCGCTGCAAAGCTCCAGCGACGGTTCGCCTCGTAGGTGATGACGACGGTCACGGCGGTGGCGACGGCCTGCGCCACGAGGTAGTGCCAGCCGAGGTGGACACCGGCGCGAACGATCGCGTAGCTGAGCGCGGCGCCGAGCGCGGCGACGATCTGGAAGCGCAGCCAGCCGGCTGCGGTGACCGGCGCGCCGAACGTGAGGCGTGCGTTGCCGACGAACGCGAGCTGCGCGCCGACCCAGGCGCCGGCCGCGGCCGCCCATGGCGCGCTCCATCCTGCGACCTCGACCAGCGCGACGAGCAGCGCGTAGTGCGCCGCCGTGGCGACGACACCGACGGCGAGGTAGCGAAAGAAGCGGGTGTGGCGGTGCATGGACGCGCGATGGTTCGCAGCCCTCGATAATCGCAGGCGCATCATGAAGCAGCGCATCGTCGTCGGGCTCTCGGGGGGTGTCGATTCGGCCGTCACGGCGTGGCTGCTCAAGCGCGCCGGCCACGAAGTCGTCGGCGTGTTCATGAAGAACTGGGAAGGCGACGATGACGACGAGCACTGCTCGTCGCGGCAGGACTTCCTCGACGCGGCGAGCGTGGCCGACGTGATCGGCATCGAGCTCGAGCACGTCAACTTCTCGGCCGACTACCGCGACCGGGTCTTCGCCGAGTTCCTGCGCGAGTATCGCGCCGGCCGCACGCCCAATCCCGACGTGCTGTGCAACGCCGAGATCAAGTTCAAGGCCTTCCTCGACCACGCGGTGCGGCTCGGCGCGGAGCGCATCGCCACCGGCCACTACGCGCGGGTTCGTGCAGCGTCGTCGGGTCGAGTCGAGCTCCTCAAAGGGCTCGACGCGTCGAAGGACCAGAGCTACTTCCTGCACCGCCTGTCGCAGGCGCAACTGTCGCGCTCGCTGTTCCCGATCGGCGAGCTCGAGAAGTCCGAGGTGCGCCGGATCGCCGCGGAGATCGGCCTGCCGAACGCGGCCAAGAAGGATTCGACCGGCATCTGCGTCATCGGCGAGCGGCCGTTTCGCGCCTTCCTCCAGCAGTGGCTCGCCAACGCACCCGGCCCGATCCACGACGAGCACGGTCGCACGCTCGGCGAGCACGTCGGCCTGTCGTTCTACACGATCGGCCAACGCAAGGGCATCGGCATCGGCGGCGTGAAGACGCGCGCATCCGACGCCGGCGCGTCGACGGGTGCGCACGAGCCGTGGTTCGTCGCCGGCAAGGACAGCGAGCGCAACGTGCTCACCGTCGTGCGTGGCCACGACCATCCGCTGCTGCTCGC
>JBBSPY010000428.1:0-2253 GCA_038258415.1 Burkholderiales bacterium
GGCGCCTCGATCGGCGCGGCGCAGGCGACGCTGGTCGCCCTCATCGTGTCGTTCGGTCTCGGCCAGCTCGTCGCCGGGCCGCTGTGCGACCGCTTCGGCCGCCGGCCGGTCCTGCTCGCCGGGCTCGCGCTCTACGTGCTGTCGGCCATCGGCGGCGCGCTCGCCACGCGCATCGAGTTGCTCGTCGCCTGGCGGGCGCTGCAGGGGATCGCGCTTGCAACGGCGATCACGGGCGGACGCTCGGTGGTGCGCGACCTGTTCGAACCGGCCGAGGGTGCGCGTGTGATGTCGAAGGCGCTCACGGGGCTCGGCTTCTTCGCCGTGTCGGCACCGCTCGTCGGCGGCCTGCTCGTCGAG
The DNA here is from genome assembly GCA_038258415.1 of Burkholderiales bacterium. Lineage (GTDB taxonomy): Bacteria > Pseudomonadota > Gammaproteobacteria > Burkholderiales > Burkholderiaceae_C > Schlegelella_A. The sequence continues at coordinate 358 of JBBSPY010000428.1, forward strand.
TCGCTCGGCTGGCGCTCGACGCTGCTGGCCATGGGCTGCATCGGCGCGGCCGGCCTCGCCGCCATCGCGCTGCGCTTCGTCGAGACCGTGCCGACGCGCGACCGCCTCGCGACGCGACCCGCGTCCATCGTCCGCAACTGGGCCATCGTGCTCGCCGACCCGACGTTCCGTGCCTGGGCACTGCTCTCGACCGCCACCTACGGGGGGCTGTTCTGCATGCTCGCCGGCTCGTCGTTCGTCTTCATCGGCATCTACGGCATCTCGCGCTCGTCGTTCGGCTTCATCCTCGGCTCGATCTCGGTCGCCTACATCGGCGGCACGCTGCTGTGTCGACGTCTGCTGGCTCGCCACGGCCTGCGCGGCGCGGTGGCGCGGGCGGCATGGTTCACGCTCGCCGGTGGCGCGACGATGCTCGCGCTGTGCGCCTTCGGCGTTCGCTCGCCGTGGGCGATCCTGCTGCCCCAGTACCTCTACGCGATCGGCCACGGCGTGCACCAGCCGTGCGGGCAGGCCGGGGCGGTCGGGCCGTTTCCGGAGAAAGCAGGCATCGCCGCGTCGCTCTCGGGCTTCGGGATGACGCTGTCGGCGCTCGCAATCGGCGTCTACCTCGGGTCGACGCTCGACCGCGCCGTCGAGCCGCTGGTCTGGGGCATCGCGCTGTGCAGCGCGAGCGTCGCCGCCGTCGCCTGGACGCTGGTGCAGCGCCACGGCGAGCCGGCACCGCGCGCCGCCGCGCTGGCGACGCGCCTGGCGTGAGCGCAGGGCTTTCCGCCGCCGCGGCTGGCGTGGCCGGTGCGGCTTCACGACGCTGCCTCGCCATCGTCGGGCCGACCGCGTCGGGCAAGAGCGCGGCGTCGATGGCGCTCGCCGATGCCCTCGCGCCGCTGCGGGCCGTGGAGATCGTCAGCGTCGATTCGGCGCAGGTCTACCGCGGCATGGACATCGGCACCGCGAAGCCGTCGGCCGACGAACGTGCCCGGGTGCCGCATCACGGCATCGACCGCGTCGACCCCGCCGAGCGCTATTCCGCGGCGCGCTTCGTTCACGACGCGACGGCCGCCATCGCCGAGATCGAATCGCGCGGTGCCCTGCCGCTGCTCGTCGGCGGCACCATGCTCTACCTGAAGGCACTGGCCGGCGGCCTCTCGCCGATGCCCGAAGCCGACGCGGGGATACGCGCCGACATCGACGCCCATGCGGCACGCGTTGGCTGGCCGGCGCTGCACGTACAGCTCGCGGCGGTCGACCCCGCCAGCGCCGCCCGGATCGCACCCGCCGACTCGCAGCGCATCCAGCGCGCGCTCGAGGTGTGGCGGTCGAGCGGTCGAACCATGACGCAGTGGCACGCCGTTCCGGGTGCGCCGTCGCCCGTGCGCCTCGTGCTGCTGTCGCTCGAGCCGACCGATCGCGCATGGCTGCATGCGCGCATCGAGGCGAGGTTTCGCGCCATGCTCGACGCGGGCCTGGTCGACGAGGTGCAGCGTCTTCGCCAGCGCAGCGACCTCGACGCGACGCTGCCGTCGATGCGCGCCGTCGGCTACCGGCAGACGTGGGCCGCGCTCGAGGCCGGCGACCTCCAGGACCTGCACGCGAGCGGCAGCGCCGCGACCCGGCGTCTCGCCAAGCGCCAGCTCACCTGGTTGCGGTCGATGCCGGACCGGCACGTGATCGCCTGCGACGCGCCCGATGCCGCGGCGCACCTCGTCCGGTCGGCCACCCGGATGCTCGACGATGTCTGAGGTCGTCGGCGCGCGCCCGCCGCTGCTCGATGTCGCCGACATCGCCCGTCGCTACGCCGCACAGACCGTGTTCGAGCACGTCTCGTTCACCGTCGCACAAGGCGAGTTCGTCGCCGTCGTCGGCGAATCCGGCGTCGGCAAGTCGACCCTGCTCAAC
>JBBSPY010000429.1:0-2247 GCA_038258415.1 Burkholderiales bacterium
GCGATCACATGGTCGACCGGAACGACGATCTCGCGCGAAGATCCGCCGAAGCGCGCCTTGAACTCGATCGCCTCGTTGCCGAGCTTGAGCGCGCTGGTGGCCTCGAAACCGACGTTGAGCACGATCTCGTTGTTCTTCACGTACTCCTTGGGCACCCGCACCGTATCGTCGACGAAGACGGCGAGGTAGGGCGTGAAGCCGTTGTCGGTGCACCAGTCGTGCAACGCGCGGATCAGATAGGGCCGCGTGCTGGTGCCGGCGGTGGCCGGGGCGATCGGTGTGGTCATGTCGAGGCCCCTTGGTCTGCGCCTGTCTGCCCTGCGCCTTGCTACTTGCGCATGACCTTCTCGGATGGCGTCAGGGCCTCGATGTAGGCCGGCCGCGAGAAGATGCGCTCGGCGTACTTGAGCAGCGGCACCGCGTTCTTCGACATGTCGATGCCGTAGTAGTCGAGGCGCCACAGCAGCGGCGCGATCGACACGTCGAGCATCGAGAAGTCGTCGCCGAGCATGTACTTGTTCTTCAGGAAGATCGGCGCGAGCTGGGTCAGCCGGTCCCGGATCTGCGAGCGGGCCTTCTCGAGTTGCTTGTCGGTCGCCTTCGTGCCGCGACCCTCGAGGATGTTGACGTTGGCGAACAACTCCTTCTCGAAGTTGAACAGGAAGAGCCGGACGCGTGCCCTCGCGACAGGGTCGCCGGGCATGAGCTGCGGGTGCGGGAAGCGCTCGTCGATGTACTCGTTGATGATGTGCGATTCATACAGGATGAGGTCTCGCTCGACGAGGATCGGAACCTCGTTGTACGGGTTCATCAGCGCGATGTCTTCGGGCTTGGCGAACAGGTCGACGTCGCGGATCTCGAAGTCCATCCCCTTCTCGAACAGCACGAAGCGGCAGCGATGCGAGTAGGGGTCGGTGGTTCCGGAATAGAGCACCATCATGATCGAGAACTCCAGGAAAACAGGAAAAGGCCAGTGCGGCGGCCGGCCGGACGCGGGCGGTGCAGATGCGTGCGGCGCGAGCGCCGCGGGTCCCGCCGGCTATTCGACGGCGCGCCAGTAAGACGCGTTCAGGCGCCAGGTGAAGACGATCAGCAGGCCGAGGAAGATGAGAACGCCGACGCCGACCCGGATGCGTTGAGATGCGGCCGGCTCTGCCATCCAGGTGAGATAGGCGACGAGATCGCCGATCGTCTCGTCGTAGTCGTGCTCGGACATCTTGCCCGGGGTGACCTGCTCGAAGCCGGCGAAACGGTGCATCGTCCTGCCTTCTTCGTGCGGGTCCTTTTCCTCGACGAACTTCGCGCGGCGTTCGCCCTGCATCTGCCACAGCGCGTGCGGCATCGCGATGTCGGGATACGCGAGGTTGTTCCAGCCGGTCGGCTTGGCGTCGTCACGGTAGTAGGTGCGCCACAAGGTGTAGAGGTAGTCCGACCCGCTGCCCTTGCCGACCTCGGCGCGGGAGCGCACGATCACCGACAGGTCGGGAGGCGGCGCGCCGAGCCAGGCAGCCGCCTGCTTCGGGTCGAACGTGGTCTTCATCGTGTTGCCGACCTTGTCGGTGGCGAACAGGAGGTTCTGCTTGATCTCGTCGTCCGACAGGCCGATGTCGTGCATCCGGTTGTATCGGACGTACGAGGCCGCGTGGCACGAGAGACAGTAGTTGACGAACGTGCGCGCGCCGCGCTGCAGCGCCGCCTGGTCGGTGAGCTTCTCGGTGGGAAAGTGGTCCCACGGGTAGCCACCTTCGCTGGCGAACGCAGGCAGCGCTGCGAGGAGGCCGCAGGCGAGCAGGAAGCGGAGCAGCAGTTTTTTCATGGCAGGCTCGTCGCGGCTCAATGACCGGAGAACGTCACGCGATCGGGCACCGGCTTGAATGTGCCGAGCCGGGTCCACCACGGCATGAGGAGGAAGAAGCCGAAGTAGACGAGCGTTCCGACCTGCGACACGTAGTTTCCCGTTGCCGAAGGCGGCTGCGAGCCGAGGTAGCCAAGCACGAGGAAGAAGAAGACGAAGGCCGCGTAGACGTACTTGTGCCAGTCGGGCCGGTAGCGGATCGAGCGCACCGGGCTGCGATCGAGCCAGGGCAGGAAGAACAGGATGATCACCGCGCCACCCATGACGACGACGCCCCAGAACTTGGCGTCGAAGTACTTGAGGAGGAACACGCCCGCGATCGCCGCCACGGCGATGACGATCTTGCCCATGGCGCCGAAGCCGCCGCGAATGATCGCCAGCGCGCCGCCCGC
>JBBSPY010000430.1:0-2206 GCA_038258415.1 Burkholderiales bacterium
GCTCCACGACCGGCGGCACACGCAAGAATCACGCGTGCGCAGCTTCGCCCTTGCCGGCCTCCTCGCCCTGTCCGCCCTGTGCGGATGCAGCAGCCTGCCGACGCTCGAGGGTCGCACCGAGTCGACGGTGCTGCGCCACACGGCCGACACCACGCTGGGCAAGGCGGTGCGGCTGCGCACCGTCGCCCACCCGGGCGATTCCGGCATCCTGACCTTGCGCGACCCGCACGACGCCTTCGCCGCGCGCATGCTGCTGGCGCGAGCGGCCGAGCGCAGTCTCGATGTCCAGTCCTACATCTGGCGGGCGGACCTGACGGGCACCCTGCTGTTCGAGGCGCTGCGTGCCGCCGCCGGCCGCGGCGTTCGCGTTCGCCTCCTGCTCGACGACAACAACACCGTGGGCCTCGACGAGACGCTGGCGATGCTCGCCGCTCAGCAGAACATGGAGGTGCGCCTGTTCAATCCCTTCGCCGTGCGCAGCCCGCGCTGGTTCGGATTCGCCACCGACTTCCAGCGGCTGAACCGGCGCATGCACAACAAGTCGTTCACCGCCGACAACCAGGCGACGATCGTCGGCGGTCGCAACATCGGTGACGAGTATTTCGACGCCACCCACGGTGTCCTCTTCTCCGACCTCGACGTGATGGCGATCGGGCCGATCGTCGAGGCCGTCTCCGAGGACTTCGACCGCTACTGGGCGTCGGCGTCGTCGTATCCGGTCGCGCGTCTGCTGCCGCCGGCACCACCCTCTGCGGCAGCCGAGTTCGACGCAACCGCTGCAGCGGTCGAGCGAGCGCCGGCAGCGCTGGCCTACACGACCGCGCTGCGCAAGTCGCCCTTCGTCGAACGCCTCGTCAGCGGCGAACTCGAGTTGGACTGGGCGCCGACCCGCCTCGTCAGCGACGACCCCGACAAGGGCCTCGGCCTCGAGCGACCCGACGAGCGCGTCTTCGCCGACCTGAAAGACGTGATCGGCGACGCCCGGCACGACCTCGAGATCGTCTCGCCCTATTTCGTGCCGAACCGCCGCGGCGTCGACGCGCTGACGGCGCTGGCAAGGCGCGGCGTCGATGTGCGCGTCCTCACCAACTCGCTGGAGGCGACCGACGTCGCCGCCGTCCACGCCGGATATGCCGGCTGGCGCAAGCCGCTGCTCGAAGGCGGCGTGCGACTCTTCGAGCTGCGCCGCATCGTCTCGACCGACAAGGACACGCGCATTGCCGGGCTTGCGGACCCGAAGGCCGGCTCGGGCTTCGGCGGCAGCTCGTCGTCGAGCCTGCACGCGAAGGCCTTCGCCACCGACCACGCCCGGGTCTTCGTCGGCTCGTTCAACTTCGACCCTCGATCGATCCGCCTCAACACCGAGCTCGGTTTCGTGATCGAAAGCCCGGCGCTGGCGACCGAACTCGCCGAGGTGTTCGAGCGCGAGGTTCCGGAGCGCGCGTACGAAGTGCGGCTGTCGGAGTCGGGCGAGCTCATGTGGATCGAGCGGCACGACGGCCAGGTCCTCGTCTTCCATCACGAACCCGGCACGAGCGCCCTGAAGCGGGCGTGGACCCGCGTGCTGTCGTACCTTCCGATCGACTGGCTCCTTTAGCGGGCAGCCCTGCTTTCAGCGCGATCGCCGCTTCGCCTCGCCCAGGGCTTCGCGCTCGATGTCGAGCCACGTCTGGTAGGCATTGCGCCGATTGGCGGCGTCGAACGCGGGCAGCGCGGCGAAGCGCGACCAGTCGATCCGCTGGTAGGCACTGGCGAAGTCGAGCCCCTCCTCGAAGGCCGCCGAAAGCCGTCCGTGCAGGTAGACCAGGTAGTCGCGCGTCTGGGTGAGGTCGGCGGCGGCATCGGTCGAATGCGGACCGTGCCCGGTGACGACGACGGCGGGGTCGAGCACCAGCACGCGCCCGAGCGCGGCAATCCACGAGGTCACGTCGGCGTCGGCGACGTAGGGAACGCGACCCGTGAAGACGAGGTCGCCCGCCAGCAGCACCCGGTCTTCTGCCACCCAGAGCATCAGATCCTCCGGCGTGTGCGCCGGACCGACGTGCAGGATGCGCAGGTGCAATCCGCCCATCGTGAACGACGTGTCTTCCCCCAGGTAGCGCGTCGGCGCGACGATGCGGGTCCTGGCGTTGACCCAGGGGGCCAGCGAACCCCTGCGTTCCGCCAGGCGCGCCGCCGGCGCCTCCGACGCGAGGTAGTCGCGCAC
>JBBSPY010000431.1:0-2181 GCA_038258415.1 Burkholderiales bacterium
CTGTCGCCGGCCGGCGTCGACATCGTCGGCGGCATGGTCAAGGTCAACTCTGGCGGCGGCGGTGGTTCTGCTTCGCCGGCGGCGCCCGACGAGGCGAAGAAGGAGGATGCGATCACCCCCGAGGCGCAGACCACCTACGAGATGAACTTCGACGATCCGATGCCGCCACCGACGCCGGGATGAGCAACGGCTACTCGCTCGAACAGCTGCGCGAGGCGCTGTGGACGGCACCGGGTGCGCGGGTCCATGCCATCGTCGACGGGCTGGTCGTGCCCGGCATCGCCGCGACGCTCAAGGCGTCCGACGTCGCCGGCTGGGACTGCCTGCACCGCGGCGCCCTCGGCGTCGAGGCGGCGCGCGCAGCGCCCTACCTCACCGAGCTCAAGGCGGAATCGCCGTTCACCGAGTGGATCCTCGGAGAGGCGTCGGCGACGTACCCGGGCTGGGGCGTGCTCAGCGTGTCGACCCTGCCGATGCTGCCGATGCGCGAGCATTGCCGAAGTCTCGGCGAGGTCGTTACGCCTTCGGGCGAGCGCACGCGCTGGCGCTGGTACGACCCCGACGTGCTGACCGCGGTGTTGCCGTCGATGCTCGCCGGCCAGCTCGACGACGTGTTCGCTTCGGGACAGTCGATCGTGTTGCCGCGCACCGACGCGTGGACCTGGCACGCCCTCGACCGCGGCGTGCTCACGACCGAGATACGGCCGCTCTTGCGCCGCGCCGCGTAGGCGCGACGGGCCGCGCGACGATGCTGCGTCTGTCGTGGGAGCAGTTCGAGTTGCTCGAGCAACTTGCCGCGCGACGGCATGCCGTCGGCATCGGCACCGTGCTCGCCGGCGCGTGGCCGGAGATCACCGAGCGGCTGCAGGACCGCTGGCCCGCGTTCGTCGAGGCGGCGGTTGCGCAGGGTCGCAGGCACGGGCTGGCGGCGCCGCCCGACCTCGCGCGCTATGCCAGTCTGTGGTGCATCTGGGGGCCGTCGTTCGACAGTAGGCCGGGGTTCGAGTGGGCGGCCGAGATCCTCGGCGACCACCGCCGTGGCGCCTCGCTCAAGCTCCATCAGCTCGCCCACCGGACGCGCGACGAGCTGCGACGTCGCCAGACGACGCCATCGGCCCAGGCCGGGGGCGCACAGGCGCCGACACCGGAGCAGCTCGACGCGGCGCTCGCGAGCGTCGACGCGAGGATCGGACCGCTCTCCGCCGCGCGTTCGGTGTTCCCGGACGAGGCGGTGCAGGTGGCGGCCCGGCCATGCGACGTCGGCAGCGTCGACCTGCTGCTCGGCGATCCAGATGACCTTCAGGAGTACCGCCACGGCGGTGCCGGCTGGCATCGCACGCCGGTACCGCGCTCGAGCGACCCGCCGCTGCGCTGGACGCACGCGCCCGATGGCCCGTTCGCGCTCGCCGTGGCCAGCCGTGCCCTGCGGCAAGGTCCTCCGGCGCGCCTGAACGTGCGTGTCGAAACGCTCGAGGTGTGCGATCCGAAGGTGCATCCGGAAGTCGTCCACGTCGGCGTCGAAGGCCACCTTGCCTGGCGCGGACGCGATGCGTCGCGCCTCAGCCTGGCCGTGTATGCCGAAGCCGACACACGCGGCGATGGACCGTCGCCCGCCGGCATCGGGGCGACGACCCCGGTCGATGCGCAGACGTTGACGATCGCCAGCCACGGCGTGCGCGACACCGGCGCGCCATTCGGAGACATTCACATCGAGCTGCGCGTCGTGCCGGCAACGCAATGGCTGGCCGAGGTCACGCATGCCGCAGTTGCGCCGATGAGCTGGCCGCCGGACGGGCCGGCGACAGCCGTCCCCGCAAGGTGCCGCCTCGAGCGCGACGGCACCGCCTTCGCCGCAGCCGGCTGGCAGCGCGCCTGGGACGGCCTGCAGGGCGCGCTGCGGCAGGGGTTCGAGCGCGCCTGGAACGACTGGGTCCGCGTCTTCCCAGTGTCGTCGGCCGGCCTCGTGGCCGACATCTCGCCGCTGGTCGGCCAGGCCGGCTTCACCTGGGGCTGGCGGCGCACCGCCACCGACGCCGTGGCGATTCGCGTCGAGGGCGCAGTCGACATGATCGCGGTCGCGTGCGACGTGACGGTCAACGGGGAACTCGTCGACGGCGATGCCCGCGCACAGGTGCGACTCGCCTGCAAGTCGCGTCACGAACTGCGCATGGGCGTGTCCCA
>JBBSPY010000432.1:0-2165 GCA_038258415.1 Burkholderiales bacterium
ATCTCGATCACCGACGGCCAGATCTTCCTCGAGACTTCGCTTTTCAACGCCGGCATCCGGCCGGCGATCAACGCCGGCATCTCGGTGTCGCGCGTCGGCTCGGCGGCGCAGACGAAGGTGATCAAGAACCAGTCGGGCGGCATCCGCACCGACCTCGCGCAGTACCGCGAGCTCGCGGCTTTCGCGCAGTTCGCATCCGACCTCGACGAATCGACCCGCAAGCAGCTCGACCGCGGCGCCCGCGTCACCGAGCTGCTGAAGCAGAACCAGTATTCACCGCTGCCGATCTCGCTGATGGGCGCGTCGCTGTTCGCCGTCAACAAGGGCTTCATGGACGACATCGACGTCAAGCAGGTGCTGGCGTTCGAGTCGGGCCTGCACACGCACCTGAAGACGAGCCACGCCGCGCTGCTGAAGAAGATCGAGGACAGCAAGCAGCTCGACAAGGACGCGGAAGCCGAGCTGAGCACCGCCGTCGCCGCCTTCAAGAAGTCTTTCGCCTAAGGAAGCGTCATGGCAGCCGGCAAAGAGATTCGCGGCAAGATCAAGAGCGTCGAGAACACGAAGAAGATCACCAAGGCGATGGAGATGGTCGCCGCGTCGAAGATGAGGAAGGCGCAGGAGCGGATGAGATCGGCTCGCCCCTACGCCGAGCGCGTTCGCAGCCTCGCAGCCAACCTCTCGCACGCGACGCCCGAATACAAGCATCCGTTCCTCGTCGCCAACGATGCGGCGAAGACGGCAGGCTTCATCGTCGTCACGACCGACAAGGGCCTGTGCGGCGGTCTCAACACCAACGTGCTGCGCGCCGTCACGACCCGGCTGCGCGAGCTCGACGGCGAGGGCGTGAAGGCCGAGGCCGTGGCGATCGGCAACAAGGGACTGGGCTTCCTGAATCGCGTCGGCGCCAAGGTCGTCTCGCATGTCACGCAGCTCGGCGACGCGCCGCAGCTCGAGAAGCTGATCGGCCCCGTGAAGGTGCTGCTCGACGACTACGCCGCCGGCAAGCTGAAGACGGTCTACCTCTGCTACACGCGCTTCATCAACACGATGCGCCAGGAGCCGATGATCGTGCAGCTGCTGCCGCTGACCGACGAGCAGATGCAGCTGCAGGACGGCAAGCACGGCTGGGACTACATCTACGAGCCCGACGCCAAGGTCGTGATCGACGAGCTGCTCGTGCGCTACGTCGAGGCGCTCGTGTTCCAGGCCGTCGCCGAGAACATGGCCTCCGAGCAGTCGGCGCGCATGGTGGCGATGAAGTCGGCCACCGACAACGCCGGCAACGTCATCGGCGAGCTCAAGCTCGTCTACAACAAGACGCGCCAGGCGGCCATCACCAAGGAACTCTCCGAGATCGTCGCCGGTGCGGCGGCGGTCTGACGACAACGAATCTCATCAGGAACATCATCCATGGCTGACATGCAAACCGCCTCCGCCCACAAGGCCACCGCGCAGGGCAAGATCGTCCAGTGCATCGGCGCCGTCGTCGACGTCGAGTTCCCGCGCGACGCGATGCCCAGGATCTACGACGCGCTGAAGATGGAAAACTCGCCGCTGACGCTCGAGGTGCAGCAGCAACTCGGCGACGGCGTGGTGCGCACCATCGCGCTCGGCGCGTCCGACGGCCTGCGCCGCGGCATGACGATCAACAACACCGGCGCCGCCATCTCGGTGCCGGTCGGCCCGGCGACGCTCGGCCGCATCATGGACGTGCTCGGCAACCCGATCGACGAGCGCGGCCCGGTGAGCCACGAGCAGGTCGCGTCGATCCACCGCAAGCCGCCCGCGTACGACGAGTTGAGCCCGTCGCAGGATCTGCTGGAGACCGGCATCAAGGTCATCGACCTCGTCTGCCCGTTCGCCAAGGGCGGCAAGGTCGGGCTGTTCGGCGGTGCCGGCGTCGGCAAGACCGTCAACATGATGGAGCTCATCAACAACATCGCCAAGGCGCACAGCGGCTTGAGCGTGTTCGCGGGCGTTGGCGAGCGCACGCGCGAGGGCAACGATTTCTATCACGAGATGGCCGATTCGGGAGTCGTCAACCTCGAGAACCTCGGCGAGTCCAAGGTCGCCATGGTCTACGGCCAAATGAACGAGCCGCCGGGCAACCGCCTGCGCGTCGCGCTCACCGGCCTGACGATCGCCGAGTCGTTCCGCGACGA
>JBBSPY010000433.1:0-2133 GCA_038258415.1 Burkholderiales bacterium
ACCTTTTTATTCGAGGGTGTTGCTCCCGACGCGACAAACGCCCGCAACTTCCTCGAGGGGGCCGCTCGAGACCACGTCGAATCGGTGACCAGCGCGCGCAGCGGCCACATCGACAACGAGGCCGACGGCCGCTGGGTCGTGCTCGACGAGGGGCAGCGCAACGAGCAGAACCTCGACAGCGGCGAAAAGACCTTGTCGCGTTTCGAGAGCTACCGCGCGCTGGCCGGCGACCGCGCCGTCGACGCCAATCGCAAGCCGGCACCGCGGGCACGACCGACGATCGATCTGCTGCGCGAGCCGACGCCGTCGAACCAGGGTGAGTTCTCGTGGCGGGTCGGCCTCGTGCTGGCCTCGGCCATCCTGCTTCCACTGGGGCTTGAGATGTCGGCGGCGAATCCGCGCCACGCCAGCAACTGGAACCTGCTGTTCGCGCTGCTGGCCTTCTTCGCCTACCTCAACATGCTCAATCTGTCTCAGGCCTGGGTCGGCTCCGGGCGCATCGGCGGCGGCGTGGCGTTGCTGGTGCCGCACGGCGTGGCGCTGTCGCTCGCGCTCTGGTTGCTCTGGTACCGGGAGCACGCGACGACGCGCGGCGTGGTGCCGCGCCGGCGTCGCCGCCGCTCGCGGACCGGGTGAGCTGAGCACGGGCCTCGGATGCGCACCGTTCGCCGGCTGTTCCACGCCGACATCCTGTCGGCCGTCTTCTTCGTCGGCGCCGCCTTCATCGCCCTCTTCTTCTTCATCGATCTGGTCGACGAGATCGGCGATGTCGGCAAGCAGGGCTACACCCTGCTCGAGGCGGTCGTGTACACGATCCTTCGGGTGCCAGGCCACGTCTACGAGCTGATCCCGATCGCCGTGCTGATCGGCACCATCTTCGCCCTCGCCCGGCTGGCCCAGACCTCGCAGTACACCATCCTGCGCACCAGCGGGCTGGGGCCCGCGCGGGCGCTCGGCGTGCTCGCCGGCATCGCGCTGCTGTTTGCCCTGGCAACCTTCGTCGTAGGCGACTACCTGGCGCCGGCGACCGAGCGTGTCGCGACGCAGCTGCGCGGCGTCTTCACCGGTGGCGGGCTGAGGCTGCAACGCTCGGGCGCCTGGATCAAGGAGCGGGCGACGACGCCCCAGGGTCCGCGCAACTACTCCATCAACGTCGCGTCGGCCGAAGGCGGCAACGCGTTGCGAAAGGTCCGGATCTTCGAGTTCGACGGCGACGGACGTTTGCGTTCGCGCATCGCCGCCACCGACGCGACCATCGGCGATGACGGCGTCTGGCACCTGCGCGGCGTCACCGTCAGCCGCTGGCCGGATCCGGCGAGTGCCGATCCCGCGACCGTTCGCGACGAGAAGCTGCCCGCGCTCGACTGGCGCAGCACGCTGTCGCCGTCGGTCGTCGCGGCTGCGCTGCTGCCGATCTCGACGATGTCGACACTCGAGCTCTATCGCTACATCGATCACCTCTCCGACAACGAGCAGGCGTCGCAAGGCCAGAAGATCCAGTTCTGGAAGCGGGCGCTCTACCCGTTCGCGTGCTTCGTGATGGTCGCCCTGGCGCTGCCGTTCGCCTACCTGAGCACGCGCTCAGGCGGCGTCAGCCTCAAGGTCTTCGTCGGCATCATGATCGGCGCGAGCTTCGTCCTGCTCGACGCGGCCTTCGGCCATCTCGGGCTCCTCGGCAGCTGGACGCCCTGGCTCGTCGCCGCGGCGCCTGGCGCCCTCTACCTCGTGCTTTCGCTGGCCGCATTCAGCTGGCTGGTGCGCCACCGCTGAGCCCATGAGGCAGGTCCGATGACGCGGGCGATCGTGCTGTTCGCGCATGGCGCGCGCGACCCGCGCTGGGCGGAGCCGTTCACCCGGATCGCCGACGCGATTCGCGACGCACAACCCGGCACGCCTGTCGCGGTCGCGTTCCTCGAACGCATGGAGCCGACGCTTGCCGATGCCGCCGCCAGGCTGGTGACGGACGGTGCCCGGCAGGTCGACGTTGTCCCGGTGTTTCTCGGCATGGGTGGCCATGTGCGCGACGATCTTCCGCCGCTCGTCGACGCACTTCGCGTCGCCCACCCGCAGGCCGTCTTCCGCCTGCATGACGCCCTCGGCGAGCAGCCTGCCGTGATCGCGGCGCTGGCGAGG
>JBBSPY010000434.1:0-2118 GCA_038258415.1 Burkholderiales bacterium
AATCGGCCTTCCTCCGTTCGACCATTCAGGTCACCACCACATCCTCGACGCCATGAAGTACCTCTGCCTCGTCTATCTCGCCGCCGACCAGTTGCACGCAGTGCCCGACACCGAATGCAAGCGCTTCGGTGACAGCCTGCGCGAACGTTCGCAACTCGTTGCCGCCGAGGCCCTGCACCCGACCGGGAGCGCGACCACCGTGCGCGTTCGCAACGGCCAGCTCGTGGTGACCGACGGTCCGTTCGCAGAGACCAAGGAGCAGCTCGCCGGCTTCTACCTGGTCGACGCGGTCGACCTCAACGAGGCGATCGGCGTCGCGTCGCGCATTCCGCCCGCGCGCGCCGGCAGCATCGAGGTGCGCCCGGTGCGCGAGCTGCACGTGGCGGAGGCGTCGACATGAGATTCATGATCCTGGTCAAGGCGAGCACCGCGTCCGAAGCGGGGGTGATGCCGTCGCAGGAGCTGATGCAGGCGATGCACAGTTTCAACGAGCAGCTGGTCGCGGCCGGCGTGATGAAGGCCGGCGAAGGCCTCAAGCCCAGCCGGACAGGCAAGCGCGTGCACTTCAATGGCAAGACCCGCACCATCACGGACGGACCATTCGCCGAAACCACGGAGCTCGTCGCGGGCTTCTGGCTCTGGGAACTACCGTCGATGGACGAGGCTGTCGCGTGGGTCAGGAAGTGCCCGAATCCGATGTCCGACGCGTCCGACATCGAGATTCGTCCGCTCTACGAAGCCGCGGATTTCGGCGACGCCGGCTTCGCCGGGAAGGAAGAGGCGCTGCGCCGGAAGATCGATCCCGGCTGACCTGCCGCTCAGGTGTCGATGTTCGCGACCCGCAACGCGTTGCTCTCGATGAAGTGGCGGCGCGGCTCGACCTCGTCGCCCATCAGCATGGTGAAGACGCGGTCGGCCTCGATCGCATCGTCGAGCTGAACGCGCAGGAGCCGGCGCACCGCCGGGTCCATCGTCGTTTCCCAGAGCTGCTCGGGGTTCATCTCGCCCAGCCCCTTGTAGCGCTGCCGGCCGACGGCGCTCTCGGCCTGCTGCAGCAGCCATTTCATCGCCTCGCGGAAGTCGGCCACGCCGGCCTCCTTCTGCCGCTCGCCCTCGCCGCGCCGGACGACCGCACCGGCGCCGACGAGGCCCTTGAAGTCGCGCCCCGCGGCCGCGAGCGACTCGTGGTCGGCGCCGTGCACGAAGTCGGCGGTGATGACGCTCGACTTCACGTTGCCGTGATGAATGCGGCTGATGCGCAGGATGTGCTTGTCGCTGCGCGCATCGAACTCGGCGGCGACCTCGGCGTCGCGCACGTTCGCGGCCAGCGACATCGCCGATCGCTCGGCCGCGTCCAGGGTGTCGAGGTCGACCTCGACACCCGCGGCGATCGCCCGCAGCGCGTCGACGTCCATCCAGCTCGACAGCCGGCCGACGATGTTCTCGGCGACGACATAGCGGCGTGCGAGCGCCTCGAGCGCCTCGCCCTGCAGCACCTCGCCGGCGCTGCCGTCGGGCCGTGCACCGGTCTCGAGGCGCGCGTCCTTGAGCGCCACCTTCATCAGGTAGGCGTCGAGCGCGCTCTGGTCCTTCAGGTACTGCTCATCCTTTCCGAACTTCACCTTGTAGAGCGGCGGCTGGGCGATGTAGATGTGGCCACGCTCGACGAGTTCGGGCATCTGCCGGAACAGGAACGTCAGGAGCAGCGTGCGGATGTGCGCGCCGTCGACGTCGGCGTCGGTCATGATGATGATGCGGTGGTAGCGCAGCTTCGCCACGTCGAAGTCGTCGCCACCGGTGTTCTTGCCGATGCCGGTGCCGAGCGCGGTGATGAGCGTGAGGATCTCGTTGCTCGTCAGGAGCTTCTCGTAGCGCGCCTTCTCGACGTTGAGGATCTTGCCGCGCAGCGGCAGGATCGCCTGGAACTTGCGGTCGCGGCCCTGCTTGGCCGAGCCTCCGGCCGAGTCGCCCTCGACGATGTAGATCTCGCACAGGGCCGGGTCCTTCTCCTGACAGTCGGCGAGCTTGCCGGGTAGGCCGAGACCGTCGAGCACGCCCTGCCTGCGCGTCATCTCGCGCGCCTTCCGGGCCGCTTCGCGCGCCCGCGCGGCGTCGACG
>JBBSPY010000435.1:0-2099 GCA_038258415.1 Burkholderiales bacterium
ACCTTCCTCGTCGGCATGCTCAACCCGTTCGACCGCGCGGGCCTCGACGCGCTCGCCGCGGCCGGGCTCACGAGCTTCGCGCTCGAGGCCGCGCCGCGAACCACGCGGGCGCAGAGCATGGACGTGCTGTCGAGCCAGGCCAACATCGCCGGCTACAAGGCGGTGATGGTCGCCGCCGACCGCTACCAGCGCTTCTTCCCGATGCTGATGACGGCAGCGGGCACCGTGAAGGCGGCGCGCGTCGTCGTCCTCGGCGTCGGCGTTGCCGGGTTGCAGGCGATCGCCACCGCCAAGCGGCTCGGCGCGGTCATCGAGGCGAGCGACGTGCGGCCGAGCGTGAAGGAGCAGGTCGAGTCGCTCGGCGGCAAGTTCATCGACGTCCCGTACGAGACGGCCGAGGAGAAGGAGGCGGCCGAAGGCACCGGTGGCTATGCGAAGGCGATGCCTCAGAGCTGGCTCGACCGTCAGAAGGTCGAGGTCGCCAAGCGCGTGGCGCAAGCCGACATCGTCATCTCGACGGCGCTGATCCCCGGCCGCGCGGCGCCGGTGCTCGTGACCGAGGAGATGGTCCGGAGCATGAAGCCGGGCTCCGTGATCGTCGACCTCGCCGCGGGCCGCGGCCCCGACGGCAAGGGCGGCAACTGCCCGCTCTCGGTCGCCGACGAGACCGTGGTCGTCAACGGCGTGACGATCGTCGGCGAGACCAACCTCGCGGCGAGGGTCGGCGCCGACGCTTCGTCGCTCTACGCCCGAAACGTGCTCGATTTCCTCAAGCTCGTGCTCACCAAGGAAGGCACGTTCGACGTGCCGATGGACGACGACATCGTCGCCGCCTGCCTGATGACGCAGGGCGGCGAAGTCAAGCGAAAGTAGCACCAGGAATCGCCATGGAAGTCGTCTCCCACACCGTCGTCAACCTGATCATCTTCGTGCTGGCGATCTACGTCGGCTACCACGTCGTCTGGACGGTCACGCCGGCGCTGCACACGCCGCTGATGGCCGTCACCAACGCGATCTCGGCGATCGTCATCGTCGGCGCGATGCTGGCGGCGGCGCTCACCGAGACCGTCTTCGGCAAGACGATGGGGGTGCTCGCGGTCGCGCTCGCCTCGGTCAACATCTTCGGCGGCTTCCTCGTCACGCGGCGAATGCTGGAGATGTTCCGCAAGAAGGAGCGGCCCGCGAAGCCTGTCGGCGAGGAGAAGAAGGCGACATGAGCCTCGATCTCGTCACGCTGCTCTACCTGGTCGCGAGCGTCTGCTTCATCCAGGCGCTGAAGGGCCTTTCCCACCCGACCACGTCGATCCGCGGCAACCTCTTCGGCATGGTCGGCATGACCATCGCCGTGCTGACGACAGCGGCGCTCATCTACAAGCTCGCCGGCAACTCGGCGCTCGGCCTAGGCTGGGTGCTGGTCGGCCTCGTCGTCGGCGGCGGCTACGGCGCGTACCGCGCCCGCACCGTCGAGATGACGAAGATGCCCGAGCTCGTGGCGTTCTTCCACAGCATGATCGGCCTGGCGGCGGTGTTCCTCGCCGTCGCCGCCGTCGCCGAGCCGCAGGCGTTCGGGATCACCGCTCCCGGCGGCCCGATCCCGGGCGGCAACCGCATCGAGCTCGGCCTCGGCGCCTTCATCGGCGCGATCACGTTCTCCGGCTCGGTGATCGCCTTCGGCAAGCTGTCGGGCAGCTACAAGTTCCGCCTCTTCCAGGGTGCGCCGGTGACTTTCAAGGGACAGCATCCGCTCAACGCCGTGCTCGGGCTCGCGGCGCTGTTCTTCCTGTTCGGCTTCTGGCAGTCGGGCAGTGCGCTCGACTTCGCGCTGGTCTGCGCGCTTGGCTTCGTGCTCGGCGTGACGATCATCATCCCGATCGGCGGCGCCGACATGCCGGTCGTGGTGTCGATGCTCAACAGCTACTCGGGCTGGGCCGCCGCCGGCATCGGCTTCTCGCTCAACAACGCGATGCTCATCATCGCCGGGTCGCTCGTGGGCAGCTCGGGGGCAATCCTGAGCTACATCATGTGCAAGGCGATGAACCGCTCGTTCTTCAACGTCATCCTCGGCGGGTTTGGCGGTGAGGTGGCAGCGCCGGGCGGAG
>JBBSPY010000436.1:0-2095 GCA_038258415.1 Burkholderiales bacterium
ATTGGTAGACACGCTATCTTGAGGGGGTAGTGGCGAAAGCTGTGCGAGTTCGAGTCTCGCCGTCGGCACCAACTCCATGACCCTCGACTCCTACCTCCCTGTCATCCTCTTCATCCTGGTCGGTGTCGCGGTCGGGGTGGTGCCTCAGGTCCTCGGCTTCCTCCTCGGGCCGCGCAAGCCCGACCAGGCGAAGAACTCGCCCTACGAATGTGGCTTCGAGGCCTTCGAGGACGCGCGCATGAAGTTCGACGTGCGCTACTACCTGGTCGCCATCCTCTTCATCCTGTTCGACCTCGAGATCGCCTTCCTCTTTCCGTGGGCCGTGTCGCTCAGGGAGATCGGCCCAACGGGGTTCTGGGCCATGATGGTCTTCCTGACGATCCTCGTCGTCGGCTTTGCCTACGAGTGGAAAAAAGGCGCGCTGGACTGGGAATGACATGAGCCTCGACGGCGTTCTCAAGGAAGGCTTCGTCACGACGAGTCTGGACACGGTCATCAACTGGTCGAAGACCGGGTCGCTGTGGCCGATGACGTTCGGCCTCGCATGTTGTGCCGTCGAGATGATGCACGCCGGTGCCGCGCGCTACGACATCGACCGCTTCGGCATGCTGTTTCGCCCGAGCCCGCGCCAGAGCGACCTGATGATCGTCGCCGGGACGCTCTGCAACAAGATGGCACCGGCGCTGCGCAAGGTCTACGACCAGATGGCCGAGCCGCGCTGGGTGATCTCGATGGGCTCGTGCGCCAACGGCGGCGGCTACTACCACTACAGCTACTCGGTCGTTCGCGGCTGCGACCGCATCGTGCCGGTCGACGTGTACGTGCCCGGCTGCCCGCCGACGGCCGAGGCATTGCTTTATGGCGTGATGCAGCTGCAGGCCAAGATCCGACGCGAGAACACCATCGCCCGCTGACGCCGGGACCGACGCCGTGAGCAGCCGCCTCGACACCCTCCACGACGCGATCGTCGCGCAGATCGGCGATCGCGCGACCGCCCTCGTTCGCGCCACCGGCGAACTCACGCTGACCGTCGCGGCCGCCGACTACCTCGCCGTCGCGACCGCGCTGCGCGACGACGCCGACTTCCGATTCGAGCAGCTGATCGATCTGTGCGGCGTCGACTATTCGGCCTTTCGCGATGCGCCGTGGGAAGGCCCGCGCTTCTGCGTCGTCTCGCACCTGCTCTCGCTCGAGCACAACCGGCGGCTGCGCCTGAAGGTGTTCGCGCCCGACGACGACGTGCCGCAGGTTGCCTCGCTGGTCGACGTGTGGTCGGCCGCGAACTGGTATGAGCGCGAGGCGTTCGACCTCTACGGCATCATCTTCGACGGCCATCTCGACCTGCGCCGCATCCTCACCGACTACGGCTTCATCGGCCACCCGTTCCGCAAGGACTTCCCGGTCTCGGGCACGGTCGAGATGCGCTACGACCCGGACCAGCGCCGCGTCATCTACCAGCCGGTGACGATCGAGCCGCGCGAGATCGTTCCGCGCGTGATCCGCGAAGACAACTTTGGCGGCATCCGCTGATGGCCGACATCAAGAACTACACGCTGAACTTCGGCCCGCAGCACCCGGCGGCGCACGGCGTGCTGCGCCTCGTGCTCGAGCTCGACGGCGAGGTCATCCAGCGCGCCGATCCGCACATCGGGCTGCTCCACCGCGCGACCGAGAAGCTCGCCGAGACGCGCACGTACATCCAGTCACTCCCGTACATGGACCGGCTCGACTACGTGTCGATGATGTGCAACGAGCACGCGTACTGCCTGGCGATCGAGAAGCTGCTCGGCGTCGACGTGCCGATCCGCGCGCAGTACATCCGCGTCATGTTCGCCGAGATCACGCGCCTGATGAACCACCTCATGTGGCTCGGCGCGCACGGTCTCGACTGCGGCGCGATGAACGTCTTCATCTACGCCTTCCGCGAGCGCGAAGACCTGTTCGACATGTACGAGGCGGCGTCGGGGGCCCGCATGCACGCCGCCTACTTCCGCCCGGGCGGCGTCTACCGCGACCTGCCCGACACGATGCCGCAGTACCGGCCCACGAAGATCCGCACCCAGAAATCGACCGACGGGCGCAACGAGAACCGCCA
>JBBSPY010000437.1:0-2090 GCA_038258415.1 Burkholderiales bacterium
AAAGGCTCGCCCGAGGGGGCCGTCCCCGGCCCTACGCTAGCTTCATCGCCGCGAGAGGGCGGCCTACAAGGAGAGAAGCGATGACGCTCGGAACCATCCTGCTGATCGTGCTGATTCTGTTGCTCGTCGGTGCCCTGCCGAGCTGGGGCTACAGCCGGTCTTGGGGCTATGGCCCGAGCGGCGGACTCGGGCTGATCGTGCTGATCATCGTCGTGCTGCTGCTGCTCGGAAAAATCTAGCCTTCGGCTTCACGGATTGAAGAAGCCCGCCTCGGCGGGCTTCTTCGCGTCTGAATGCCGAGTCCGACCTGCGGCACTAACATCGTCACTCCATGGACAGTCTCGACCTTCAGGTGCTCGCGCAGGCCCGCCGTTGGCGGGTCGAAGGGCGCGCGGTCTGGCTGGTCACCGTCATCGAGACCTGGGGTTCGGCGCCACGACCCCCCGGTGCGCTGCTGGCGATGCGCGACGACGGGCTCGTCGTCGGGTCGGTTTCGGGCGGCTGCGTCGAGGACGACCTGATCGACCGCGTGCGCGGCGGCGAGCGCGTCGACCGGCCTGCTCCGATCACCTACGGCGTGACGAAAGAAGAAGCGGCGCGCTTCGGGCTGCCGTGCGGCGGCAACCTGCGGCTCGTCCAGGAGCCGCTGGTCGACGCAGCGTGGATCGACGACGTGCTCGAGCGCACAGCGCGACACGAGCTCGTCGCCCGCACCGTCGACCTCGCGACCGGCGAGGTCCGCATCGGCCCGGCGACGCGCGGCGACGCGTTCTCGTTCGACGGAACGACGATGCGTGCCGTCTACGGTCCGCGCTGGCGCATGCTGGTCATCGGCGCCGGCCAGCTGTCGCGCACGCTCGCCGACATGGCGCTGGCGCTCGACTTCGAGGTCATCGTCTGCGACCCGCGAGAGGAGTACCACCTCACCTGGGACGTCGCGGGGACGACGTTCACCACCGACATGCCCGACGACGTCGCGACCGCGATGCAGCTCGACCCGCACACCGCCGTCGTCGCCGTCACCCACGACCCCAAGCTCGACGACCTGGTGCTGCTCGAGGCGCTCAAGTCGCCCGCGTTCTACATCGGCGCGCTCGGTTCGCGCGGGAACACCGCCAAGCGCAAGGAGCGACTCGAGCAGTTCGATCTCTCCCGCGACGAGATCGAGCGCCTGCACGGCCCGATCGGCCTCGACATTGGCAGCCGCACTCCGGCCGAGATCGCGGTGGCGATCCTCGCCGAGGTGGTCGCGGTGCGCAACGGCGTCGCGATCCGGCAGAAGAAGCAGGCCCTGGCCGCCGCGTGATCCCCTGGCTGCGCGGCCCGGCAGACCGCCTGCCCGAGGCGCGATCCGCACTCCCTCAGGGGAGCGAGGCGCCGGGCCTGGTCGCCGCCGGCGGCGACCTCGGCATCGCCCGCCTCGCCGAGGCCTACGGCAACGGCATCTTCCCCTGGTACAGCGAGGGCCAGCCGATCCTGTGGTGGTCACCCGACCCGCGCATGGTGCTGCTGCCGGCCGAGTTCAAGCTCGGCCGCTCGATGAAGAAAACGCTGCGCCGCTTCGTCGCGACGGCCGGCCACGAGGTCAGGGTCGACACGGCATTCACCCGCGTCATCGAAGGATGCGCGGGGTCGGACCGCGGCGGCGAGACGGGCACTTGGATTGTTCAGGAGATGATCGACGCCTACTGCGAGTGGCACGCCGCCGGCCGCGCGCACAGCGTCGAGACCTGGATCGACGGTGACCTGGCCGGCGGTCTCTACGGCGTCTGCATCGGGCGCATGTTCTTCGGCGAGTCGATGTTCACGCGGGTGACCGATGCGTCGAAGGTCGCGCTCGCGGCGCTCGTCGCCTTCTGCCGTGCCCACGGCGTCGAGACCATCGACTGCCAGCAGCGAACTTCGCACCTCGCGTCGTTCGGCGGCCGCGAGATCGCGCGAGAGGCGTTTCTCGAGCGCGTCGCGGTGGCGTCGGCACGCCGGCCGATCGACGATTGGTCCTATGATTTGCGAATGTGGCGCGAGGTCGGCATCGACGCTGTCCCGGCCGCCACCGACCACCGGGCTGCCGCTGCGCCGTGACCCACCCG
>JBBSPY010000438.1:0-2072 GCA_038258415.1 Burkholderiales bacterium
AGGCGTGATGCCGTTCGTTCCGGCAAATGGAGCGCGACCCACGGGCCAGTGTAGAGGACGATCGACAGCGGTGCGGCCACGTCAGCGCTGCCCGAAGTCCTTCATGAAGCGTGGGTCGGTGGCCAAATCTTTCGGACCGCCCTCGAAGCAGCCGGCGAGGTCGCCCGCCTGGTCGAGTGCCGACACGAAGGCCGGCGCGGCCGACGAGCGGCGCGCGACGTAGGCGGCCGCGGCGCGTCGGACCAGCTCCGATTTCGTGATCTGCTCGCGGCGGCTTGCGATCTCGATCTGGCGGTCGAGCTCGGGAGGAAGCTTGATGCTCAACGTATTCATGCAGGAATCGGTCTTACCTTCTGGCTGATGAACTTACCCGATGGTCGGCGAACGATCCCCCGCGTTGTCCAAGCTTCGGCCCTTGGCCTTCGTCAGCTCGGCCGCGTCGGGCACCGCACCGGGCGTGAAGTAGCCGGCCGCCATCTTGGCGTCCATCTCCACGCGCGCATCGGCCGGGATCAGCGAATCGGGGATGTTGACGCGCTCGCCGACCTCGATGCCCGAGCCCGTGATCGCGTCGTACTTCAGGTTGCTCATCGACACGAGGCGGTGGATCTTCTTCACGCCCAGCCAGTGCAGCACGTCGGGCATCAGCTCCTGGAAGCGCATGTCCTGCACGCCGGCGACGCATTCGGTGCGCGCGAAGTACTGCGCCGCGGTGTCGCCTCCCTGCTGGCGCTTGCGCGCGTTGTAGACGAGGAACTTCGTCACCTCGCCGAGCGCGCGGCCTTCCTTGCGTGAATACGAGATGAGGCCGACGCCGCCGCGCTGCGCGCCCTGGATGCCCTCCTCGATCGCGTGCGTGAGGTAGGGCCTGCAGGTGCAGATGTCGGAGCCGAACACGTCCGAGCCGTTGCACTCGTCGTGAACCCGCGCCGTGAGCTCGACCGACGGGTCGGCGAGGTCTTCCGGGCGGCCGAAGATGTAGACCGTCTGCCCGCCGATCGGCGGCAGGAAGACCTCGAGGTCGCTGCGCGTCACGAGCTCCGGGTACATGCCGCCGGTCTCCTCAAATAGCACGCGGCGCAACTCGGTCTCGGAACAGCCGAAGCGCGCGGCGATGCCCGGCAGGTGCCACACCGGCTCGACGGCGACCTTGGTCACCATCGCCGCGCCGCCGGCGGTGAGGAAGTGGCCGTCGGCGACCAGCCTGCCGCTCTGCAGCGCCTCGATCACCTCGGGCAGGATGACGTGCGCCTTGGTCACGGCGATCGTCGGGCGGATGTCGTAGCCAGCGGCCATCTCGGCGGCGAACGCGTCGGCGACGACGGCGCCCCACGGGTCGAGGCTGACGATGCGGCCGGGCTCGCCCCACGCCGGATGCGGGCCGATCGCGTCGGTCGGTGCGGTGTCGGTGAGGTCGGCCTTGTGCTCGGACTTCAGCGCGCCCGCGGCGACGGCGAGCGCGCGGTAGACGCTGTAGGAGCCCGAGTGCGTGCCGATGACGTTGCGGTGCGAGCGCGTCGTCGTCGTCGCGACGACCGGGCCGCGCTCGGCGGCGGTCGGTGCGCCCCACTGCAGCGGCAGTGCGCCGAAGCCGCCGGCGTGAGACGTCAGGCGGATGTGGCGGCGAGCGGGCGAGGGCGTGGTCGCGTCGGCGGTCATGGCCGGCATTGAACCATGCGGCATCGGCCACGCGTCAAAGCGAATACCGCCACATCAGCATCGCCGACAGCACGCCGCCGACGATGATGAACAGCGGCCCGCCGACGCGCACGAAGTCGCCGAAGCGGTAGCCGGCGGCGTTCATCACCAGCAGGTTCGTCTGGTAGCCCATCGGCGTGACGTAGCAGAGGTTGCAGCCGAACAGCACGGCCAGCACATACGGCTCCGGCGCCACGCCGAGCTGGCGCGCGAGCTCGACGGCCAGCGGCGTGCCGATCGCCGCTGCGGCGTTGTTCGAGACGAAGTTGGTGAGCGTGCCCATCAGCAGCATCAGCAGCACCAGCACCCAGCGTGGCTCGAGCGCGCCGGTGACCGACACGAGCTGCACCGCGAGCCACTGGGTTGCGCCGGTG
>JBBSPY010000439.1:0-2050 GCA_038258415.1 Burkholderiales bacterium
CAAAGCGGTCGATCGTCGGATCGGCGACGGACCGGGCGGTGGCAGGCGGGGGATCACGGTGGCGCGAGGGCACGGGAGCGGGGTGAGGCAACGAGGTTCGTCGGTCGACGCAGTCTAGTGGCGCGCGTTCGCGAGCGGGCCGCTGGCACACTCGACGCGATGGTCAACGACCCGCTGCTCCTCCTCCCCGACTTCCTGCTCATCGCCCTCGGCTTCGTCGTGTGCCGCTACACCGCCCTCGACCGGCCGGTGTGGGAAGCGGCCGAGCGGCTCGTCTACTACCTGCTATTCCCGGTCCTGCTCTTCAACTCGATCGTGAAGAGCCCGCTGCAGCCGGCGCAGACGGCGGGCCTCGCGATCGCCGGCGTCGGCAGTGTGGCGATCGGCATCGCGCTGGCGTTCGCGATCGGTCGCTGGCCCGGGATCGATCGATTTCGCCACGCGTCGGGTGCGCAGATCGCCTACCGCTTCAACTCGTACATCGCGCTGGCGCTCGCCGAGCGACTCCACGGAGCGAGCGGGCTGGCCTGGATGGCGCTGATGATCGCGTTGTCGGTGCCGCTGGCCAACGTCGCCGCCGTGTGGCCGCTGGCGCGCCACGGCGGGCATTCCTACTGGCGCGAGATCGCGAAGAACCCGCTGATCCTGTCGACCGCCGCCGGCTTCGCGGCCAATTTCGGTGGCCTGCACCTGCCCGACGCAGTGGCGACGACGATGCAGCGGATCGGCGTCGCGGCCTTGCCGGTCGGCCTGATGGCGGTCGGCGCCGGGCTGACGCTGAACGGCGTCAAGGCCTCGCCCGGGCTCGCGGCGGCGCTGCTCGCGGTGCGCCACGCGGTGCTGCCGGCAATCGCGATCGGCCTGGTGCTCGCGCTGGGCCTCGATGCGCCCCAGCGCAGCACGGTCGTCCTCTTCGCGGCCCTGCCGACCGCCTCGAGTGCCTACGTGCTGGCGGCGCGGATGGGCGGCGACGGTCCGTTCGTCGCCGGTCTCGTCACCGTGTCGACACTGCTCGGCATGGCGAGCGTGCCGATCTGGCTGGCCGTCCTCGGCGCGGTCACGCGTTGACGCCTGCGCCGGATCGGGCTTGCGACAGTGCCCAGTCGATGTGCTCGCACACCATCTCGCCGACGGTGTGGCGTCGATCGGCGAGTGCACGCACGATGGCCTCGTCGGTGCGGGCCCGCAGTGCATTGCCCAGCGCGACCGCCACGTTGCGGAGAAACCGCTCGTGGCCGATGCGCCGGATCGCGCTGCCCTCGGTGCGCGCGAGAAACTCCGGCTCGGTCCACGACCACAGTTCGAGCAGCGACGGCGAGTCGAAAGCGGGGCGCACATCGAAGTCGTCGAGCGCCGCCGGCTGCGCGTACTTGTTCCACGGGCAGACGAGCTGGCAGTCGTCGCAGCCGTAGACACGGTTGCCGATCAACGGCCGCAACTCGACCGGGATCGATCCCTTCAGCTCGATCGTGAGGTAGGAGATGCAGCGCCGCGCGTCGAGACGGTACGGCGCCACAATGGCTCCGGTCGGGCAGGCGCCGATGCAGGCCGTGCACGTGCCGCAGTGCGCATCGACCGGCTCGGTCGGTGGCAAGGCGACGTCGACGTAGATCTCGCCGAGGAAGAACATCGACCCGGCATCACGCGACAGCGCCAGCGTGTGCTTGCCGCGCCAGCCGAGGCCGCTGTTGGCAGCGAGCTCGACCTCCATCACCGGTGCCGAATCGGTGAACACGCGATGGCCGAAAGGGCCGATCTCGTCGGCGATGCGGCTGGTGAGCTGACGCAGGCGCCGACGCAGCACCGCGTGGTAATCGCGGCCCCGAGCGTAGACCGACACCGTGGCGAGCGACGGCTCGGCGAGCCTTCGCCACTCAACCGCCTGCCAGCCGTCGGGATCCCCCGAAAGGGTACCGCGCGGCAGGTAGTCCATCCGCGCCGTGACGACGCTCACCGTGCCGGGCACGAGCTCGGCGGGACGGGTTCGCTTCGTCCCGTGTCGCGCCATGTAGTCCATCGAACCGGCGAAACCGTTGTCCAGCCATGCGAC
>JBBSPY010000440.1:0-2029 GCA_038258415.1 Burkholderiales bacterium
CAGCGGACGGCAACCGCGGCGAGCGGCAACGCCAGCAACGAGAGGGCGAGCCGGGCCGTGCAGACGCGGCGGGCGATCGACCAGCGCTCGGTGTCGTCGGCGGCGACCGCCAGACGCGTCGCGGCAGCGACGAAGCCACCCTCGACGAGGGTCGACAGCAGTGCCGCCCAGACGAGGATGAAGCCGAGCCGACCGAACTCCTCGGCGCCGACCCGCGACGCCACCAGCGGCAGGACGACGATCGGGATCAGCACGCGCAGGGCCGCCGTCGCGTAGACCTGCGGCAAGGCGGCGACGAGGCGGGTCGTGGTCACGTCGCCGATCCCGCCGCCGATCCCGACGAGACAGAACGTGCGATGCCGTACGCGTCGGCGAGGTCGCGCGCGACCACCGGCCACGCCGAGCGATCCTGCGCAAGCTGGAGCGCCCGGGCGATCGCCTCGCCATCGCGCTCGATGCGGTCGATGGACTCCAGGACCGCCTCGGCGCTGCGCTCGCGCAACAGCAGCGCGTCGAGGCCATGGCGGCGCAGGAACGCGCCGAGATCGCCGACATCGGCGGCGACGAAGGTGCGGCCGTGCGCCAACAGCGTCTGCATCGCGCCCGACTGCGTCGCCTCGCGGTTGGGCAGGACGAAGAGGACCTCGCGTGCCAGCAGGCGCTGCAGCGCGTCGAGGTCCAGGAAACCGTCGTCGATGCGCACGCCGAGCGCGGCGAGCTCGTTGCGCAGCGGCGCGAGTTCACTCGCCCACGCGCCGTGGATCTCGAGCGGCAGGCCGCGGGCGCGCATCGCGTCCGACCGGGCGAGTTCGAGAAACAGCTCGACACCCTTGTAGGGCTTGACGGTGCTCCAGAAGACGAGCGCTTCCGGCCTTCGCAGCGGCCGATACGGGACGACCGATGCGTGCGGCGTCGCCGGCAGGACGCCGAGCTCGACGACGCACGACCGGTCTACCGCGTCGAGGCCATAGCGCGCGGCGAAGTCGTCGCGCGAAAACGGGCTCACGAAGACCAGCCGGCGAGCCAGCGCCGCGAGCCAGCGCGTCGGCGCATGCGTGCGGCCAGGGCGATCGTGCGGAACGGCGTTGTGGACGGTGTAGACGAATCGACGCCGGAGCGCGAACGCGAACGGCATCTCGAGCGGCCAGAAAACACTGAACTGCAGGTTCACCGCGTCGAACTCGCGACGGCGACGCCACACCTCGAGCCACAGCGCGGCGTAGGCAGCGAGTCCGCGCCACCGCGACGCGACAGTGCCGGAGACCCGTCGATCACGGACTTCGACTTCCGGCAGCCTGCGCATCGCCTCCAGGAACTCACCGTTGAAGCGGGTGCGCGAACCGAAGAAGACGACGCTGATGCCCTGCCCCACCATCGAACGCACGAGCTCGAAGTCGTAGGGGAGGACGAAAGAGCCGCCGTCGATCACCGCGACGCGTGCGGCCGTCGCGCTCAATGCGCGAACCAGTACCGCCGCCCGAGCCGGTAGCCCGGCTCGATGCCGCGCTCGCCAAGGTCCTGCGCCGGATTGCCGCCGACGATGCGCCGCGGCGGCACGCTTCTCGTCACCACCGAGCCGGCCATGACGACCGCGCCGGCGCCCAGGTGCACGCCGGGCATCAGCATCGCTCCGGCGAAGATCACCGCGTGGTCGTCGATGACGATCGGTGCCCCCTTCGTCGCGAACGCCGCGTCGTGCACGTCGTGGCCGAGCGTGTAGAGCTTGGCGTCGTGGGCGATCGAGACGTGGCGGCCGATCGTGATGCCGGTGCGGTTGTCGAGATAGACGCCGCGGTTGACGATCGATCCTTCGCCGATCGTGAGCCGCCCGACGTGGAAGAAGCGCACGCCGCCCTGCACGGTGGCGGTCGGCTCGATGCGGAAATTACAGAGCCGATACAGCACGCGCTTCAGGAAGAACGGAAGAACGCGGTGCAGCGCGTTGATCGCGGCGAGGCCGATGAAGTAGAGCTGCGAGCGCAAGCCGAAGATTGTCACTCCTAGAATCCGGCGCTTTCGCGCCTTTCCG
>JBBSPY010000441.1:0-1979 GCA_038258415.1 Burkholderiales bacterium
GCCTTCGTGCCGATCGGCGTCGGCACCATCTTTCCGAACCTGTCGTTCCTCGACAGCGCGCGCTTTCGGGCGTTTCGCGTCTGGCATCCGCGCGGCGTCGACAAGATCGAGGTGCATTCCTGGTGTGTCGTGGACAAGGCGCTGCCCGACGAGCTCAAGGCCGCCGTGCGGCGCCAGTACACGCTTGCCTTCGGGCCAGGCGGTATCTTCGAGCAGGACGACGGCGACATCTGGCAGAGCGTGCAGGACTCGCTTCGTGGCCACATCGGCCGTCAGGGCCGGTTCAACTACCGCATGGGTCTCGATCGCGAGGCGCCCACGTCGGAGCGCTACGGCCCGCCGTTCCCCGGCAGCTGCAGCGACATCCTGATGACCGAGGCGAACCAGCGTGCGTTCTACCGCCACTACGCCAGCGTCATGGCGGACCCGGCGCCATGAGCGTCGACGCGTCGGCTTCCGATCTGCTGCAGGAGCTGGAAGTCTTCTACCGGCGCGAGGTGCTGCTGCTGCAGGACCGACGCTATCGCGAGTGGCTCGACACGATGGACCCCGCCGTCTCCTACCGCGTTCCCGTGACCACGTCGACGATGGACGGACTTGTCACCCGCGAGGACGAGCTCGGCTACTACGACGAGGACTTCGAGCTGCTGAAGGCGCGGGTGGCCAAGCTCGAAAGCAAGCAGTCGTGGGTCGAGCAGCCGCCCTCGCGCCTGCGCTACTTCGTGCAGGTCGTCGAGGCGGTGCGGGAGCACGACGGCACCGTGGTCGCCCGCAGCAACCTGCTGCTGCTGCAGGTCCGCTGGAACATGGAGCAGCAGTTCAGCGGCGAGCGCAGCGACGTGCTCGTGTCCTCCGAGGGCGGCTTCCGGCTGCGGAAGCG
Source organism: Burkholderiales bacterium (assembly GCA_038258415.1). GTDB lineage: Bacteria > Pseudomonadota > Gammaproteobacteria > Burkholderiales > Burkholderiaceae_C > Schlegelella_A. The sequence goes on from JBBSPY010000441.1 coordinate 881, forward strand.
GCGGGTCGTGCTCGACCGGCAGTTGCTCGGCAAGCAAGGCCTGAGCGTCTTTTTCTGAGCCCGGCCACCGTGCTCGCTGCCGCCACCGTCCACTTCCCGACCATGACCGGCTGGCCGGAACGCGCGTCCGACGAGCACCGCGCCGCGACGACGGCCGGCTTCGCGCGGCTCGGCCGTGCGTTCGTCGACGCGAGCATCGAGACGATCGTCGTCTTCACGAGCGAACACATCGTCAATCTGCAGCCGCGAATGGCCCCGGCCTTCGTCGTCGGCATCGGCGACCACCACCCGGCGTTCGCCGAGCCGCAGTTCAACCTCGCGCCAGTCGCCCGCCGCGGCGATCCGGAACTGGCCGACTTCCTGGTTCGCGCCCTGTACGCAAGGCGGTTCGATCCCGCCCATTCGAGCGACCTGCGCCTCGACCACGGCACCACGTTGCCGCTGGCGCAGCTCGGCATTTCCGAAGGCGTGGCGATCGTGCCGATCGTCATCAACAGCATCTTCGCGCCGCTGCCCACGCTCAGGCGCTGCCGCGAACTCGGCGCGGCGGTCGCGTCGGCGCTCGGCGAGTCGCCGATTCGCCGTCGTGTCGGCCTGCTCGCCACCGGCGGCATCTCGCACACCGTCGGTGCGCCAGGGGTGGACCGCAACGACCCGGGCTTCGATGCCGCGTTCCTCGGCGCGATCGCCAACGGTCATCTGGGGCTGGCGTGCAGCCACACCGACGCGGCGCTCGATGCGGCGGGCAATGGCACGCACGAGATTCGCAACTGGGTCGCGGTCGCCGGCGCGATGCATCCGCGGCTGCCCACGGTCGTCACCCACATACCGCTGGCCGGCGGCTGGGACACCGGCGTGCACCAGCTCCTGTGGGACGCCGAGTGAATCCATCGACGCTCACCCAGTTCCTGGTTGACGTCACGCGAGGTCATCGCCGCGACGCCTTCCTGGCCGATCCCGACGGCGTGCTCGCTGCGTCGACGCTGGACGGCGCGACGAGAGCGGCCGTGCGCGCGCAGGACGTCTCGACGCTGTGGCTGGCCGGCGCGCATCCGATGGCGCTCCTGTACTTCGCCCGCGCCAGCGGGTGGGACAACGA
>JBBSPY010000442.1:0-1960 GCA_038258415.1 Burkholderiales bacterium
GAGTCGTCGGCGATCGCCGCGCCACCGCTTTTCTGCGCCGCGTGGCGTGCCTTGACGAGCGCGTTCTCGAGGAAGGTCGCGTGCGGCTCGTCGGCTTCGGCGATGCCGAGCGCGCCCTGCGCGACGAGTTCGAGCCCGAGCGGCGCGAAGAGCGCGTTGAGTTCGCCGAGCTTGCCGGCGTTGTTCGACGCGAGGACGAGCCGCACGGCGCGCCGGTGCCGCGTCAGCGCGGCGGGAGCGCCGCCGACAGCGCCTGCCGTTGCAGCTTCACCAGTTCGCCGATCCCCTTGGTGGCCAGCGCCAGCAACGCGTCCATCTCGCTGCGCGAGAACGGCGCGCCTTCGGCCGTCCCCTGCACCTCGACGAAACCGCCGCTGCCGGTCATGACGACGTTCATGTCGGTGTCGCAGGCCGAGTCTTCGACGTATTCGAGGTCGAGCAGCGGCGTGCCCTCGACGATGCCGACCGAAACCGCGGCGACCGCATCGCGCAGCGGCGACGTCGACACCTTGCCATGCGCCATCAGCCACGACACCGCGTCGCTCGCCGCGACCCACGCACCGGTGATCGCCGCCGTTCGCGTGCCGCCGTCGGCCTGGAGCACGTCGCAGTCGAGCGAGATGGTGCGCTCGCCGAGCGCGCGGAGGTCGAACACCGCGCGCAACGACCGGCCGATCAACCGCTGGATCTCCTGCGTGCGCCCGCTCTGCTTGCCGCGCGCCGCCTCGCGGTCGCCCCGCGTGTGCGTGGCCCGCGGCAGCATGCCGTACTCGGCCGTCACCCAACCCTCGCCCGACCCGCGCTTGTGCGGAGGCACCTTCTCCTCGACAGACGCCGTGCACAGCACCCGCGTGTCACCGAAGGACACCAGCACCGACCCCTCGGCATGCCGCGTGTAGGCACGCTGAAGCGAAACCGGACGAAGCGCATCGTGCGCTCGCGCTTGCGAACGTTGAAAAGTCATCCGCCGATTGTCACCGCCTCGACGAAAGGCGCGCGAAACACCCGCCTAGCTCTTCTTGTGCTTGGCCGACCGTTGAATCGCTTCGTTGATTTCCTTGATCGACCGCTCGATCTCCGCATCGTCGAGCTCGTCGGGGGCGACGTCGGTGCCGAGTACGCTGGCCTGGATCGTCGAGGCGAACACCGACTCGCCGAGCGACGTCGTCTCGATGCCCTGCGTGGCCTCGCTGCCGCCGGCCAGGCCCTCCCACTCCATGGCCAGCACCGACACGTTGTCGCACTTCGGACCGCCGTTGCGCAGTGCCGCCTCGACGAGTTCGGGCACCGAGTCGGCGAGCGGAAGCGAGGTGAGCTGGTCGGTGATCTCGGCGTCGCTCACGGTTCCCCACAGCCCGTCCGAACACAGCAGCAGGCGGTCGCCCGGTTGCATGAGGAGCGGGCCGACGGTGTCGATCACCGGCTTGCCGGGACTGCCCAGACATGTGAAGAGGACGTTGCGGTTGAGCTTGTCGCCCATCGGCACGACCTGGCTCATCGTCTGCTGCAGCTCGGAGTACGAGTGGTCCCGGGTGCGCGCGACGAGCTTGTCGCCGCGGACCATGTACAGGCGCGAATCGCCGCAATGCGCCCAATACGCTGCGTTGCCCTGCAGGATGCACGCGACGACCGTCGTGCGCGGCGTGTCGATCAGCGCCTTCTGCGTCGCGTAGCGCAGCAGCTGGTGGTGGCCGGCAACGATCGCCTCGTGGAGAAAACGAAGCGGGTCGGGCAACGTCGGCTTGCAGTCGCGCTGGAACATGGCCGCGAGCGTCTGCAGCGCGAGCTGCGACGCGACCTCGCCCTCCGGATGGCCACCCATACCGTCGGCGAGCGCGAACAGGCCGGCGTCGCGGGTGTAGCAATACCCCATCCGGTCTTCGTTCTTTTCGCGGCCGCCCTTGCGGCTGACCTGATAGACGCTGAACTGCATCGGAAGCTCAGGCCTTGCTCGTGGTCA
>JBBSPY010000443.1:0-1947 GCA_038258415.1 Burkholderiales bacterium
AGCGCGAAGCCGAGCCCGAACAGCGCGACGCGGATGCGGCGCAGACCCGCTGCGGTGGCGCGATGAAAAAACTCGCGCGTGTTGTACGAGCCGGCCGACATGCCCATCGACGTCTGCCGCAAGTCGGGCGCGCAAATGCCGGTGGCGGTCTGCAGCGTCGAGCGGTGGCGCAGGCTCGCGTTGCGTGCGATGGCGACGGCGCGGAACACACCGGCCGCGACGGTGAGCGCAACGGCAGCGGGCTCCGCCACGTTCAGCAGCCAGCGCTCCGGCTCGAGGGACAGCAGCGCGCAGCCGAGCACGAAGCCCGCCGACAGGCCGGTCAGCACGAAGTTGACGAGCGTGAGCGGCTGCGCCCACTCCTCGATGAAGCGGATGCAGGCGTAGATCATCGCGGTGCAGTACCAGAGAAGCGCGGCAACCACGATCGCGACGACCGGCGCGGCGAGTTCCGTCCACACCGGCGGCAGCGCCGCGCGCAAGCCCCACCACCACACCGTGATCGCGCCGACGAAGGCCGGCAGCACGATCACCTCGCGCGACAGCCACGACGTGCGCCACATCGAGGCCGCTCGCCACGCGCGCGACGGCCGGCCGAGGTGAGCGAACGAGGCGGCGAGCGCCGCGACGAGCAGCACCGCCGCGACGACGAGCGCTTGCGAGGTAAACGCAGCGGTCGTGCGGCCTGCCAGCGTGCTGAGCGCGAGCAGCACGACGAGCCCTTGCGCCGCGCCCGAGAGCGTGGTGAGGAAGACGACCGAGAACGCCGGGTTCACGAGTGCGCTCCGCCGCCGTGGCCTGCCCGGTCGCGCTGCGACGGCATCGGCGTGTTGTCGCCCACCGCCTGCGTCGGCCGGCGTGGCAGGTAGCGGTTGGCGGGCTTCGTGTCCCATTCGGGCATCAGCTCGTAGCCGCCGCGCTCGCGGATCGCGATCGAGACCTCGCTGTCAGGGTCCTTGATGTCGCCGAACAGGCGCGCGTTGGTCGGGCACGCCTTCACGCAGGCGGGCTTGCGGTCTTCCGGTGCGAGCGCGTCGTCGTGGATGCGGTCGACGCACAGCGTGCACTTCGTCATCACCTGCCGCGCCTCGTCGATCTCGCGCATGCCGTAGGGGCAGGCCCACGCACAGTACTGGCAGCCGATGCACTTGTCGTAGTCGACGAGGACGATGCCGTCTTCCTTGCGCTTGTAGCTCGCGCCCGTCGGGCACACCGGCACGCACGGCGGCTCTTCGCAGTGCAGGCAGCTCTTCGGGAAGTGGACGGTCTCGGTGAGCGGGAACACGCCGGCCTCGTAGGTCTGGACGCGGTTGAAGAAGGTGCCGGTCGGGTTCGCGCCATAGGCGTTTTCGTCGGTCAGGGGCCCGGCGGAGCCCGAGTTGTTCCATTCCTTGCAGGAGGTCACGCAGGCATGGCAGCCGACGCACACGTTCAGGTCGATGACGAGCGCGAGCTGCTTCGCCAGCGTGGTCGACGGGCCGTGGTCGGTGCCGATGGTGGCGGGGTCAACGGTGGTGGCGGAGGCAGAGTCGCCACCGCCGAGAAGCGAACGCAGCCAGTCGATCACGAGACGTCCTTCCTCGGCGTTCCAGGCACCGCCCGCATCGACGGCATCTGCGGCGACGAAACCTCGGGCTCTTCGGGGTCCGCCGGCCGGATGCGCACGCGCACGTCGTACCAGCCGGCCTGTCCGGTCACCGGGTCGCTGTTGCTGATGGTCGCGGCCGCGCCGCCCGCCCTCACGATGGGCAGCTCGTCGGTGATGAGGTGGTTGAGCAGAAAACCCTTCCGCGCTTCGTCGGCACCGGGTGCGAGCCGCCACGCGCCATCGGCCTTGCCGATCGCGTTCCACGTCCACACCGTGCCCGGCTCCACGGCCTCGCTGTAGCGCGCCATGCAGCGCACCCGCCCCCACGGACTTTCGACCCAGCACCAGCCGCCGTCGAC
>JBBSPY010000444.1:0-1931 GCA_038258415.1 Burkholderiales bacterium
GCAAGCCTGCCGCTGGACGCCGCCCCAGGGCGGCATGTTCTTCTGGGTCGAATTGCCCGGCGATGTCGATGCCGGCGTGCTGCTGACGCGGGCGATCGAGCGCGGCGTCGCCTTCGTTCCGGGCGCCGCGTTCTTCGCCGCGGACGCGCAGCGCAACACGATGCGGCTCTCGTTCGTCACCGTCGAGCCCGACGCGATCGAGCGTGGCGTGCGGGCGATCGCGGAAGCGCTCGCGCAACTCATGGAGACGATCAGATGACCGCCTTCGCTTACGACCAGGTCGACGTCTTCACCGACCGGCCGCTGTTCGGCAACCCGCTCGCCGTCGTGCACGGAGCCGACGCGCTCGACGACGCCGCGATGCAGTCGATCGCGCGCTGGACCAACCTCAGCGAGACGGCGTTCCTGCTGACGCCGACCGAGCCTGTCGCCGACTACCGCGTTCGCATCTGGACGCCGACCCGCGAGTTGCCGTTCGCCGGCCATCCGACGATCGGCAGCTGCCACGCCTGGCTCGGTCGCGGTGGCACGCCGCTTCGTGCGGGCGAGGTGCGGCAGCAGTGCGCCGTCGGCGTCGTGCGCCTGCGGATCGAAGCGGGCCGCATCGCCTTTGCGGCCCCACCCCTGACGCGGGCCGACGTCGACGAGGCGACGGTCTCCGCTGCTGCTGCCGCGGTCGGCGTCGAGCGCGGCGTCGTCGTCTCCGCGCAGTGGCTGCGCAACGGCCCGAACTGGCTGACGCTGCTGCTCGACTCGGCCGACGCGGTGCTCGGCGCGCGCCTGGACGCCGCGCACATCCGCCGCTTCGACGAGATCGGCCTCGTCGGCGCCCACGGCGGCGGTCACGACACTGCATTCGAGGTGCGCGGCTTCGTCGGCGGCGATGCTCCCTACGAAGATCCCGTCACCGGCAGCCTCAACGCCGGCATCGCCGAGTGGCTGACGGCGACTGGCCGCGCGCCCGACCGCTACGTCGCGGCACAGGGAACCCGGATGCATCGCGCCGGCCGCGTGCACGTCGTGCGCCAAGGCGGCACGCTGTGGATCGGCGGCGACGTGGTGACGTGCGTGCGCGGCGAGCTTTTGCTGTGAGCAAGGACGCCGCGCAGCGCACGCAGGTCGCCGTGGCCGACCATCTCGTCGTCGCCGCGCGCACCCTCGACGAGGCAGCGGCGTGGTGCGAGCGAACGCTTGGCGTGGTGTCGCAGCCCGGTGGCCGGCACGTTGGTGTCGGCACGCACAACCGGCTGATCGGCCTCGCCGGCGGCGCCTTCCCGCGCACCTATCTCGAGCTGATCGCCATCGATCCCGACGCGCCGGGGCCGCTCTCGCCGCGCTGGTTCGATCTCGACGATGCTGCGCTGGCCGCCGCGATCGCGAACGGCCCGCGCCTCGTTCATTGGGTCGCCCGCACCGACGACCTCGACGCCGCGTGCGCGGCGCTGCGCGCGGCCGGACACGACGTCGGCCCCGTCGTCGCGGCCGGCCGCGACACGCCGGCGGGTCCGCTGTCGTGGCGCATCACGCGACCACTCGACGGATCGCGCCCGGCCTGCGGTGCGGTGCCGCTGCTCATCGCCTGGGGCGATCGCCACCCGTGCGACGACCTGGCGCCGTCACCGTTGAGCATCGAACGGATCACGATCGGCGGCGTGTCGGCAGCGGCGTCCGACCTTCTCGGTGCCACGCTGGACGTCGATCCCGGCGCGCCGCCACTTGCCGTGAGGCTGTCGACGCCGCGCGGACCGCTCGACCTTGCGTCGCCGTAGCGCGAATCGTCCGGCGTGTTCCTCGTCGACGAGTCTGGCGCAGGGCATCTCGAACCGCGCCTCGCGGTTGTCGCCAGCGCCGCGAAACCAGCGGCTACCATCAGGAACGGCATGGGCACTCGTGTCACGGTCATCTTCTCCGCAGGGCTCATCGCGCGCGCC
>JBBSPY010000445.1:0-1868 GCA_038258415.1 Burkholderiales bacterium
AGGATCGCGTCGACGCCGCGCACCCGCGTCGCCATCTTGAGGTCGACGTCCATGCCGTTGTGCGACAGCACGACGACGACCTTGGCACCCTTGGCGCGAACCTCGTCGACCATCTTCTGAAGGTGCTCGTCCTGGATGCCGAAGGTCCACTCGGGAACGAGCCAGCGCGGGTTGGCGATCGGCGTGTACGGGAACGCCTGGCCGATCACCGCGACCACGACGCCGTTGACCGTTCGCATCAGGTAGGGATCGAACACCGGATCGCCGAAGTCGGCGGTGCTCACGTTCTGCGCCAGGAAGGCGGTCTTTCCGGCAAGGTCCTTGGCGACGATCTCCTTCACGCGAGCGGCGCCGAGCGTGTATTCCCAGTGCGAGCTCATGCAGTCGACGCCGAGCAGCTTGCAGGCGTCGACCATGTCCTGGCCGTTCGTCCACAGGGCCGTCGCCGAACCCTGCCACGTGTCGCCGCCGTCGAGCAGCATCGCGTTCGGCCGGCTCGCACGCATCTGCTGGATCAGCGTCGACAGATGGGCGAAGCCGCCGACGCGGCCGTAGGTTCTCGCCGCGGCCTCGAAGTCGAGGCAGGTGAAGGCGTGGGCCTGTGCACTGCCGGCGGGGATGCCGAAGGCCTTCAGCAGCGCCTCGCCGACGAGGTGGGGCGGCCTGCCGAACGCGCCGCCCAGACCGATGTTGACGCTCTGCTCGCGGAAGTCGACCGGCCTCAGCAGCGCGTGGCAGTCGGTGAAGTGCAGGAACGAGACGTTGCCGAAGCGCGGCACGTCGTAGAGCCGCTCGGCAGCGCCGGGGGCAGCGGCGAGCACCGGCGCTGCGTCGATCGCCATTCCTGCGGCCGCCGCCGCGGCGAGCAGTTGCAGGAACTCGCGCCGCGGCAGGCTCATGACGCGCGCCGTCGCGCCCGGCCGCGGCTCACTGGTTGACGGGCGACTTCGGGTCGAGCAGCAGGGCCATGATGTCCTGCATCTGCTGCGTCGTCAGGATGTGCGCGGCGCCGAAGCGCGGCATCAGCGAGCAGGCGTTGGTGGCCTTGGCGTTGTAGAGCTTGCCCCAGGTGTAGGCCACGATCGGCGCCGACTGCGCGCTCGCCGGGTCGGCGACGCCGCGCAGCTTGCCGTAGCGCAGGAGCGACGGGCCGAGCGTGCCGTAGGAGATCTCCTTCTCGCTGAGCTGGTGGCAGTTGTAGCAGTTGCCTCCGTTCGCGGCGGTCGCGGCGTCTGACCAGGTCATGCCGCGGCCGTTCTGCGCGAGCTTCTCGCCCGCGCGCCAATCGCCGAGATAGCGGCCGTCGGCGGGTGGCTGGATCTTGGCCATCTCGGCCGCTTCGAGCGCCTTCGCCGTCTCGGCCGAGGGCGGCGTCTCCGACGAGCAGGCCTGCTGCAGCGGGTCCTGCGAGAGCCGGTCGACGCCCGCCTGCCCCTTGGCGGTGAACGAACGCCCGATGATCTGCTTCGCATCGATGGCGGCAGCGCGGTGTTCGGCCGACGCACCGGCGGTGCTCTCGCAACCGCCGAGCGCCAGTGCAACGCCAGCACAGAGGAAGGCGAGGAGCCCGGAAGGAATGCGATGCGAAACCATGGTGCGGCTCATCGCTTCAGCCCCGGCGCGATCGTCGGCTCACCCTTCGCGGTCACCCCGAGATAGACACCGAGGGCGATCGTCACGTCGGACACGTAGCCCGGGTACGGAAAGCGCTGCTGGCGGTAGCAGTCGTTGAGGCGGTGCTGCATGCTCCAGAGCTGGCCGTTGGAGACGCGGTAGGCGGGCCAGCTGCCGAAGGCGGTTCCGGCGCCCTTGGCCGTCGTGAGCTCGGGAAGGTCCTGCAGGCGGATGCGCTTGCCCTCCTGTCCGTG
>JBBSPY010000446.1:0-1847 GCA_038258415.1 Burkholderiales bacterium
CGACGTGCGCATCGCCGAAGCTGGAAGGCCCGGGATCGGCGCGCGTGTCGAACGCGTGGAAGACCTCGGCGATTCGAGCATCGTCAGCTTCATGGCCGGCGAGCGTCTGCTCAAGCTCAAGACCGACCGCGTCGTCGCGGTCCGCGAGGGCGACACGGTGTCGCTCGCGTTCGCGCCCGATGCGGCGCACCTGTTCGACGCCGCCACGGGCGCGCGTCTGTGATCGAAGATGACGCCATGAAAAAACCGAACATCGTCCTCATCCTCAACGACGACATGGGCTACTCCGACCTCGGCTGCTACGGCGGCGAGGTGATGACGCCGAACCTCGACCGCCTCGCCGCCAACGGCCTGCGCTTCAGTTCGTTCTACAACACCGCCCGCTGCAGCCCGAGCCGCGCCTCGCTCATGACGGGCCTGCACCCGCATCAGACCGGCGTCGGCATCCTCACCTACGACTCGGGCCCCGAGGGCTACGCCGGCAACCTGAACCACCGCTGCGTGACGATCCCGCAGGTGCTCAGGTCCGCCGGCTATCGCACCTACATGAGCGGCAAGTGGCACGTCGCGTCGAGCCTCGTGGAGCCCACCGACACCTGGCCGCTGCAGCGCGGCTTCGACGCCTTCTACGGCACCATCATCGGCGCCGGCAGCTTCTACGACCCGAACACGCTGACCCGCGGCAACGACAACATCGAGCACGAAGCACGCGAGCCCGGCTTCTTCTACACCGACGCGATCAGCGACAACGCCGTCGCCTTCATCGAGCAGCACGCCAAGGCGCACGGCGACGCGCCGTTCTTCGAGTACGTGGCCTACACCGCGCCGCACTGGCCGCTGCACGCGCACGACGACGACATCGCGAAGTACCGCGGTCGCTTCGATGCCGGCTGGGACACGCTCCGCGAAGAGCGTCTCGACAAGCTCGTCGCGTCCGGATTGCTCAACGCGCACTGGAAGCTCACCGACCGAGACGCGACGCAGCCGCCGTGGGGCGAAGCTGAGCAGGACGAGCGGTTCCGCGCCTGGACGCTGCGCTGCATGGAGGTCTACGCCGCGCAGATCGACCGCATGGACCAGGGCATCGGCCGAATCCTCGCCGCGCTCGAAAATGCCGGCAAGCTCGATGACACGCTGGTCGTCTTCCTCGCCGACAACGGTGCCTGCGCCGAGGACATTCCGCAAGACGTGACCGTCGACGAGCTGGTCGAGAAGCTCATGATCGCGCGCAAGCACACGCGCGGCGGCGAGCCTGTGCAGTTCGGCAACGACACGGGCGTGATGCCCGGCCCCGAAAACACCTACCAGAGCTACGGCACGGCATGGGCCAACCTGAGCAACGCGCCCTTCCGCCTCTACAAGCACTGGATCCACGAGGGCGGCATCTCGACGCCACTGATCGCGCACTGGCCGAACGGCATCGCGAAGGCCGACAACGGCGGCCTGCGCCATGCGCCGGGCTACCTGCCGGACATCATGGCGACGATCGTCGAGGTGTCGGGCGCGACCTACCCGTCGACCTTCGAGGGCCACGCGGTCGAGCCGCTGGAGGGGCAGTCGCTCCTGCCGGTGTTCGCGAAGGACAAGTCGAACGACACGCGGCCGATGTTCTGGGAGCACGAGGGCAACGCCGCCGTGCGCATCGGCAGGTGGAAGCTCGTCAAGCGATGGCCGCGCGACTGGGAGCTCTACGACCTCGACGCGGACCGCACCGAACTGCACGACCTCGCCTCGAAGGAGCCCACGCGCGTGAAGGAGATGGCCGCGCAATACGACGCCTGGGCCGAGCGCTGCGGCGTCATCCCGCGCGAGCAGATCGTCGCACTGATGAGCAGCCAGGGGGTGAC
>JBBSPY010000447.1:0-1814 GCA_038258415.1 Burkholderiales bacterium
CAGCTGGCGCGGCCGCTCGTGGATGCCGGTGAAATACGACAGCACCTCGTCCTGGCTGCCGTCGGTCACGCCCCATTCCTCCGCCTCGCGGCTGTGGAAGGTCACGACCAGGTTGTACTGTTCGCCGTCGCGCAGCGGGTAGTGGACGAGGTGGCAGTTCGGCCCCGCCCAGACGACCGGCGCGTTGATGCGCAGGTCTTCCGGCATGTCGGCCAGGGGAACCACGGCGCGGTAGACGACGTGGCCCGAAACACGCGCCGCATCGCCGATCAGCCGATCGCGGACGATCGACTTCGTGCCGTCGCAGCCGACGAGGCCGTCGGCGTCGAAGCGGCGGCCGTCAGCGGTGTCGACCCTCACGTGTCGCTCGTCGATCTCGACCTCGGTCACCCGCGCCGATGCGTGGAACCGGATCAGCGGGTGCTGGCGCACCTCGGCATGAATCGACTCGTGCAGGTCGGCGCGGTGGCTCACCGCGTAGGGGTTGCCGAAGCGCCGGCGAAACGCGGCGCCGAGCGGCACCCGGGCGATTTCGCTGCAGTCGACCGCGTCGATCAGGAACAGGTCGTCGGTGAAGACGGCGGCGCGGCGGATGTTCTCGCCGACGCCGAGCGCATCGAGTGCGGCGAAGGCGTTGGGGCCGAGCTGCAGCCCGGCGCCGATCTCGCCGATGGCGGCGCTCTGCTCAAGCAGGTCGACCGACAGGCCGAGTCGTGCCAGCGCGAGGGCGGCCGACATGCCGCCGATGCCGCCGCCGACGAGCAGCAGCGAGGGAAGGGCGGCGGTGCGCCGGCGGGCGGTCACGCCCGACCGCGGATCGGGTAGTCCTTGCTCATGACGAACTGCAGGCCCTTCAGCAGGCCCTTCAGGTCGGGGCGAGCAAACGGAGCGTTGGAGATGTCGATGATTTGCGCTTGACCCAGCGGGTTGATGACGAACAAGCCGGGCTCGGCGAAGGGCCGATCGGTTTCCTGCGGCGATCGCGGGTCCGAGATGTAGAGACCGAGCGCTCGCATGTCGTCGATGGAAAGGTCGTGGGCGACGGGAAAGGTCCAGCCCTGCTCGCCAACTTCCGCGCGGGCCTTCTCGGCGGGGTCTGCCGAAACCGCAGAGACGGTGACGCCGGCCGCCTCGAATTCGCCGAGCAAGCCGCTCAACGTGTCGAGGTAGGCCTTGCAGAGCGGGCAGTGCTTGCCCCGGTAGACGACGAGCATCCGCCAGCCCGACTGCTTCGCCGGCTGAAGTCGCTCGCCGGCTACGGTCTCCCAGGACAGGTCGGGAAACGTCGCACCTGCGCTCATCTTGCTGCTGCCGCTGTTCATCGTCGCTCCCGTCGGTTGAGCCGGCGATGCTATGCCGCGTGACATCATCTGCGCTTGGACAGCGATCCGATCGGCGCCGAATGGGTCCACGTCGCCTACCGCGAAGGCGTCGCCGGGGTGCGCGAGGTCTACGGCTTCGCGGGCAGCCAGGGCGCGGTCAACCTCGAGGGCATCCGCTTTCGCGCGGGATCGGGGCAGGCCCGCACGCTGCTCGTCTACATGCACCCGGCCAGCACGCTGCAGCTGCTGCCGATGCCACGGGCGATGGCGGGACAGGGCGTCGACGTGCTCTGCGCGGCGAGTCGCTACGCGCGCAACGACACGCCCCTGGTGTTCGAGAAGGTGCTCCTCGACCTCGGCGCGTGGATGCGCCATGCCCGCGAGCACTGGCGCTACGAGCGCGTGGTGCTGTGCGGATGGTCGGGTGGCGGCTCGCTGGCGCTGCTCTACCAGGCGCAGGCCGAGCGACCGACGATCACCGCCACGCCTGCG
>JBBSPY010000448.1:0-1744 GCA_038258415.1 Burkholderiales bacterium
AGTTCCAGGCGCTGGTCGAGCGCTACATCGAGCAGCGCTACGGAAGCGCCGTCGCCGCCACCGAGGCGGCATGACGAAGGAGCCGATCCGCGCCGTCAAGGGCATGAACGACTTCCTGCCGGCATCGGTGCCGCGGAAGGATTTGCTCCCCGACATGGGCCTGTGGCAGTGGTTCGAGTCGTGCGTGCGAACGGTGACGTCGCGCTACGGCTACCAGCCGATCCTCGTGCCCATCGTCGAGCCGACGGCGCTGTTCGTGCGCGGCATCGGCGAAGCAACCGACATCGTCGAGAAGGAGATGTACTCCTTCACCGATGCCATGAACGGCGATCGGCTGACGCTGCGCCCCGAGGCCACGGCCGGGATCGTGCGGGCGATGGTCGAGCACAACGCGCTCTACAACGGACCGCTGCGGGTGTGGACGATGGGGCCGATGTTCCGTCACGAGCGGCCGCAGAAAGGCCGCTACCGTCAGTTCCACCAGCTCGACGTCGAGGCGCTCGGCTACGCGGGCCCGGACGTCGACGCCGAGATGATCCTCATGGCGCGGGCGCTGTGCCGCGAACTCGGACTCGTCGAGGGCACGCACGTGCGGCTCGAGATCAACAGCCTGGGCGACCCGGGCGAGCGGCGCGCCCACCGCGACGCGATCGTCGCCCACTTCGAGCGTCACGAGGCCGATCTCGACGCCGACGCGAAGCGCAGACTGCACGCCAATCCGCTGCGCATCCTCGACAGCAAGGCGCCGCAGATGCAGCCGATCATCGAGGCGGCGCCGAAGCTGCTCGATTTCCTGGGACCGCGGTCGCTGGCCCATTTCGACGCGGTGCGGGCGATGCTCGACGCCGCCGGCGTCGTCTACCGGGTCAATCCGAGACTCGTCCGCGGTCTCGACTACTACAACCTCACGGTCTTCGAGTGGGTCACGGACCACCTCGGCGCGCAAGGGACGGTGTGCGGTGGCGGCCGGTACGACGGCCTGTTCGAGCAGCTCGGCGGCAAGCCGACGCCAGCGATCGGTTTCGGCCTCGGCATCGAACGGCTGCTGCTGCTCGTCCAGTCGCTCGGATTGCCGGTGCCGTCGGCCGGGCCACGGCTCTACGCCGTCGTTCCGTCCGCTGCGGCTCGAGCGACCGTGCTCGCCGCGCTCGAGGCGGTGCGTTCGCGCGGCGTGACGGTGACGATGCACGCCGGCGACGCCGGCATGAAGGCGCAGTTCCGCAAGGCCGACGCCAGCGGCGCGCGCTACGCGCTCGTATTCGGCGACGATGAGCTCGCGCGCGGCGAGGTGGCCGTGAAGGACCTGCGCGACCCTGCGGCGGCGCAGCGCGTGGTGGCGCTGACCGGACTCGCGTCGTGGGCCGAGACCCTCCCCGCATAATCGCCGGTTGACCTTTCCGACGCCATGGCCACGCATCTCGACCTCGAAGAGCAGGAACAGCTCGACCAGCTGAAGGCCTTCTGGGCACGCTGGGGCAACCTCATCAGCAGCATCGTCGCCGCGCTGGCCCTCGCCTACCTGGGCTGGATCGGCTGGCACTGGTGGCAGCGCGACCAGGCGAGCAAGGCCGCGGCCATGTATGACGAGGTCGAGCGCGTGGCCCGCACCGGCGACACGACGCTGACCGACCGCATCTTCGCCGACCTGAAGGGCCGCTATCCCGGAACCACGTTCGCGGCCCAGGCCGGACTTCTCGCCGCCAAGGTCGCGGCCGACAAGGGGCAGGGCGACGCGGTTCGTGCC
>JBBSPY010000449.1:0-1661 GCA_038258415.1 Burkholderiales bacterium
GGTCGGCATCCTGCTCACCCTGCCGATGATGCAGATGCCGTTCACGATGGCCCTCGAGCGCATGCTCGAGTTCGTGCGCTAGCGCTCAGCTGCTGAAAGCTGCTTCGTCTGACGGGCCGTGCAGGTCGGCTCGACGTCGTACCCGAACGACAGGTAGAGGTGGCCTAGCGTCGTCTTGCCATGGGTCCGGACAACGTGGAATCCCTCCTGGCTCGCGCACGCGAGCAAGCCCTGGGACGTGCCGTCGACTCGAAGCCGCAGCTCGTTCGCCGAACGCTGGCGCAGGGTGTGTGAACCGGCGCCGAACACCCCGGCGCCGACGAACGGACCACCGGCCTGCCGCGGCGCGAGGCGATCGGTCTCAAAGGTGGACACGGCGCGCAGCGTCAACGGGTCGCTGACCGGCGCGCCCTGCGTTGGCGCCTGCCTGGCGCCGATGCGCAGGACCTTGCAGCAGGCCGCGCGTCCCCCGGGGCCGGGGTACTGCGCCACGACCTCGCGAGGCGGAGGGTCCGACGCCGTGGTGTGGACACGGACGGTGCCGTCGGCGTCGTACTCGACGATGGCCTCGCCGGCCGACGCCATGCCGACAACGGCACACAGCAGGATCAGCGTGAGTGCGCCGCGCATCGCGTCAACGCCCATCGTCGGACCAGTGCGGCGGATCGCTGACGAGCTTGACGACTCCGTAGTCGGCGCCCGCCGCGTAGAGGTCCTTTGCGCTGGCGATCGGGACATCGGCTCCATCCTTTCCCTTCATCGTCTTGCCGACAATGCCGGTGATCGTCATGTCGATCGCACGACCCTGAATGTGACGCGACGTGAGCGACGGCTTGTACGCCAGCCCGTAGGCCGACACCATCGCCATCGCGGCCTGGCTGGAGGCGGCCGCGTCGCCATGGTCCCATTCGATGTCGACGCCATCTTCGGCCGGGACCTTGGCAGGCTCGACCCCGGCCTTTCCGATCTGCCATGCCCAGTGCATGAGATACGCACGCTGCTTCGGGCGCAGCGTCGCCGAGATGGCGACGCTGCCGCCGGCCGCCTCGACGGCAGCGATGAAGTCATCGCAGTTGCCTCCGAAGGGCGACACGAGGTCGGCGGTGCTGCGACGGGTCGGAAAGCGTGAAACCCAATGCGCGCCGCTTCTGCGGTTCGCATCGACATCGTCCTCGGCCTCCGGCTCGGCCGCCGACGCGCCGCTGGACGATTCGACCTTCCCGACGGTGGTGCCGTGACCGTCGTCGTAGGCGACGTCGTCGCCGCCCGCCATCGGGTGACCGGCCGCCTTGCGTGCCCGCTTCAGGCCGGTCAACGCCTTGGCCATGTGGACGACCTGCGCGGGCGGGTCCCCATCGGACCCGCGTGCCTGCTGGCGCAGCTTGTCGATCGCCTGAAGCTCGGCGGCGAATGACCGCTTCAGCCCGGCCTCGAGTCGGCCCGCGATCGCGAGCGCCTCTCGCCAGCTCTTGTCGAGCTCCTGTCGCATGCCATCGCGCAGCTTGCGCGCGTTCTCGAACGCCGCCGCGTCGCGTCCGCGAACCCCGGACTCGGGCTCGGCCGGAGCCGGTGCCGGCAGGTTGAGCGTGGACAGCAATCCCATGCCGCCCAGGACGCTCAGCGGAAGTAGGACTTCTGCACCGTGTGCACCTCACCGGGCA
>JBBSPY010000450.1:0-1639 GCA_038258415.1 Burkholderiales bacterium
CCGGGCCCTTCAGGCCGCGGGCCACCGCGTCGGCGGCCACCGCCGTCGCATCGACGCCCTGCACCGTCGCCATCGCGTCGAGGAGGCGTGCTCGCTGCGGGTACGGCTGGTCGTCGCGGCCGAGCCGGCCTCGGGCATCGCACTCGCACGCGCGCAGCAGGTCCGCGAACCGTTCGGGCCTGCGCAGAGCGGCGGCGCGCTCGAGCAGGCGCACCGTCGCGGCAGGGCCGAGTTCGGCGCTGCGGTGCACGTTGCCATGCTCGCGCGCGACCAGCACCGCGAGTTCGCGGCAGGCGTTGTCGACCCGCAGCCGCTCGCTCATCGCGCGCACCAGCTGCACGCTGCGTTCCTCGTGGCCGATGTGGCGCGGCAGCACGTCGGCCGGCGTCGTGCCCTTGCCGAGATCGTGGCCGAGGCAGGCGTAGCGCACCGAGAGCGGCGCTTCGAGGCGCGCGGCGATGTCGAGCACCATCATGAGGTGAACGCCGGTGTCGACCTCGGGGTGGTAGTCGGCCCGTTGCGGCACGCCCCATAGCCGGTCGACCTCCGGCAGCACGCGCGACAGCGCGCCACACGAACGGAGCACGTCGAACATGCGCGACGGGGTGCGCTCCATCAGCCCGCGCGACACCTCTCGCCAGACGCGCTCGGGGACCAGCGCGTCGGCTTCGCCGGCGTCGACCATCTCGCGCATCAGCACGACCGTTTCCGGGGCGACCGTGAAGTCGGCGAAGCGCGCCGCGAAGCGGGCCACCCGCAGGATGCGGACCGGGTCTTCGGCGAACGCCGCGGAGACGTGGCGCAACACCCTGGCGTCGAGGTCGCGCTGTCCGCCGTGCGGGTCGATCAGCGCGCCGTCGGACGCTTCGGCGATGGCATTGATGGTGAGGTCGCGGCGCGCGAGATCGTCCTCGAGCGTGACGTCGGGTGCGGCGTGCACGACGAATCCGCGATAGCCCGGCGCGGTCTTGCGCTCGGTGCGGGCCAGGGCGTGCTCCTCCTTGGTCTGCGGATGCAGGAAGACCGGAAAGTCGGCGCCGACGGCCACGTAGCCCGCGGTCCGCATGTCGTCCGGCGTGGCACCGACGACGACCCAGTCACGGTCCTGCACCGGCAGGCCGAGCAATCGGTCGCGGACGGCGCCGCCGACGACGTATGCACGCATCCGTGCAGCGTAGCGCAGCCGCGCCACGCCGGCCTCGTGTCAGCGATCAGTCCGCTCGCGGTACGGCTCGTCCTCGACGAGGAAGTCGTGTTCGGCCAGTGCCGCCGCTTCCCAAGCGCGAAACGAGGGCACGGCGAGCACGCGTGCCTGATAGGCGCGCGCCTCGGCCGACAACGGCAATCCGTAGGTGCGGACGCGCGTGCACACAGGCGCATAGAAGGCGTCGGCGATGCCGAAGGCGCCGAACAGGAACGGTCCTCCGCTCGCCTGCAACGCGTCGACGAACAGCGCGTCGATCCGGGCGACGTCGGCGGCGGCTTCCGGATCGTCGGCGAGGATGCGGCGCCCGACCTCGGGCAGGCTCGCCTCGAGGTTCATCGGGAAGCGGTTGCGCAGCGCCGAGAAGCCGGCGTGCATTTCGGCGCAGACCGAACGCGCCCTCGCGCGCGCCTTCGGGGCGGCCGGCCACAGCGC
>JBBSPY010000451.1:0-1534 GCA_038258415.1 Burkholderiales bacterium
CTGCCGCAGGCGAACGCCGCGGCGGTGGCGAGTGTCGTCAGGATGCTGGACGTGCGAATCATGGTTGATCTCCTTTGATGATGAATGCGTACCGGGGCGCGAAGCCCGCAGGACACGGCCCTGGGGCACGTGGCGTGCCCCTTGATGGCAGGCGCTCGCAGACGAGGTTTCTCCCTACAACACTGCAGCGCGTGGGCGCCGCCCCACGGCGGCCTCGGTCGCGTCGCCGATACGCGACACCTACACTTCCCCGTCCCGCCTTCGGTCACGAGCCGGAGGCGTGATCGGCCGCAGCTTCCTCGGAGTCCCGCTCGCGCATGAACGCACCGCTTCCCGAATCGATTCGCAAGGCGCTCGAGAGCGTCACCCTCGACGACAAGTACGCGCTCGAATCGGGCCGCGCCTTCATGAGCGGCGTGCAGGCGCTGGTGCGGCTGCCAATGCTGCAGAAGACGCGCGACGCGACCTTCGGCCTGAACACGGGCGGCTTCGTCAGTGGCTACCGCGGCTCGCCGCTCGGCGGCTACGACCAGGCGCTGTGGCAGGCGAAGAAGCACCTTGCGGCGCAGAACATCGTCTTCCAGCCGGGTGTCAACGAAGAGCTCGCCGCGACCGCCGTGTGGGGCACGCAGATGCTCGACCTCTACCCCGAATCGAAGAAGGTCGACGGCGTGTTCGGCATCTGGTACGGCAAGGGCCCGGGCGTCGACCGTTGCTCCGACGTCTTCAAGCACGCCAACATGTCCGGCACGTCGAAGCACGGCGGCGTGATCGCCATCGCCGGCGACGACCACATCGCCAAGAGCTCGACCGCAGCGCACCAGAGCGACCACATCTTCAAGGCCTGCGGCCTGCCGGTGTTCTTCCCGTCGAGCGTGCAGGACATCCTCGACATGGGCCTGCACGCTTTCGCGCTCAGCCGCTTCGCCGGCGTCTGGTCGGCAATGAAGACGATCCAGGAGATCGTCGAATCATCGGCGAGCGTGTCGGTCGACCCGGACCGCGTCGACATCGTCCTCCCCGAGGATTTCCGGATGCCGCCGGGCGGCCTGCACATGCGCTGGCCCGACTCCGCGCTCGAGCAGGAAGCGCGGCTGATGGACTACAAGTGGTACGCGGCACTCGCGTACATCCGCGCCAACCGGCTCAACCACAACGTCGTCGAAGGGCCGAACGACCGGTTCGGGATCATCGCCTCGGGCAAGGCCTGGAACGACACGCGTCAGGCGCTGTCGGACCTCGGCCTCGACGACGAGACGTGCCGCCGCGTCGGCATCCGGCTGCACAAGGTCAACGTCGTCTGGCCGCTCGAGGCGAGCGCGACGCGCGAGTTCGCGACGGGGCTGCAGGAGATCCTCGTCGTCGAGGAAAAGCGCCAGGTCATCGAGTACCAGGTCAAGGAGGAGCTTTACGGTTGGCGCGACGACGTTCGCCCCACCGTGGTCGGCAAGTTCGACGACTCCGGGACCGGCGTGGGCGGCGGCGAGTGGGGTCAGGCGAATCCGGCGGAGCACTGGCTGCTGCGGGCGCAGGC